>NZ_JAFUMA010000102.1 GCF_017483025.1 Anaerotignum sp. | reverse complement strand
GGTATGGACATCATTTGCTTAGATCCGGAAATGGAGTATGTGGATCTGACCTTGAATTTAGAAGGCTGCTATATCGATCTGACCGGCGGCGAGTACATCATAAACGTATTGGAACCGAAACGATGGGAAGAAGAAAGAGGTTCTGTGGTATCTAGGCACCTTTCCTTCCTGCGGGATTTTTTCCGTTCCTATAAGTATTTCACCAGTGCCGAAATCGATGTGCTGGAGATTTTTATGGAGCAGCTTTACAGGGAGAAAGGAATCACTGATGATACCAGACTTTCAAATCTGACTCGTACGGATTACCCAATTTTATCGGATTTATATGCCTATGCGGAAAATGTTTTGAATGGCTATGAGGACGGCAAACGAAATATTTTCACCAGAGAAACGGTACGAAACCTCTGTCTGAAACTGAAATCCATTTGTATTGGTGCAGACAGTAAATTTTTCAATGGATATACCAATATCACTACAGATAAATTTATCTGCTTCGGTGTCAAAGGTATCATGGAGACTGATACATCCATTCGAAATGCGATGTTGTTCAATGTGCTTTCCTATATGTCAGATGCACTGCTGACCAAAGGCAATACAGCAGCATTTATTGATGAATTATATTTGTTTTTAACGAACCTGACTGCTATTGAATATATCCGAAATGCTATGAAACGAGTGAGAAAGAAGGATAGTGCTGTGGTCATCGCCAGTCAGAATATTGAGGATTTCAATCGGCAGGATGTAAAAGAAATGACGAAACCGCTGTTTGCCATTCCCACACACCAGTTTTTATTTAACCCAGGTAATATCTATAAGAAGGAGTATATCGAAATGCTGCGGTTGGATGACTGTCTGTTTGATCTGATCAGTACCCCGACCAAAGGCGTCTGTGTATTTCGTCATGGTTCGGAAGTTTATCATCTGGTGGTCAAAGCGCAGAAATATAAAGAAGAATTGTTTGGGAATGCTGGAGGACGATAAGGAGGGATTTAGATGAAAGATGAAAAATTAAGAGAAACAAATCTGGTACATGGACGAAGAAATCTGGTAGGGATTTATCAGTTGAAAAAGGATAAATCTGAGTATCATTTCATGAATACGGACTACCTCCGAAAACACGATATGGCAATTAGCAGAGAAAATTATGAACTGATTTATATCGCGCCGCTGCGGGTGTTCGACAATCCAGAAAAAATTTTCAGAAGGTTCAATCTGGAACGACCAAAGGATTTTAAAGGGCACTCCTTATCTGTAGGTGATGTGATTGTAATGAATAATGGCAGAAAGGTGGATGCTCTGTTTGTTGATTCCGTTGGTTTTACGGATGTGCCGCAGTTCCTTATGGAAATTAAACAGACCAATGATATCCGTATTGTGGAACAGATTGACCATTTGACTGACGGGGATACCGTTTATTTATACGATGGTGAATATCTTTTTGTAGAGCAGGATCAGAAAGTTGACTGGCAGAATTGGGATCAGATTTTGTATGGAAAGGGTTCGGCTGGGGAACAGTTTAGCTTTCATATTTCGGAGGTGGAAAAGGTGGTTTCCAAAGATGACGTGGAATATTTGCGATACCATGAACGGTTTATCCATCATTTTTATGTGGTAGATGATCTGAATGCTGCACCCCTTGCAGTCACATCTTACGAAAGGCTGGATGATGCCGTGGAAGCCTACCGAAACCTGCCAGAGAGCAACTGGAAAGCATTAGGCATCGAAAAGATGGAGATTGGAGCGATAGATTTTCTCCAGTGTATTTCTGGCGAGGATACACTGATTTCTGATTTCAAGAAATCCAGTGATTGGATGAATCCTGAAGTCTACGCCATTGTACAAGAATTAAAGGAGTCTCTTCAGTTGGAAGAGGAGCAGAGCATGGAGGAAAATATGCAGATGATGTAAGGAAAGTGGGGATGCGAATTGTCAGCAACAGCAGTGATCCTTGCGAAGAAGGCGTTGGATCTGGCACACGATAAACGAGTTAGAACGCTGTTTGCATCTACCGTTGTGGGTATTGTGGTTGTCATTCTGCTGCCGCTTTTGACGATTGTTTCGATTGTCAATGGAGAGGCAGGATACAGTAGAGAAATCGCTAAGATTGTATTTGATGGTGGCCCGATTCCAAGCGGTGCATCAGAGGAACTGACTGATTATATGGAGGAGATGATAGAGGCATTTGATCAGATAGAAATAGCAATAGAAGAGATGGATGCGGAGGGGATTGACGAAATCAAGGTCAAGTCCTTTTTTTATGTCCTTTATTTTATGAAAGATTTATCTGAATTCGGCGAGGAATTTTATGAAGACTATGTGGATTGCTTCGATGGCTGCGAGGATGACGAGACGATATATTCGGCGCTGGAAGATTATCTTTCTATGGCGTTTACAGGTCAACAGAAAGAGGAAATCCGAAGTTTGTATCTGTATATCCGATATGGTTATACAGTAACAGATAAAATGATTGGTATCCCCGGTGAAGCTTTCAATGACGAAACTTTTGCACAGTTGATGAGTGAGGCAACGAAGTACATAGGATTTCCGTATGTTTGGGGCGGCAGTTCACCAGAAACAAGCTTTGACTGTTCCGGATTTGTATGTTGGGTCTATACCCATTCTGGTGTTCATAATTTGCCAAGAACTTCTGCCCAGGCTATCTATAATAAGTGTATTCCGGTGCCAAAGAACGAAGTGAAGCCTGGGGATCTGGTGTTTTTTACAGGGACATATCAGAGCAGTAATCCTGTGACCCATGTTGGTATTTACGTTGGAGATAATCAGATGCTCCATTGTGGTGACCCTATTGGCTATGCGAACTTGGGTAGTTCCTATTGGATCAAACATTTTTATGCATACGGAAGGTTATGAGGAGGTAGATCGATGAAGAAGATTGAAATAGAAGATTTGAAAAATATCAGGGAAGGGCTTGTGATCCCCGGCTGTGGTGGTGATCTAAACGAATGGATTGATGGCATCCATCAGATGCTGCGGCAGGAAGGAATTTTGAAAAACGATAGCAGTTTTGATGAGGTCTATGCCTTTGATTATGATGACGTTCCTCATCTGGTATTTGAAATGAAGGATGTGGAACTTGACATTGGAAAGCTGGCTATTTGGCGGCTCAATACCCATTATATCTTTGGTGGAACATGGCTCAGTGATTTCAAGTTCAACCGCTTTGGATGGGATTATGAAACGGCTAAGCCTGAGAAACCGGACTGTGAATTGATCGGTCAGAATGGCAATATCTTCAATCTGCTTGGCATTGCAGCAAGAACTTTGCGGGAAAATGATATGCCTGAACAGGCAAAGGAAATGACGAAAAGAGTAACACAGGAAGCAAAGGACTACTATGAAGCGTTAAATATTATTGGGGAGTATGTGAATATCACAGGCCCTGAAGAAGAGCCACAAATGGAGATGTGATTGAAAAATAATTTCTGCTGTGGTGTCGTAAAATGAAGAATAGTGTTAGGAGATGTAGAAAAATGCTGATTAGAAAAGCGACAATGGAAGATCTGGCAGCATTAGTTGCGGTGGAAAGAGAGTGTTTTCCTCCCTTAGAAGCGGCGACAGAAAAAGATTTCAAAGGACGTCTGGAGCATTATGCTGACCATTTCTGGTTATTATTTGATGGAGATAAACTGATTGGATTTGTGGATGGTATGGTGACAAGCATTCCAGATCTGACGGATGAAATGTATGAAAAGGCTGAGATGCATGATGAAGCAGGCGATTGGCAGATGATTTTTGGTGTGAATACGATCCCTTCTTATCGCAGACAGGGATGTGCGGAAGCGTTGATGAAACAGGCAATCGCAGATGCAAAAGCCCAGGGAAGAAAAGGTCTGGTGCTGACTTGCAAAGATAAACTGCTGCACTATTATGCGAAATTCGGTTTTGTAGACGAAGGTGTTTCAGAGTCTGTTCATGGTAATGTAGTTTGGTATCAGATGAGATTGGTATTCTGATCTGCAGTAAAATAATAGAATGGAGGTGAGCCAATATGCCAAATATGATGTACGAAGAAAATATGGTTGTTCCTTATGACTTCGATGATATGGAAATCAATGAGGCGTTGGCTGACTTTCATCGTGAGAGTATAGAATTGCTGGAACGCCGAAAGAGGCAGGCGACCAAAGAAAAAGTTGGGCTGGCGATATTGGCTTGCGCCTTGGCTATTTGCATGGAGATTCTTATCTTTCATAGTCTTTGGTCAAGAGGGATCGTGTTTAAAGTAGTAATGGTGGTTACACCGTTGTTGGCGCAGTTGATTAGTTATCTTTTGGTAGATCTGAAGTATAAAACATTGGATCTGGAAGATGGCTTCTTCCATCGAGACTTCCAATTTGCCTTTGAAAATAAGTTGGTTTATATCTTCAAAGGTCAGTTTGAAAGGATCACGAAGATAGAAAAAGAATGGATTTATGTGATCGCAGGGAATTATTTGTGGCGAGTGAAAAATATGCTACAGACAGTATCAGAGCTGGAAGGTAAGAAGGTATTGCTGGTATTGGTGAGAAATTTATATGATGACGATGTACCTTACGACTGCGTCTATGTGAAACAAATTTAATATTAGAATTGAGAGGAACTGTGGAAACACGGTTTCTTTTTATGTTGAGGTGATAACAATTGAAACAATCTGTAATTCAAATCAAATTTAATTCAGAAAAGTATAATGCTTTGTTGCGGTATGCTAAGAAAAAGGAAATCTCTATCGAAGCAGAACTGTCAGATACGGTGGATAAACTTTACAAAAAGTTGGTACCTGCCGATGTAAGGGAATATATTGAGGAAAAGGATGAATTAGTAAAACAGAAGCCAGTTTCAAAGAAGCAGGTAGAGGAAATAAAAAAAGACCTTGTTGAAGAAATTTGTGATAGTAATATGGAATGAAAGTGATGTATGGTATAATATAAAAAGAAAGTTAGGGGTGTTGATATGGCGTCTGAAAATGAAAATAAAATGAAAAGAATACTGGATAATACGGCGATGTCTGCAAAGATGGAAGGCTATGATTTAACACCTAAGATGAGAGAACAGTGTATGGATATTCTTTCAGGAACAAAAAGTTTGAAAGAGTGTATTACAGAAATTGGTATAAAATACGATGAGAATAACAGCAAGGAGGAAGGATAATGGCATTAAAACCAATCAAAATATATGGTGACTGGACAGAAGGATACGCTATGGATGTACATACGGTACACAGTGAAATTGTCGGAGAAGATGTATTTGGTCATCCTATTTTTAAGAATGACAGAAGCAAACTTGGTGAATTGCTTTACCATTTCAAATATAAAAATGTATATGAAAATCTGGATTTGATTATGGAGGAAATAGAACCTTTTCTCGATAGTTGGGCTGCTTTGAGAAGCGTTGATATAGTAATTTCTGTGCCTCCTTCAAAACCAAGAGTGTATCAACCAGCTGAAGAAATTGCAGATGCAATTGGCAAATATATTGATCGAGGCTTCTATAATGATGTTCTTTTAAAAACATCTTCAATTCAATCAAAAAATTTGGATGGAGAAAAAGATGCACTGGAGGGAACGATTTCACTACAAAAGTTCGCAAAAAGAGAGTATAATATACTTATTGTGGATGATCTTTATATGACTGGAAGATCCCTTAATGAATGCGTAAGAGCATTAAGGGAAGACGAAAAAGTGAAAGACATTTTTGTTCTGACGATTACGAAAACCAAAAATAGTAGGTGATATCAATGAAAGTTTTTATTGCAGGACCTCGAGCTATAAAAAAACTCGATGAGAAAGTAATTAAAAAATTGAATACTATGGTTTCAAAAGAATTTACTATTCTTGTTGGTGATGCTAATGGCATTGATACAGTTGTTCAGAACCATTTTGCACAGCAGCTTTATAAAAATGTAGTTGTTTATGCGTCGGAAGGTAAGGCGAGAAATAATATTGGTGGCTGGAACGTAGAAAATGTTTCGGTAAAAAAAGGCATCAAAGGCTTTCAGTATTATGCTGCAAAGGATTTGAAAATGGCTGAAGATGCAGATTGCGGTCTGATGATTTGGAATGGCGAGAGTAGAGGTACTCTGAATAATATTCTGAATTTAATTAGCATGGATAAAAAAGTTATGGTGTATTTTCAGCCTCAACGCGAATTCTATGCAGTAAAGAGTTTTGAGGATGTAGAATCCTTAATAAATCTCTGTGAACAGAAAACAAAAGAATTGTTTGATAAATTATTAAGCGAAAACAAACAGATTAAAGAATATCTTGAGAATTTAAACTTTCAATTAATGCTCAATATTGTATAATGCAATGTTTAGAAAGCAGAGAAAACAAAAAGGCGGACAGCAGTGTCTGCCTTTTTTGCACCCTGTCCGCCCGTGTGCGGGCTTTTCAGAACGAAGGCGAGGAGGTGAAGGGCTAAAGGGATTTCGCGGAATTTCCTCCTGTTTTACGAAAGGAGCGATGAACAGCCTCTGTTTGGAATGAAAAAGATCGGTTTTGCCAGCAAACCGAGAAAGGCGAAAATACTTGCAGGTTAAAGGCAGGCATCAGATTGCCGCCGAATTCTCTCAAATCCCCACAGTGTGGGGATTTTTTGCTTTAGTCGACTGACATCAGAAATGAAACACTGACATCAAAGCAAAGACAGAAAAGGCAGATGAAATCATGTTCGCTTAGGGAAAAGTGGGTTGTATAGTGACCTCAAGTGTGACATCTACAGAATTTTGCTTCTGATGATTGGATTTCAGCGGAAAGGAGTGGTGTGATTGGGACGTAAATATACCGAAATTGAACTGGAGCAGAAACGAACCAAAGTGACGATTCGTTTAACGGAAAGGAGCATGTTGAAATGTACAGAGGGAATGGTGCTGTCCGGCATGACAGTCAGGAATGATTTTATTGAACGGGCGATAGAATTCTATTCCGGATATCTGGCTGCCCAAAGTCATACGGCATTTTTATCCGATGTGATTTTAGAAGCCATAGATGGCTCCATTTCTTCTACAGAACGGCGGCTTGCAAAATTGCTTTTTAAAATAGCTGTTGAAATGGCAAAACTGGAGCAGATGCTGGCTTCGATCAATGAGATGGATGATGAAACTTTACAAAAACTACATATTCGCTGTGTGAATGAGGTGAAGAAAATCAATGGCATCATACGCATGGAGGATGCCGTGAAATATCAGAGAGGAGAATAAATGTCGAGGATTATTTTTACATCCAGATATTTGAAAAACGCTGGAAAAGGAAAGGTGAAAAATTATGTGAAGTATATTGCGACCAGACCTTATGCGGAAAAATTTTCGGTGGAAGATATGGAAGCGGCTACAGAAAAACAAATTCAATGGATCGAAAAAGAATTGAAGAAAAATCATGAACTGAAAGAACGATGCCAATTTGTATATGAAGATTATCTGCAACATCAAACCAGAGCAAATGCGACTGAACTGATCAGCAGTATCGCAGAACAAAATATATTTCAATCGGGAGAGATAGATAACTATGTTGGTTATCTGGCAAAAAGACCCAGAGCAGAACGGAGTGAACAAGGACACGCTCTCTGGAATGGATCTGATAAAACCATTGATTTAAATAAAGTAGCAAAAATGGCAGCGGAACATAAAGGTATTATTTGGACTCATGTCATTTCCATTCGCAGAGAAGATGCGACAAGACTTGGTTTTGATCATGCAGATGCATGGAGAGATATTGTGAAAAGCCATGTGCCGGATATTGCAAAGGAAATGAATATCCCTCTTGAAAATCTGGTGTGGTATGGAGCCTTCCATGATGAAGGGCATCATCCGCATATCCATTTGATGTGTTATTCAAAAAATTCGAGAGAAGGGTTTTTATCTAACAAAGGAATTGAAAATTTGCGAAGGACTTTTGCAAAAGATATTTTTCGGGATGATCTCTATCACATCTATGAAAAGAAAGATGAGATGCGAAATTCTCTGAAGGAACTTTTCGATACTAAATTGAAAAAGGCCATCGGTGCGGAGCATGAAGGTAATCCGTTGGCAGAAGCGTTGCTCTTGAAGTTGGCTGAGAACTTGAAAACAGCGAAACATAAAAAGGTATATGGAAGGCTGGATCGAGAAAATAAATTGCTGGTCGATGCTATTGTTTCTGAAATCAGCAGGGATGAGAAGATCAATGCAGTCTATCAAAGTTGGCTGGGATTGAAGGATGAGGTGCTTTTTACCTATCAGAATAAAGAAAAAGCAAGACGAAGGCTGGTAGATGAGCCGGAATTCCGAAATATCAAAAACCTGGTTTTGAAAAGTGCAGTTCGATTATCAGAAGAAGCGGCTGTGTTTCAAATCGAGCAGGAAGAAGAAACCGAAGAACAGGCTGAAGTACAGAAAACTCTAGAGGAAATCAAAAATCAGGAGCATGAAGAAAAGATGTATCAGGATTTTGCAAGAACTAGATCCAAACAGGAATTTCTGCGTCTGCTGAAAAATATCAGTCGTATGATAGAAGATGATTATCATAGGCAACAAAAGGTGATTCCGACGACTGAAAAGAAACTGTTGAGAAAAATCAAAGAGAAAAAAGAAGCCCTTGGACAGAAGATGTAGGAGGTGAAAGGAATGCGATGGAAAAGATATAGAGTCAATTTGGAACTGACTGGAATGACCAGAAAACGTGCTGCGGAGATCATGGGAGAACTATTTCAAACGAAGGCGGAGTATTCCTTTGACGGAGATAAATATATGGTGAAAGACAGCAGGGGAAGAGAATGGATCGTTGCTCCGGGCGAAAATATTCGTTCAGAAAGATATCTAAATGGAAGAATGGTTGGTGCAAACCATCTCTATCACATGAAGATATGTTCTCCTCTGTTATATGAATCTGATTTTGGTATGCTCAGTAAAGTTGTTACGGGATTGGATTTGGGCGGTGCAGTGACGAATGAAACAACAAATCTGGTGATCACTCTGGAGGCTATAGGGATTGAGAATAAGGAACGCTACCAGACGAATTTAGAAAATATTTTTTCAGGGAAAGGTGTATTATTCCAAAAGGCACTGGAAAGAGAATTTGATGCATTGGCTGACTGCTCTCAGATGGATGAAAACGGTACAGTAGCTTTCCCGATTTTCAAAAGCACTTTGAAGGAACAGGAAGTGATGAGTTGTATTCAGTTGACACAGACGATTAGTAGCTATGCAGAAAAACAGAAGAAAATCAGTCAGAAAGAAAATGACTCACCAAACGAAAAGTTTTTGTTTCGTACTTGGCTTGTACGGGCAGGTATGGTAGGGGATGAGTTCAAATTTGCAAGAAAGATGTTCACAGAAAATCTGCAGGGCAATTCTGCATGGCTGAAGAAATATGAAGAATCTGTACAGGTGTTACCAGAACCAGAGGAAACATTGGAATTGTCAGAACCTGAAATGAGTATGTGATGAGCCGAGAGGCTCTTTTTTATTTCCAGAAACGAGGGAAGAATGATGGCGTATTATACGAAAGAACAAATTGATAAAGCAAATAAAGTGGACCTAGAGGAGTATCTTCGTTTTCGAGGGGAACGTCTGAAACAGACCGGTAGTGAAAGTCGATTGATTTATCGAGATTCTACCGGAGAGCATGATAGTATTTCCGTTCGTGGGAACCGTTGGTATGACCATAAAAATCAGAATGGCGGATATACAGTGAAATTTCTGCAGGAGTTTTATGGACTGACATTCAAAGAGGCGATGCAGGAGTTGCTGAACGGAGAAATCCCGGAATATCGAAAAGATGAAACAACAAATTTTGAAGTGAAAAAGCCGAAGGCAAAATTCCAATTATCTGAAAAGGCTGACAACATGAAGCGACTATTTGCTTATCTGACAAAAACGAGATTTCTGTCTACGGATGTGGTGAAATTCTTTGTGGAACAAAAACTGCTCTATCAGGAGAAAATGCATAACAATATCGCTTTTGTGGGAACGGATAAAAATGGTATTCCGAGATATGCCAGTGAGAAGTCTGCTGCAGACGGTGGCTTCAAAATGACTGTGAGGGGTTCTGATGCTCAGTATGGATTTTGCTGGAGAGGTGGTGGACGGAATCTGTTTGTTTTCGAAGCGGCGGTGGATCTGCTGTCCTATATTACTCTATATCCAGAGGAATGGCAAAAAGAAAACTATATTGCTTTGGATGGGGTATCCCCGAAACCGCTTTTGAAATTCGTGGAGGATCATAAAGAAACGATCATGGATGTCTACATTTGCACAGACTATGATCCCGCTGGTATCGAAGCGGCAGAAAAGTTGATGGATTTACTTTTGGCAACGGGTTATTCGACGGAACAACTGCATAGGGAATACCCTTTTTATAAAGATTGGAATGAGCAGCTGAAGGCTGAAAATAATGTAGAACCAATCCTGCCTCAGGCGCATCCGAAAAAGGTTACTTATCATAAAATCGTTCGAAGGCTTGGGATTATAAATGCCAAGACGGAAGAACCTTATATGAAGTGGAAAGAGAATGGCTTTGCCAAAAAAAGGATCATTTTCTATATCGAGGGCATTAAAAAAGAATTTGAGCAGGTACAGAAAGAAGCAGAAAACAAAATAGAGGGAACCCTGAAAAAGTTGGAAGCAAGCCTGCTTCGTATGGCAGATCTTTCGGTGGATCTGATTTGTGTGATCGAAAATCAACAAGAGTTACCGAAACTAACGGTATATCAGAATACTGTCATGGAATTGGAAAAGGCATACAAGGCATATCTTGATCATTCAAAAATGAAGGCAAGGCTCAATACATTGCAAAAAGAGATTGGCTGTTTGGAAAAAGCATTGCAAAAAGACAGTCAGTCTCTTTTTTTATGTCTGAAAATGATTGCAGATCTTTCGATCAAAGCTGCAGTTTATATCAAAACGGACTATCCCTTGGAACTGGAACGACGAAATAGTATTCTGGATGCCAGAAAAAATGAAATTGAAAAACTGGATATGAGGTAAAGGAGATGAAGATATGTCAGATAGATTGATGGCAGTAATCCCTTTGGGTTTGCTTTTTGGAGCATTTATCCTTCTAATGATGTTTCTGGACAGAAAAACATTGGACATTAAAAGCAAGACAGTTGGTGATGGACAACATGGCTCTGCCAGCTTTGCGACTGCAAAGGAAATCGACCAGAACTTCAAGCGGATCGATTATGAGCCCAAGAAATGGAGAAAAGAGAATCCAAAGAATCTACCACAGGGAATTATTATCGGAGCAACATTTCAGAAGAAAAAAGCGAAAGCGATCATTGAGGAAGGCGATGTTCATGCACTGATGATCGGTGCAGCGGGTGTTGGTAAAACAGCAAAGTTTCTATATCCCAACCTAGAATACTGTTGTGCTTCGGGGATGAGTTTTGTTACGACAGATACGAAAGGTGATTTGCTCCGCAGCTATGCCCCTATTGCAGAGAAATATTACGGCTATGATATTTCCGTATTGGATTTGCGAAATCCGACCCAGAGCGATGGCTTCAATATGCTCCATATGGTGAATAGATATATGGACGCTTACTTGCAGAATGGTAATCTGATAGATAAAG
>NZ_JAFUMA010000101.1 GCF_017483025.1 Anaerotignum sp. | reverse complement strand
TTATGGTAGCTACATTCGCTCAACAGATTTTTTATTTCTTGTTCCTGACTTTTTATCTTCTGATCTAACTCAATTCTACTGCTGAAAAATCCCATAGCATGACCCACCTTCCAATATAATGGTTATCATTCCATCCTGCTTTTATCTATTATAGCAAATTAGAACATAACCCAAAACACTATTTGATTTTTAGGTCCATTTTACAGCACATCCTGTCCCAAAATCTGTCCATCCAAATCACCCATTATAAAAATAAATGAAAAAAGCGGAAAACGACATCGTTTTCCGCTATATACAAATTATTATTTCATGTTCCAATAATCTTCCATTCTCTCTGCATCTGCCCTTCTTACCACTTCCAGTCCATCTGGCAGTTCTGCAGGTTTCCATTCCCCTTCTCCTTTTTTAAGCGCAAAGCAAGTGCCATCAGCACAATACTGGTAGATGATTTCTCTATCCCTGTCGATATAATAATCCACAAACAGATCCTTATACAAGCCTACCATCTCCCAATAAACCTCTGCTGTTTCCATATACTGCTGCATCTCTGCCATTTTATCCTGTACCGCACCATAGAACCATGCCTGTCTGTTTTTCGGTGCATTAAAACGTTCCCACAGAGATTCGCCGATATGTCTGTAATCTCTCCATAGGCTACGCAAATTAGCCGTTACATCAGCCATGATCAGGAGTTTCTCACGGAAAGAACAGTAATCCAGTTCTTCTACAGTCTGTCTTCTGCCATCCTCCCAAGTCGCTTCAGGGGGTTCGCTATGTGCCGCCACCAATGCCGCTACATCCAGACCAAACTCATTCTTGATATCCAGATATGTTGTATCCGTATCCTCAATCGTATCATGCAGCAAACCCGCCATCATCAGTTCCCGATCAGCGTCCATGTGCATCAGGATATTCATGACTTCCAGAGGATGCCCGATATACGCTCTATCAGTGCCTTTTCTAACACCTCCGGCGTGTTTCTCTGTTGCGAAATGAATGGCTTTTTCCAGCAACGCATTCCCTTTTTGAGGGTCATTTTCCACTTCATAACGGTCCACGATCGTCTGCATCATCGCTTTAGAAAAAGAAAAGCAATTCTCACCCCAAGGGTTCAGCATAAAGCCGGCTGCGTGTTCTGCAGAAAACACGATATCAAAGAACTGGTCGATATAATCAGAAAGGATCCCGCTTTCTTCCCCTTTATTCACCTCATCCACATCCGTAAACGCTACAAGATAGGTACATCCGTCATCGGTCTGCAGCTGATGGAAGCAAAAAGTCGGATTTTCGCTGTCCTTTTCTTCCTCAGGTGTCCATACAGGGATAAGAAAGTGTCCGTCATCCGTCATTCTTTCATACACCTGTCTGAGAACCGCGCCATAGGTTTCCCCTTTCGGCTCTGCTTTAAACGCCTGGATCTTTTCAACGATCAAGTGATTATTATCCAAAAATTCATTCTGCATAAGCCCCTCTCCTTCCTTCAAATCTATCAACCACATCTTTTAATCCCTTCGTAAGTCTGAAATCACATTCTTTTTTCAGATCCTCAGGTACCCCGTAGAACCCTTCTGCAATACTGCCTGCAATCGCTGTTAATGTATCGCAGTCACCGCCGAGGGACACTGCAGTACGGATAACATCCTCAAAGGAATCCCCTTCCAGAAACGCCGTGATCGCTTCAGGCACAGTCCCCATGCAGGATTCCACATGATAATATGTAGGTCTGATCTCATCACAGGTACGGCTCAGATCATAGCCAAATTCATTGATGATATATTCTTTGATCTCTTCTTTCGTTTTTCCTGTTCTGGCAAGATAGATTGCTGCTGCTGTAGATTCCGCGCCTTTAATCCCTTCCGGATGATTATGTGTCACTTCTGCACTCAACCTTGCCATTTTTCTGACTGTATCCAGATCATCGAACAACCATGCCGCAGACGATACTCTCATTGCAGAGCCATTGCCGTAACTGCCATAAGGCTTCGGTCTGGGTTCCGCAAGCCAGATGGAGAAACGCATCCCATAACCGGCATAAGGGTATTTTCTGCCCCAGCGGCGCATATTGCTGATAAGCAGCTGTCTGATTTCGTCGTCAGATGCCCCCGGCTCTGCTTCCATAAAAGCTTCTGCTACTGCGATCGTCATTACAGAATCATCGGTGAACATAGAGCTTCTGATAAATAAGGGGAACTCTTTTGTTTTCTTGCCCCTGTCAAATTCATAAGGGCTGCCGATCATATCTCCTAAAATCGCACCATACATTAGCGTTCCCTCCTTCTACTTTTACGGTCTTTTTCAACCTCGTTCTTCCATCCCATAGGTACTGCACCACATGCGCGGACTGCAGATACCGCACCGCAAATTGCATCATAGCTGACTGCTGTACCTCTTCTGTCACAGTGGTATTCCACTGCCATATCCGCATCGATACCATATTTAGATGCCTCTCCGATGGCGTCCATATTTGCACCAACAAACATAAACTGCCAGTGATAACGCTCTTTCTGACGCTCGATCATTCTTCTGATATCTCTATAGCTAAAATTTGTGCTGGCATTTTCATAGCCATCTGTCATAATAACGAACATTGTTTTTGCAGGCTGATATTCCTTTTTTGTATGTCTGCGGACATTGATGATGTGATCGATCGCAAATCCTACTGCATCCAACAGCGCTGTACTGCCACGCACATAGTATTCTTCCTCTGTCATAGGTTTGATTCGATTCAGACATACTCTGTTATGCAGCACTTCTCTCTGATTATCGAACAGTACAGTAGAAATAATGGCTTCGCCTTTTTCTTTCTTCTGCTTTTCAATCAGGCTATTAAACCCGCCGATAGTATCTGCCTCCATACCGGCCATAGATCCGCTTCTATCCAGGATAAATACGATTTCTGTCAAATTCTGTTTCATAAATAAAACCTCCCTGTTATTTCGCACTTCTTACTTACAACTAAAGTATACGAAATAATAGGGAGGTAAAGGTCGCTTCGCAAGCGACATCCATTCAGCACCCGATCAGAGGGTAATTATAGGCAAATAACACCTCATTGATCTCAAATACATTATAGTTTTTCTGTCTGATGAAATACTCGATGATAATATCGAATTTACTGCTATGTGTCAGCGCATAGCCGGCTCTGCCGATGAATTCCTTTGTTTCTTCCAGATCCAATTCCAGAGCCAGTGCCAAAGCGATAGCCGTACTTTTTTTCGGTTTATAATCAGCATTACTGCGGATCTTTGAAAAGAGCTTTCGATCCATATTTGCTTTTTTATAAACATCAGGATCGTTCAGGTCTTTTTTGATCAGCCAGTCCAATAACGCCTCGGAAAATGTCATTTCTTCTTCTCCCAGCATATCTTCCAGGCTTAAGGCAGCGCCCGCAACAGAAGAAGGACAAGACGGAATACTGCAGTTTTTCTCGATCGCATCATCAGACAATTCTGCCAACCTACGGCGTTCTCTGATGAACCGAAGTTCGCGTCTGGCTTCGTC
>NZ_JAFUMA010000010.1 GCF_017483025.1 Anaerotignum sp. | reverse complement strand
TCCATGACCCTACAGCGGTACTGTTTACAGCTTATCATGAACTGTTCAAAGGCGAATGGTGCGGTGTGCATGTAGAAACAAAGGGCAAAATTACATCTGGCAAAACGGTTACAGACCTGTATAGCGATAAACAGTTTGATGAACACAACACATTCATTGTAACAGAGGTGGATCGCGCAGCATTTGTAGAAAAAGTATTTGACCTGATGGGTAAATATTAAATAATAGAAAGTCGGGGGAGTTTTCCTCCGATTTTTTTACGAAAGGAGGGCGAAGGAAATGAAAAAGCATATTTATTTTCCTTCCTCTGATGGAAAAACAAAACTCCATGGCGTAATTTGGACACCAGATAGTGAACCCAGAGCTATCGTGCAGATCGCTCATGGTATGGTGGAATATGTGGAACGCTATGAAGGGTTTGCGGAATTTTTGAATGAGCATGGCATCCTTGTGGCAGGGAATGACCATCTGGGGCATGGCTATTCTTATACCAATGAAGAGGACAAGGGCTATTTTGCAGCAAAAAAAGGCGATATCGTTCCTCTGCAGGACTTGCATAGAATGACGCTGTTGCTGCAGAAAAAGTATCCTGATATTCCTCATTTTCTCTTTGGGCATAGCATGGGTTCCTTCTTCACCAGAAGATATCTTTGCATGTATCCCAATGAGATCGACGGGGCGATCATCTGCGGCACAGGCTGGCAGCCGAAGGCAGTTTTGGCAGGGGGACTTGCCATTGTAAAGGCAGGCACGCTGCTCCGTGGCGATCATCACCGCTGCAGGATCGTAGACAAACTGGCTTTTGGTTCTATCAATAAAGCCTTTGAGCCTGTCAGAACACCAAAAGACTGGCTTTCCAGAAACGAGAAATCTGTTGATGAATATATCAATGATGAAAGATGCGGCTTTATCTTCACATTGAATGGCTATCGCACGTTGTTCCGCAATATGCTGCTGGCGCAGGATATGGAATTGCTGCAGAGAATGGATGAGGATCTGCCTGTTCTGTTTATTTCCGGTGAGGCAGACCCTGTAGGTAATTTTGGTAAGGGCGTAAAAAAGGCAGTAAATGCTTTCAAAAAAGCAGGCATGGAGGATGTGGAATGTATCCTTTATCCCGAATGCAGACATGAGCTGATCAATGAGTTGAATAAAGAAGAGGTATTCCAGGATGTTTTGGAATGGCTGGAATTCCATATTTAAGCACAGAAAAAGGACTATGAGATTTCTCATAGTCCTTTTTCTGTTTCTTATTTATTATGGTATTTAACAAAGGCTTCCAGTGCTGTGATGATCTCGTTCTTTTCGCCTACCATAGCCAGGTTTTCGCCGTCCACATAGCTGCCGATGCTTTCAGATGTATCGCCGTCGTAAGGAACAACGTTGTTCAGAATAGATGCGGTTTTTACGCCTCTCAAGCGACCGATGGTGAAGAGAGCAGCAGTTTCCATATCGGAACCGTAAACACCCTGTTCTGCCCAGTAGGAATAGATTCTGTCTTCATCACCTGTGTAGAAGCTGTCATGGCTTCTGGCGATTCCTACATGGTAGGGGAAGTTGTTTTCCTTTGCAGCTTCGATGCAGTTGATCATCAGTTCTGTATCGGGAACAGCGGGATATTTATCAGCAATATACGCTTTGGATGCGCCATCATCACGAACAGCACCGTTTACGATCAGGATATCGCCAACTTTCAGTTCGGGCTGCAGAGTGCCACAGCTGCCGATACGGATCATAACTTCCACACCGATATTGTGCAGTTCTTCAACAGCAATGCCTGCAGATGCGCCGCCGATACCTGTGGAAATGGCAAGGATACGAACCCCTTTGTATTCACCAACCAGAGAACGATATTCTCTGTTGAAGGCCAGTTCCTGTACATTTTCAAGATAAGGGGCGATGCGATCCAGACGGGCGGGGTCGCCGGGCATCAGTGCATATTTCACATTGAGTGTTTCATCTAACTGGATATGAGGCTGTACGTTTGCCATAGGTATTTCCTCCTTTAAAATCAAATCGATTGTCTTACAAACAATTTACATGATTTTTTGGAAAAAAGCAATGGAAAGTGTTTATGAAAAAAGGCGAGAGAATCGGTCGATTTCGAAGGGAAGCGTTTGAAGAATGTAGTAGGTTGTGTTATACTTAAATTTAAGGGAAAAAGGGTTAGGAGGAAGAAAAATGTATATCCTTTTACTGGTTCTGGCTGGCATCTTGCAGGGATGCATGACCTCTCTGAATGCACAGCTGGGGAATTATTACAGCATGTTTGGTATTTGCTTTTTCGTACACATCATTGCGATGGTACTTTTGCTTTTATATATCAAAGGAAAAGAGAAAAAGAAACTCTCCTTTAAAGGCGCGCCCTGGTATGTCTACCTGGTAGGCTTTATGGGCGTTGGTATGGTTGCATCCAGCAGTTGGGTGACCCTTCGCATCGGCGCAACAGCCATGATGAGCCTTTCCGTTATCGGGCAGATGGTTTCTTCTGCACTGGTAGACCACTATGGTTGGTTCGGTGTGGAAAAGAGAAAATTCAGCCTGAAACAGCTGCCTTGCTACATTCTGGTTTTAGCAGGCATTCTGTGTGTTGTGAACGGATAAGGAGGGGAAAGAGATGATTTTTTATCTGACGGCGATTGCCAATGGTTTTTTGAATACCATCAATAGAATGACAAATGTAAAAGCAAAGCAGTGTCTGGGAACGACCAATGGCACACTGATCAACTATATCGAAGCGACCATCATCGCCTTTGTGCTGGTTTTTCTGACGGGGAATGGCGCAGAATTGAACTGGGCCCATGTGAAAGAGGTTCCCATTGTATTTTATCTGGGGGCGATCTGTGGCCTGGTTGCTATGATTTTTATCGTGATTGGTACACCAAAAACAGGCGCTATGCTTTCTTCTGTGCTGATGTTGATCGGTCAGCTCAGTACGTCCATTATTCTGGATTATGTTTTCTTCAATGAATTCAGTATGATTCGAGTTGTAGGCATTTTCCTCATCATTTTGGGGATTGCCTGGAGAGATAGATTGAAAGAAAAATCGGCTTAAGCATTGATTAAGGAGGAACTTGCAGTGAAAATTTTGAATTTTGGCTCTTTGAATCTGGACTATGTGTATGATGTGGACCATTTCGTTCTGCCAGGGGAAACCATGTCCTCTCTGGATCTGTTTATCAACTGCGGCGGTAAAGGTCTGAATCAGTCCATCGCGGCAGCAAAGGCGGGGAATGTTGTTTATCATGCAGGCGTTGTTGGTTCCGGTGGGGATATGCTGGTGAAAGAACTGGAAAAGAATGGCGTAGACGTTTCCTATATGCAGACAACAGACCAGCCTAATGGGCATGCCATCATTCAGGTGGACCAGAATGGTCAGAATTGCATTATCCTCTATGGCGGTACAAATCAGATGCTGACAAAGGAATATATCGACGCTACACTGGATTCCTTCGGCAAGGAAGGTCTGGTTCTGCTGCAGAATGAAACGAATTTGGTAGGTTATATCATCGAAGAAGCCCACAAGAGAGGGTTAAAAACAGCCCTGAATGCTGCTCCCATGAATGAAAAGGTTCTGGGTTATCCTCTGGATCTGTTAGACTGGCTTATCGTAAACGAAGTGGAAGGCAGCCAGATCGCAGGCTGCAGCCCCGAAGATGATATTCTGCCTGTTTTGAAAGAAAAATACCCCCATTGCAGCATCCTGCTGACACTGGGCAGCCGTGGTGCATGCTGCTTCCATAATGGGGAAACATACATCATTCCTTGCCATAAGGTAGATGTGGTTGACACAACTGCTGCAGGGGATACCTTCAGTGGTTATTTCCTGTATTCCATGCTGAATGGCGGCACAGTGCCTGAAGCACTGCAGCTGGCAAGTGCAGCCAGTGCCATCGCCATCGGCAAAAAAGGTGCGTCCGATTCTGTTCCCCTGAAAGCAGATCTGGAAGAAGCCTTGAAAAACGGCGTACTGAAAGAACTGGCGGTGGAAAAAATTGGTTGAGGAGGAATTTGAGATGAAAAAAGTATTATTCGTAGATTGCTGTATTCGCAGAGAAGGTTCCCGTTCCAAACAGCTGGCAGATCATTTTATCGGTGAACTGGAAAAAACAGGTGACTATGAAATGGAAACCCTCTGCCTGATGGATGAAAACCTTTCCTATTTCTCCGATGGTTTCTTCCTGCAGAGAGAAAGACTGCTGGAAGCAGGCAACTTTGACCATCCCCGTTTCCGTTATGCCCATCAGTTTGCGGCAGCAGATAAGATCGTGATCGCAGCGCCTTTCTGGGATCTGAGCTTTCCTGCGCTGCTGAAAGTATACATCGAAAATCTTTGTGTAGATGGTATCACATTCCACACAGACGAACATGGCCTCCACGGCCTTTGCAAGGCTGACCATATGGTTTACCTGACAGCCAGAGGTGGTATCTATACGGATTCCCCTATGGAACAGGGCTCCAGATATCTGGAACAGATGGCTGCTTTCTTTGGTATCGAGAAGTATGATTGCGTGGCGACAGAAGGCCTGGATATTGGTGCTTGGCCTGTGGAAGAGCTGATGGATAAAGCCAAGGCTCAGGCAACAGAGGTTGCAAAAACATTCTAAGAAAGAAGGCATGATTTATGGAAAACATGATGAAAGCTGTTGTATATAAAGGTAAGGGCGAAGTGGTTCTGGAAGACAGACCTATGCCTGTGCTGAAAAATGATACAGATGTTATTGTAAAAGTAACACTGTCTACGATTTGTTCCAGCGATTTACATATTAAGCATGGTGCAGTGCCCCGTGCGAAGGAAAATACCGTTCTGGGCCATGAATTTGTTGGCATCATCACAGAAGCCGGCGCGGGAGTGAGAAAATTCAAAGTGGGCGACAGGGTTTCTGTAAACGTGGAAACTTTCTGTGGCGAATGTTATTTCTGCAAACGCGGCTATGTGAATAACTGTGTGCATGGCGGCTGGGAGCTGGGCTGCCGTATCGATGGCGGCCAGGCAGAATATGCCCGTATTCCCATGGCAGATCAGGCGCTGACATTGATCCCTGATGACGTAACAGATGAAGCTGCTCTGTTCAATGGCGATATCCTTGCAACAGGCTATTGGGCAGCGCAGGTGGCAGAGCTGAAGCCTGCAGATACTGTAGTCGTTTTGGGCGCAGGCCCCACGGGCATGTGTACGCTGATGAGCATTAAGCTTTATAGCCCTGCTAAAGTCATCGTTGTTGATATCAGCAATGAAAGACTGCAGCTGGCAAAGGAACAGGGACTGGCAGATGTCATTCTGAATGCCAATGAAGTGGATGTAGAGGCAGAAGTGCTGAAACTGACAGAAGGCAGAGGGGCAGACCGTGTATTCGAAGTTGCCGGAACAATGGGTACTTTCGAAATGGCATGGAAAGTGGCAAGACCCAATGCAATCGTTGTGGTAGTTGCCCTGTATGAAGAGGCAGTTTCCATTCCTCTGCACGTGATGTATGGCAAAAACCTGACCTTCGTAACAGGCGGTGTAGATGCCAATTCCTGTGATGATATTATGACGATGGTACAGAGCGGCAAGATCGATACAAGCTGCCTGATCACCCATAAGAGACCTTTGAATGATGTCATGAAAGGCTATCATGTATTTGAAAATAAACTGGATGGCGTTATCAAATGGGTCATCACACCTTATGAAAGATAAGTGATTCGAAAACGGTATGGCGAAAGTTATACCGTTTTTTGTTAGGAGGGATAGCATGAAATTGTTCCATATTAGTGACTTGCATCTGGGCAAGCGGGTATATGAGTTTTCCATGCTGGAGGAGCAGAAAGAACTGCTCCGAACCATTTTAAAGAAAATAGACGAAGAAAAGCCGGATGCGCTGCTCATCAGCGGCGATGTGTATGATAAACCCGTACCACCAACGGAAGCGGTAAAATTATTGAATGATTTCCTGACAGAATTAGAGAAAAGGGAACTGCATACCTATTTGATTGCGGGCAACCACGATTCTGCCCAGAGGTTGGAATTTGGCAAAGATATCTTCGGGAAAATAATATCCATATTGCAGGCAATATCGGTGAAAAGATGGAACATTTCACGGAAATCGATGAATTTGGCCCTGTGGATATCTGGTTGCTGCCATTCTTCAAGCCTGCCCACGTAAATGGGGTACTTGTGGATAATAATTTTTCTTCCTACGGAGAGGCAGCAAAGGCGCTGCTGAATTGTGTAGAAATCGATTTTTCCAAGAGAAATATTATTCTTGTACACCAGTTTGTTACATGGAAAGGTGCTGCAGAGCGCAGTGAATCGGAAACGATGTCTCTGGGGGGTGTGGATGAGATCGATGTCAGCTTGTTCTTTGATTTCGATTATGCAGCTCTGGGGCATCTTCATAGCCCTCAGCGGATGGGGAAGGATACAGTGCGCTATGCTGGCTCTCCCATGCCGTATTCCTTTTCGGAAATTCGACAGAAAAAGGGAATCAACGTTGTAGAACTGAAAGAAAAGGGAACTGTCGATCTCGATTTTATTCCCTTGGAAACGAAGCGAAAATTCCGTGAAATCAAAGGCCCTTTGCAGGAACTGATCAAAGCGGCAAAGGCGGAAGGCGGCTCGGATGATTATATCCGCTGCATTTTAACGGATAAAGAAGCATTGCTCGATCCTATAGGTCAGCTGCGCAGTGTTTATCCGAACCTGATGACCTTGGAATTTGAACAGAGAGAAACAGAATGTGAAACGGAAATCACTATAGACGCAGAAGATATCAAGCCAGACGAACTGTTCTCCAGGTTCTTCCAAAAACAGAACGATCGAGAAATGAATGAAACGCAGCAGAAACTACTGCAAAAAATCTGGAAGGGATTGGAGGAAGAAGCATGAAACCATTATATTTGACTATTTCTGCCTTCGGACCCTTTGCGGAAAAAACAGAGATTTCTTTTGAGAAACTGGGCGACCAAGGGCTGTTTCTTATTAGTGGGGACACGGGCGCAGGGAAGACTACCCTTTTCGATGCCATTTGCTTTGCGCTTTTCGGGGAAGCCAGTGGTTCTAATCGCGGTGTTGACAGTGTGCGCAGCGATTTTGCTTTGCCAGGTACGAAAACCTATATAGAATTCACGTTTTCTCATCAGGGAAAACGGTATAGAGTGGTACGTAATCCTGCTTACCAGAGGCCGAAGCTGCGCGGGGAAGGCATGACAACAGAATCTGCCGAAGCAGCTCTCTATAGAGAAGAAGGGGAAGAAAAAGAGACCCTTGTGACTGGCTTTACCCCTGTGAAAAATGAGATTGAAATATTATTGGGTGTGGATGCCAAGCAGTTCAAGCAGATCTGTATGATCGCTCAGGGAGAATTTCTGAAGCTGCTTTATGCTGACAGCACGGAGCGGGGCAGTATCTTCCGAAAGGTCTTCCATACCGACCTGTATGCTGATTTCCAGAAAAAGCTGAAGGAAGCGGAGAAAGAAAAACGCATCGATTTAGAAGACAGCGAAAAGCGCCTGCTGCAATATTTGAGGCAGATGACAGAGGGAGAACTGGAAAAGAATGATATCTTCCGAGGAGAAGAACTCCTTTCTGCACAGGAAGAAAAATTGAAGGATATGCAAGAAACCCTTCGTACAGCCGATGAAAAACTGGCGAAATTGGAAACGGAGATCCGTCGCCTGGAGAAGGAAATCAACGAAGGAAAAGAAACAGAACAGCTATTCGAAAGAGAAGCGGTCGCCTGTGCAAACTGGCTGAAACAGGACGCATTAACCGTAGAAAAACAGGAAGAGACAGCTTACCTCAAAAAACAACGGATTGCTTTGGATATCATCTATCCTCTGGAACAGGCGTGGAAAACAGCGAAGGACGCGCAGGAAAACTGGTTGAAAGTTTTCCGCGAAAATGAAGAAAAGCAGAAACAGGCAGAAGAAAAACTGTCCCAAATGATAAAGGAAAAACAGGCATTGGAAGAAGAAAAGCCTGGGTTAGAGGAAAAAAGAAACCTTCTGCGAAAACTGACAGAAGAGCAGGAACGCTATCAGCAGAAAGAAGTGCTGGAAAAGGAATTACAGGGTCTTTCTGAAAAGAAAGCAACATTGGAAAAGGATGTTTCCGAGAAAAAGGAAAGGCTGACTGAACGGAAAATTAAGTTGGAAGAATGGCAGAACAGACTTCTGGAACTGGATAAGCTGTATGCAGAAATCAAACTGCAGGAACAGAAGGTCGGCCGGAAAGAGGAGAAAATCGAGGCCATCAAAGCTCTTTTGTCGCAAAAAGACAACATCATCCGGAAAGATGCTGAGCTGCGGAAGCTGGCACAGAAATATCTGACGGCAGAAAAAGAGTGGAAGCAGGCGAAAGACGATGCCGATTTGGCGGAAACTCTCTTCCTGCGGGAACAGGCAGGCTTTCTGGCGGAAGGATTGGAGGATGGCATGGCATGTCCTGTTTGCGGTTCCATCCATCATCCCGATAAGGCGAAACTGACAGGAAATGCTCCTACGGAAGCAGAATGGAAAGCGAAAAAGGACGTTCTGGAAGCTGCAAATCAGAAACGACAGGCACTTGCTGAGCAAGGGAAAGGCGAAAAAGAAAAGCTGGTTTTACTGAAAGAGACCTTCCTTTCAGGCTGCGAAAAAATTGCTGTCACAGCGGAAACCTTGGCGGCAGAGAAAGAAATTTCTGAAACCACACTGCGCCAGGAAAAAAGCATACTGGCAATGCAGCGGGAAACAGTGGCTTCGATAGAAGCCCTTCGTCCTAGAAAAGAAAAAATGGAAGAAAGGATTGCAGAAGGGGAAAAGGTATTGGAGGAACTGGAAGAAAAACAGGCAGAAGCCACTACTGTTTTCCAACAGAAACAGGGGGAATATGGCCTGCTGCAAGAGCAGTTGGGCGATACGACCGCTGCGGAACTGCAGGAGAAATGTGCTGCACTGCAAGAGGAGCTTTCTCAGGCAGAGGAAAGAGGAAACAGAGTGAACGATGCCCTGCAGATTTCCAGGGAGGAAAAAGAACGCGCCGTAGCTTTGAAAGAGCAGGCTGACAGAGAAGCAAGAGAAGCTGCGAAAACAGCAGAAAATGCTGAAAAAACTTTCCTGCTGGCATTGGGTGAAAATGGATTCGAAAACCAGAATGAGTATGATTTCACTTTGACGGAACGCTCCATTTTGGAGAAGGCGGAGGAAGATAACCGTAAATTCTTCACGGATCTGGCATTGTTGAAGCAAACAGCAGAAAATCTTCGTCAGGAATGTGAAAAAAAAGAAAAAAAAGACATTTCTGCCTTGGAAGAAGAAAAAACAAAATTGGATGCTGAAAAAGGAATCGAAAAACTAGCAGTAGACGAAGCCCGCGGGAAAGCGGCGGTTCTGGGGAATCTGTTGCAAAATGCCCGTAAGGAGCTGGCTCTCAGAGAAAAGGCGGCACAGGAGTTCCTGCCCATTTCTGAGCTTTCCAAAACAGCCAATGGCGAGCTGGTAGGGAAAGACAAAATTGCCTTTGAGCAGTTTGTACAGGGGTTCTATTTTCAAAAGATTTTGCAGGCAGCGAATTTGCGCCTGAAAGATATGACAGAAGGCCGATATCTTCTGCTTCACGCACAGAAGGCGACGAACAAACGATCTCAGGCGGGGCTGGATGTAGAAGTGCTTGACCATTATACGGGCAAAAGTCGTTCCGTGCGCTCTCTTTCCGGCGGGGAAGCCTTCAAAGCATCTCTTTGCCTGGCGTTGGGGCTTTCTGATGTGATACAGGCCCATGCAGGTGGTGTTCGTATCGATGCCATGTTTATCGATGAAGGCTTTGGTTCCCTGGATGATCGCTCCAGAGAACAGGCGGTGGAAGTGCTGCAGAAGCTTTCCTATGGGGACAGACTGGTTGGCATCATCTCCCATGTGTCCGAATTGAAGGATACCATCGATAAAAAAATCATCGTGAAAAGAGGCAGTGCTGGCAGTACGGTCGAACTGAAAGTATAATAAAAAAGCTTCACGGAATCTCGAAAGAGAAACCGTGAAGCTTTATTATTCATTGCTTTTGATGGAAAGCAGGGCGCAGACCAAAACCAGCAGGATATTGCAGTAAACCACTGCAGTATTTCCAAAGTGATTCGTCATCAATGCGCCGATGCCGGCACCGATGATGAAAAAGCCGATGACACCATAATAACGCAGGGCTTTCTTCCGTTCTTCCATATTTTTCGTCTGGGTGAAGCGGAAAAGCAATTCCGTACCGCTGCGGAGATTTCCTGTACACATGGTAGTGGCATAGGGCAACCCCTGCACCTTGCGGAAGCTTTGCACCTGCATGGAGCAAACGAAGGAGACCAGCACATTGGCAATCAGGTCATTTTTTCCGCCCAAAGGCAGCCATGCGACGATGCATAGGATGACAATCTCGAACAACAGCACGATTTGCCTCCAATGTATCTTTTTCTTTGGGAGAAAATATTTTTTGATCCATTCATCGACAAAAATACCACAGACGAAGGCCAGTATGGGGATGAAATAAGAGATGGCGTTCAGCCAGTGTCTTTCCGCCAGATTCAGCCCCAGTAGGACGATATTGCCCGTCTGGGCATTGGCGAAGACATGTCCTCTTGCTACATAGGTATAGGCATCCAGAAAGCCGCCAACGATGGCAAGCAGAACAGCGATGAGGAATGAATCGGACATTTGACGCTTAGAATATATCATCAGAAAGACCTCTTTTCCTTACAACAAATATTTTCTGTCCAGAGAACGATACTGCAATACCTCCAGTAAGTGTTTCAGACTGATTTGTTCCTCTCCTGCCAGATCGGCTACAGTACGGGCCAACTTCAAAACTTTGTGATAAGCTCTGGCGCTCAGTTCCATTCGTTCAAAGGCGGTGCGGAGCATTTCTTTATCTCTGGGCTGCAAAGTACAGTATTTTTCGGTCTGAGCTGCATTCATCTGGGCGTTGAAGAAAATGCCGTCATTTTTGAAACGTTCCAACTGTATTTTATGGGCACGAACCACTCTTTCTTTGATGGAAGCAGAGGATTCTGCAGCGGTAGTATTTTCTAAATCGTCATAGGACACAGGGGGCATTTCCACCATCAGATCGATACGATCCAGCAGGGGACCGCTGATTTTTCTATGATATTTCAATATCTCGTTGGCAGAGCAATGGCATTTTTCGCTGTTGCCCAGGTAACCACAGGGGCAGGGGTTCATGGCTGCTGTCAGCATGAAATCGGAAGGGAAGGTCAGGGTGCCGTTTACTCTGGCGATGGTCACTTTGCCATCTTCCAGGGGCTGACGCATGACTTCCAAGGCATTCCGCTGGAATTCGGGCAGTTCGTCCAGAAATAATACTCCATGGTGGGCCAGAGAAATTTCCCCGGGTCTGGGAATACGACCGCCACCGGTCAGTGCAGATGCGGAAATGGTATGATGAGGAGAACGGAAGGGTCTAGTTTTGACCAGAGCGTTTTTCTCCTTCAATAACCCAGCCACGCTGTAAATTTTCGTGATTTCAATACTCTCTTCGAAACTCAGGTCGGGCAGGATGGTCGGCAGACGTTTTGCCAGCATGGTTTTGCCTGAGCCGGGAGGGCCGATCAACAGGATATTATGACCGCCTGCAGCGGCGATCTCCATGGCCCGCTTGGCGTTTTCCTGTCCTTTTACATGGGAGAAATCCAGGTTTTCCGGGCCATCTTCTTTCTGAAAAGTAAAGGTATCGGCGTTTTTTTCGAAAGGTGGGATTTGTTTTCCACCGGAAAGATGGTTTACGATTTCCTGAATGGTCTGGACGGGATAAACAGTTATTCCTTCTACCAGAGCCGCTTCTTCCGCATTTTCTGCAGGAACGAAGCATTTTATAACGCCTCGGCGGTAAGCATCATATACCATTGGCAGAACACCATTCACAGGACGGACAGAGCCATCCAGAGAAAGTTCTCCGGTGATGATGGCATCTTCCAGTTGAGAGGCGGAAAAAAGATTGCAGGCTGCAAGAATACCCAATGCGATGGGTAAGTCAAAGGAAGCACCTTCCTTTTTCGTATCAGCGGGAGCTAGATTGACGGTAATTCTTTTTACCGGGAAAGAAAAACTGGAATTGCGTATAGCGGTTTTTACGCGCTCGCGGGATTCTTTGACGGCAGAGTCAGGAAGACCAACGATATCGAAGGCGGGTAGGCCATTGCTCAGGTCTACTTCTACATCCACAGGATAGCTATCAATGCCCATAAGGGCAGCGGATTTTATGATGGAAAGCATTTGAAAGCCTCTTTTCTTCAAAAATTTGCTTTTATCATATCAACTTTTACAAAAAAGTGCAATCAGATGTCCAAGTTCCTACTTTAAATAATGGGCTAATTTTGCTGAAATTGTGTAGTTCAAAAAAATTTAGTATTGAATTTTAATAGGAAAGGATTTATAGTATAGGTCGTAACTCGGAGAGGGGAAGGAGTGTTCGTATGGAAGAATTTTATCTGATGTGGTTGACGCATATTGAAGGCGTTGGCTTCAAACGGGCAAACCAGCTTTTGGAACACTTCGGCAGTGCGGAAGCCATCTGGCAGGCAGAGCCTGCAGAAATCAGAAAGATCGCTTCGGATAAAACAGGAGAACTGATTATCACATCCCGAGATGAAGATCAGCTGAATGAATGGATCATCGAACTGGAGGAAAAGCAGATCGATTTTTATTCCTACTGGCATCCCCGTTACCCTAAAATGCTGAAAGAGATTTATAACCCACCCCTGGGTATTTATGTTCGCGGCGAACTGCCTGATGATGATATTGATACGGTAGCCATTATTGGCGCAAGAAAATGTTCCCGTTACGGCGCAACGGTTGCCCACGATATTGCGAAGGATCTTGGAAAGGCTAACATCGTCGTAGTTAGCGGTATGGCCCGCGGCATCGACAGCGAAGGGCACAGGGGCATTCTGGATGGCGGCGGTAAGACTATTGCGGTTTTAGGCTGTGGTGTGGATATCTGCTATCCTTCCGAAAACAGACAACTGATGGAACGTATCATCGAAAATGGATGTATCGTTTCCGAATATCCGCCCGGTATGCCCGCGGTTCCTGGGAATTTTCCTGCAAGAAATCGTATCATTGCGGGTTTGAGCAAAATGGTGGTCGTTGTGGAAGCAGGCAAGAAAAGCGGCACGCTCATCACGGCGGATATGGCGTTGGATTATGGAAGAGATGTTTATGTCGTCCCCGGGAATGTGACCAGTGCTTTGAGTTATGGAACAAATGCCCTCATCAAACAGGGCTGTCCAATCATCACAGAGGGCAGCGATATTCTGATGGCTTTGGGCATCACATACAAAGAAGAAGAGAAAGAAAAGTTTAAACGCAAAACTGCAGAGAATATCTCTGCAGAGGAGAAAGAAGTTTTCGACCTGATCGAGGATGGCACGCCCATCCCGGCGGAGGCCCTGTGCAGAAAGCTGCATAAGGATATTCAGGAAGTGCAATATATCTTATCTCTGCTTGAGCTGTCCGGATATATCGTAAAAGTACCCCAGGCAGGCTATGTCAGAGCTAATTGAAATAGAGGTGAAGTGAATGGCAAAAACAGCCACAGCAGAAAAGAAACCTGCTGCAAAGAAAACAACAACAAAAAAAGCTACGGCAAAAAAGGCCACGAAGACAGGGAAAAAATACCTTGTTATCGTGGAATCCCCTGCGAAAGCTGCCACCATCGGTAAATTCCTGGGGAGCAATTACAAGATCGAAGCATCCATGGGGCATATCAGAGATATGCCGAAAAGCCAGATGGGCATCGATTTTGAAAATGACTTTGAGCCCAAATATATTACTATTCGTGGGAAGGGGGAACTTTTAAGCAAGCTGCGTAAAGATGCGAAAGCTGCTGATAAAGTATATCTCGCGACTGACCCGGACCGTGAAGGGGAGGCCATCAGCTGGCATCTGCTTCACGCCCTCAATCTTGGCGATGAAAAACCTATCAGCCGTATCACATTCAATGAAATTACAAAAACAGCAGTCAAAAAATCCATTACAGAGGCCAGAGACATTGACATGGATCTGGTAGATGCCCAGCAGGCACGCCGTGTATTGGATAGAGTGGTAGGCTATACTATCAGTGACCTGCTTTGGAAAAAGGTCAAAAAAGGCCTTAGCGGCGGCCGTGTGCAGTCTGTTGCGCTGCGCCTGATCTGTGACAGAGAAGAAGAAATCAGAGATTTCATTCCCGAAGAATACTGGACACTGGGCGCAAAACTGAAAGATGCAGATGGGAAAGGCTTTGAAGCGAAATTCTATGGCAAGGGCGACGAAAAAATGGAACTTGCCAACGAAGCGGAAACGAACCAAGTGCTGGCTGGCCTGGAAGGAAAAGATTTCGAAATTACGGAAGTAAAAACAGGCAGCAGACAGAAAAAGCCCGTTGCGCCTTTCACAACAAGTACCATGCAGCAGGAAGCCAGCAAACACCTGAATATGGCGACCCAGAAAACCATGATGATCGCTCAGCAATTGTATGAAGGTGTCAATGTCAAAGGTGAAGGCACTGTCGGTCTGGTTTCCTATATCCGTACTGACTCCTTCCGTATTTCCGATGAGGCTTATGAAGCAGCAGTAGCGTTTATCAAAGAAACCTACGGCGATGCATTTGTGAATTCCGAACGGATCGTATATAAATCCAAGGGCAAAACACAGGATGCTCACGAAGCGATTCGCCCTACAAACGTAAGCAGAACCCCCGATAGTATCAAGGACTCCCTGTCCAAAGACCAGTATCGTCTGTATAAGCTGATCTGGGAACGCTTTGTTGCCAGCCAGATGAGTCCTGCGCTCTATGACACACTGTCTGTGAAGTTGGCGGCAGGAGATTACAGTTTCCGTGCATCCGGTTCCAGACTTCGCTTTGCTGGTTTCCTGGAGGTTTATAACAAAGGTGAGGAAGAGGATGAAAAAGTCATCCCCAAATTGTCCCAGGGTGATATCCTGAAGGCGAAGGAATTGCTGCCTGAACAGCATTTCACACAGCCCCCTGCAAGATATACTGATGCTTCCCTGATCAAGACACTGGAAGAGATCGGCGTTGGCAGACCTTCCACATACGCACCTACCCTGACAACTATCCAGGCTCGCCACTATGTGACAAAAGAGGCGAAGAACCTTTTCCCCACAGAACTAGGCGAAATGGTAGATGATATCATGAAGGGTTATTTCCCTGATATCGTAGATATCGACTTCACAGCCAATATGGAAGAACGTTTGGATGATGTGGAAATGGGTAAGGAAGAATGGAAACAGATCATCCGTGATTTTTATCCCGGTTTCAAGGAAAGCGTGGAAAATGCTGCAGAAAAGCTGGAAAAGATCGAGATCAAGGATGAAGAAAGCGATGTCATCTGCGAAAAATGCGGCAGAAACATGGTCATCAAATATGGCAGATACGGTAAATTCCTGGCATGTCCCGGTTTCCCTGAATGTCAGAATGCAAAGCCTTATTTTGAAGAAGCAGGTGTGAACTGCCCCGAATGCGGGGGCAAAGTTCTCATCAAGAAGACGAAAAAAGGCCGTGTATATTACGGCTGCGAACATAATCCTGATGAATGTGGCTTTATGAGCTGGAATAAGCCCACAGGAGAAAAGTGTCCCAGATGCGGCTCCTTCCTGGAAGAAAAGGGAAGAAAAAATCCCAAAATCGTTTGTTCCAACGAAAAATGCGGTTTTGTACAGGAAAAATCTGCGGAAGAAGAAGTAGAGTAATGTACAATGAAAAGAACAACTATTTTTTCTTAATTTTTTTCAAAAAAATGAGGAAAAGTAGTTGTTTTTTGGTTTTTGTTGTGCTATAATCCCATAGGTAACTTTTAGTACACACGTATCCACAAAGAGAGGATTGGTGCTGGCAGGAGCCAGTTATTCCTACGGAAAGGATGCGGAGGATTAACCAATAGGAGGTTCATACAATGAGCGTAATTTCTATGAAACAGTTATTAGAAGCTGGTGTACACTTTGGTCACCAGACAAGAAGATGGAACCCTAAAATGGCTGAATACATCTTCGCAGAAAGAAACGGTATCTACATCATCGACCTGCAGAAAACAGTGAAAAAAGTAGATGAAGCTTACGCAGCAATCTGCAACTGCATCGCTGAAGGCGGGGAAATCCTGTTCGTAGGTACAAAGAAACAGGCACAGGAATGCATCCGTGAAGAAGCTGAAAGATGCGGTATGTACTACGTAAACCAGAGATGGCTGGGCGGTATGCTGACAAACTTCACAACAGTGAAAACAAGAATCGCTAGACTGAAAGATCTGGAAAAAATGCAGGAAGACGGTACATTCGAAGTACTGCCCAAAAAAGAAGTTGCTAAACTGATGCACGAAATGGAAAAACTGCAGAAAAACGTTGGCGGTATCAAGGAAATGAAAAAAGTTCCCGATATGATGTTCATCGTTGACACAAGAAAAGAAAAAATCGCTGTTCAGGAAGCTCACACACTGGGTATCCCTACAGTAGCTATCGTAGATACAAACTGCGATCCCGATGAAATCGATTACGTAATCCCCGGTAACGATGACGCTATCCGTGCGGTAAAACTGATCGCTTCCAAAGTAGCTGACGCTGTTCTGGAATCCAAACAGGGTGAACAGGAAACAGCTGAAACAGTAGAAGCTGAATAATTTTAAAAAGGCATTTGCCCGAGCTTCAGCCTAGAACGGGCTGAAGCTTTTTTAATACTAACCGATTAAGATTATTAGGAGGGAATTTAACATGGCTATTACAGCAGGTATGGTAAAAGAACTGAGAGAAATGACAGGCGCAGGTATGCTGGATTGCAAAAAAGCTCTGACAGAAGCTGACGGCAACATGGAAAAAGCTGTTGAAATTCTGAGAGAAAAAGGTCTGGCTGCATCTGCGAAAAAAGCTGGTCGTATCGCTTCCGAAGGTATGGTTGAAATCTACCTGAGCGAAGACAACAAAATCGGTGCAATCGTAGAAGTTAACTCTGAAACAGACTTCGTTGCAAAGAACCAGGTATTCAGAGATTATGTAGCAGCAGTTGCAAAACAGGCTTCTGAAACAACAGCAGCAGATATGGACGCTTTCTTCGAAGAAAAATGGGCTCTGGATCCTCAGTTTACAGTAAAAGAAGCTCTGTCTCAGCAGGTAGCTGTTATCGGTGAAAACCTGAACATCAGACGTTTCGAAAAATATGAAAAAGCACAGGCTGGCAAACTGGTTTCCTACATCCACGGCGGCGGCAGAATCGGTGTTCTGATCGAACTGGCTTGCGAAAACGAAGCAGACGAACTGGTTGAACTGGGCAAAAACATTGCTATGCAGATCGCAGCTCTGAACCCTAAATTCATCGCAGAAAAAGATGTTCCCGCTGATTTCATTGCAAAAGAAACAGAAATCCTGACAGTACAGGCTAAGAATGATCCTAAAAACGCTAAAAAACCTGACAACATCATCGCTAAGATGATCGAAGGCAGACTGAAAAAAGAACTGAAAGAATTCTGTCTGGTTGAACAGCCCTACGTTAAAGATACAGATATGTCCGTAAAACAGTACATCGAATCTGTAGCAAAAGTTGTTGGTGCTCCCATCGAAATCACAAGATACGTTCGTTTCGAAACAGGCGAAGGTATGGAAAAGAAAGAAGAAAACTTCGCTGATGAAGTTGCAAAAGCAATGAACTAATTTAAAGTTCTAATATTTATGCTTATTTAAAAATGAAAAGGAAACGCTTCTAGCAGTGTGGCTGACGCCAGCACTACACGAGCGTTTCCTTTTTTACAGGAATTTTTACACACATTTGGGTCGGATGAGAAAATAAGGTGGAAATTTTTTGTGATTTGTGTTACATTAGAATGGTAAGGAGGCTGTGAAAAATGTATAAGAGAATTGTGCTGAAATTGAGCGGCGAAGCGCTGGCCGGCGACAAGAAAGGCGTAACTTTTGACGATGCAGTGATCTGGGGCCTGATCGATCAGATCAAAGCGGTAATGGCAAAGGGTACACAGGTTTCTCTGGTTATCGGAGGCGGCAATTTCTGGAGGGGCAGAAGTGCAGATTCCAATATGGATCGTACAAAAGCAGACCAAATCGGCATGCTGGCAACCGTTATGAATGCCATCTATGTGGCAGATGCATTCCGTCAGAATGGCATCAAGGCATTCGTGCAGACACCTATTATGATTGGCACGATGACAGAACAGTTTTCCAAGGAAAGCGCCATTGCGCACCTGGAAAAGGGCGAAGTAGTCATCTTCGCTGCTGGTATGGGTCATCCTTTCTTTTCTACGGATACGATCACAGCTTTAAGAGGCGCTGAACTGGATGTAGACGGTCTGTTCTTTGCAAAGAGCATCGATGGTGTGTATGATGACGACCCTGCCATCAATCCCAATGCAAAGAAGATCGACATCATCAAAGCGGAAGACATTGTAAAAAATAACCTGAAGGTCATCGATATGGCAGCCGCAAATCTTTGCTTCGAACGTAAGATCCCTGTTATCATCTTCGGCTTGAATGAAGAAAACAGCATCATCCGTGCAGTTGGCGGCGAAAAGATCGGTACGATTGTTACTGTTTAAAGATTTTGTTATCACAGGAGGAATATAGTTATGGCATCTGAACTGACAAAACCTTATGAAGAAAAAATGAAAAAAACACTGACAGCTCTGGACAGTGATTACAGCACAATCCGCGCTGGTCGTGCAAACCCTCATGTTCTGGATAAGATCACAGTAGAATACTACGGCACACCTACACCCCTGAATCAGGTCGGCAACATTTCTGTTCCTGAACCTCGTCTGCTGCAGATCCAGCCCTGGGACACATCCCTGCTGAAGCCCATCGAAAAGGCGATCAATATGTCTGAACTGGGTATCAACCCCAATAACGATGGTAAAGTGATCCGTCTGGTATTTCCTGAACTGACAGAAGAAAGACGTAAAGATCTGACAAAAGACGTTAAGAAAAAGGCGGAAGCTTCTAAAGTTGCAATCAGAAATATCAGAAGAGATGCAATGGATCATTTCAAAAAAGCGGAAAAAGCAAAAGAGATCACAGAAGATCAGCTGAAAGATCTGGAAGACGAAACACAGAAACTGACAGATAAATACGTAGCTGAAATCGACGCAAAAGCGGAAGCAAAAAGTAAGGATATCCTTACAGTATAATTATTGGAATACCCATGCCCCTCTTCTTCGGAGAGGGGCTTTATTACAGGGAGGCAATTATGTTTTTTGAAAAAGAAACCAGCTCCTATGAGCTGAATCCCGATAAAATGCCCAGACACATCGCCATCATCATGGATGGCAACGGAAGATGGGCAACAAAACGAGGACTGCCCAGAAAGGCAGGCCATAAAGCCGGTGCGGAAGCACTGGAAAAAATCATTTATGCAGCGAAGGATATGGGGCTGGAACACTTGACAGTCTATGCTTTTTCTACGGAAAACTGGAAACGTTCCGAAGAAGAAGTGGGTGCTATCATGGATATCCTGCGTTTTTATTTGAAAAATTACTTCAAAAAATTCGTGAAAGATAATGTGCGTATGCATGTGATCGGTGAAAAATCCCGCCTAGCAAAAGACATTCAGGATGGTATTGCAGAGATCGAAGAAATTTCCAAAGAAAAAACAGGGTTGACCGTGCATATTGCCCTGAACTATGGCGGCAGAGATGAACTGCGCCGTGCTGTTACAAAAGTAGCAGAAGAAGTGGCTTCCGGAAAGCTGAATCCTGCAGATGTGACAGAAGATACCATCACAAATGCCCTGGATACAGCGGGCACACCGGATCCCGAACTGATGATCCGTACCAGCGGGGAAGAACGTATCAGCAATTTCCTGCTGTGGCAGTTGGCTTATTCTGAATTCTATTTTTCTGAAGTGCTTTGGCCTGATTTCGATAAAAAGGAACTGGAAAAAGCCATTTATTATTACCAGAACAGAGAACGTCGTTTCGGCGGCAGATTGAAATGAGGTGACGCTATATGAAAACGAGAATTATTTCTGCATTAGTGGCGCTGCCTCTGCTGATCTTTATAGTTGTAAGCGGCGGTGTTTGGCTCCATGCAGGCATTGGTATCCTGGGCCTGGTAGGCATGTATGAATTTAATAAGGCAATTTCCAAAGAAGTGAAGGGCACGCATATCATTGCATATCTGTTTGGTCTTTTCTATGTGATTTTTATCGATAAACTGATCTACATAAGTCCGTTATTCAGTGTGTTTACTTCTTTGTTTGTCATTGCACTCCTGGTTTATAGTGTGCTTTGCTATAAAAAAACAAATTATGTGGAAGTTGTGGCGGCGCTCTTTGGTTTTTTCTATGCCTGCTTCCTGCTTTCCCATGTTTATCTGGTGAGAGAATATGACCATGGCAAGCTGTTGGTTTGGCTGGCATTTATTTCTGCTTTCGGCTGTGATACAGGTGCTTATTTTACAGGTTATTTCCTGGGCAAAAACAAGCTGTGTCCTGCACTGAGCCCGAAGAAGACCATAGAAGGCTCTGTTGGCGGCATCATCACATCTATTGTGCTGTGTCTGCTGTATGGTGTATGGATCAACAAATATTATCCTCTGGAAGGCGTAAATGTACTGTTGCTTTGTGGACTGATCGGCTTTACAGGCTCTATTATTTCCCAGATCGGCGACTTAGCGGCTTCTTCCATCAAACGACAGGTAGGCATCAAGGACTACGGCAATCTGATGCCCGGTCATGGTGGTGTGCTGGATAGATTTGACAGCGTCATTATGACTGCGCCCGTGTTATACTATATTATGTTGTTCCTGATTCAGGCATAACGATAAATGAAGGTGTAAACAATGAGAAAAATTTCTATTTTGGGGTCTACCGGTTCCATTGGTACCCAGACCCTGGAAGTAGTTGAAAATTTAAAAGATATCAAAGTCATGGCTATTACAGGCAACAGCAACATCGCTCTGTTGGAAGAACAGGCAAGGAAATTCCAGCCTGAACTGGTGGCTGTGATGGATGAGAAAAATGCGGAAATATTGAAGGGGAGGCTAGCAGATACCAATATCCGTGTTGTCAGCGGCATGGATGGGCTGGTGGAAGCGTCTACATATAAAGGCGTGGATACTGTAGTTACATCTGTTGTTGGCAACGTTGGTCTGAAGCCAACTTTTGAAGCTATTCGTGCGGGCAAAAATATCGCATTGGCCAATAAGGAGACTCTTGTTTCCGCAGGTCAGCTTGTTATGGATCTGGCAAAGAAACATAATATTAAAATCTATCCCGTGGATAGCGAACATTCTGCGATTTTCCAGTCCCTGCAGGGGAATGAAGGCAACAAGATACAGCGTATCCTGCTGACGGCATCCGGTGGCCCTTTCCGCGGCAAAAGGAGAGAGGACCTGGAACATGTGACAGCGGCGGATGCCCTGAAACATCCGAACTGGAGTATGGGCAATAAAATCACCATCGATTCCGCAACGCTGATGAATAAAGGGCTGGAAGTGATGGAAGCAAAATGGCTCTTCGGCGTAGATGTTGATCAGATCGAAGTGCTGGTACATCCACAGAGCATCGTTCATTCTGCGGTAGAATATGAAGATGGTGCTATTATGGCTCAGCTGGGTGAGCCCGATATGCGTGTGCCTATCCAGTATGCGCTGACGTATCCTAATCGTGTGAAAAATCCATTTCCCAGAATTGATTTCACACAGCGTAGTAACCTGACTTTCGATAAACCTGACATGGATACATTCAAATGTCTGTCTTTGGCCTATCGCGCATTGAAAACAGGTGGTACATTGCCTGCGGTGCTGAATGGCGCTAATGAAGTGGCCGTTGCCCGCTTCCTGAAGGGAGAAATTTCTTTCCTGCAGATTCCTGAACTGATAGAACAGACGATGGATGCATATACTGTCAAATATGAATATACTTTGGAAGATTTGCTGGAAGCAGATGCATGGGCAAAAGCCTATGCAGAGAAGGTGAGCTTCTGATAAATCTATTTGGAGGTGAGGAAAATTTCCTCGTTATTGATTACAATCTTACTTCTTGGTGTTTTGGTAGTTGTCCATGAATTTGGGCATTTCATTGTAGCAAAGAAGAGCGGTATCTGGGTACAGGAATTTGCCGTGGGCATGGGCCCGAAAATCTTTTCCCGTACGAAAGGCGATACGGAATATAGCATCCGTGCGCTGCCTTTGGGCGGTTTCTGTCGTATGGAAGGGGAAACGGAAGAAGGAATTATTCCCAGCCCTACATCTTTTTTGAGTAAATCTATCGGTGTGCGACTGGCGGTTATGGCAGCAGGGCCTTTTATGAACTTCATTCTGGCATTTATTATGATTTTTGGTCTGACTTGTACCAGCTATACAGCAACGCCGGAAATTCGTGAAGTTCTACCTGATTCCGCTGCGGCTGAGATTGGTCTGGAGGCGGGAGATGTCATTCAGAAAATCGATGGCAAGACAATTCACATCTACGATGAATTACAGTATATCCTGCAGTCAAACCAGGGCGAAGCTATCATTCTGGATATCCTTGGAAATGATGGGCAGCACTATAAATATGAATTACAGCCGAAGCTGGATGCGGAAAGCGGCAGATATCTGATTGGTTTCAGCCCGCAGATCTATACGGGCCTTCTGGCAGAACCTGTCGAAGGCTATGAGAAAATGAGTATTGGCGAAACAGCTCATTACAGTTATTTTGCCATGATCAACTATGTGAAGATGACAGCAGAAGGTCTGTTGCGGGTATTTACCTTCACAGCGAATCCCGATGAATACGGTGGCCCTATTGCTATTTTCAATATGGTAGGGGAAAGCTATGAAGCGGGCCTGAAATATAGCCTGATGGCAGCGATCCAGAATGTTGTTTATATCGGTGCCGTACTCAGTGCCAACCTTGGCGTGCTGAATTTGTTTCCTATTCCTGCGCTGGATGGCGGGAAGATATTATTCCTGCTGATCGAAGCAGTCCGCAGAAAGCCTATGGAAGCAGAGATGGAAGCAAAACTGCAGTTTATGGGTTTTGCATTTATCATGGGGCTTATGGTTTATGTCCTTTTTAGCGATATCATGAAATATATCATATAAGAAAAACGAAAACGCCTTAAACTGCTAAGGCGTTTTTCTGGATTTTGAAAAGGGTGAGAAATTTGGAAAGAAAACTGACAAGAGAAGTCAAAATCGGGGATTTGATGATGGGGGGTAAGAACCCTATCATCATCCAATCCATGTGTAATACAGATACAAGAGATGTAGATGCTACCGTAGCTCAAATTTTAAAACTGGAAGAAGCGGGTTGTGAATTGATTCGCGTGGCTATCCCTGACATGGTTGCGGCAGATGCCGTTGGCGAAATCAAAAAGCGTATCCATATTCCTCTGGTAGCAGATATTCATTTTGACTACAGACTGGCGCTGCGGGTCATGGAACTGGGCATCGATAAGGTGCGCATCAATCCCGGCAATATTGGCGATGAAGACCGTATCAAACAGGTGGTCGATATGGCGAAGGAAAAGCATATTCCTATCCGCATTGGTGTGAACAGTGGTTCTCTGGAAAAGGAATTGGTGGAAAAATACGGCGGTGTGACTCCTCAGGGTTTGGTGGAAAGTGCGCTGAAACATGTTCGTATTCTTGAAAAATTTGAATTCTATGATATCGTGGTTTCCATCAAGGCATCCGATGTGCCTTTTTCCATCGAGGCCTATCGTCTCCTTTCCGAAGCCATCCCTTATCCCATCCATGTAGGCATTACCGAGGCTGGTACGCCTTATGCCGGTACCATTAAATCTGCTGTTGGCATTGGTACGATTTTGGCTATGGGCATTGGCGATACCATCCGAGTATCCCTGACGGGCGACCCTGTGGAAGAAATTAAAGCGGCGAAAGAAATTCTGAAAAGCCTTGGCCTTCGTAAATTCGGCATAGAGTTTGTTTCCTGCCCTACATGCGGCAGAACAGAAATTGACCTGATTTCTATTGCAAACGAAGTAGAAGAAAAATGTAAACATATTGATAAAAACATTAAAGTTGCCGTTATGGGGTGTGTGGTAAATGGCCCCGGTGAAGCCAGAGAAGCTGACTTGGGCATTGCCGGCGGTAAAGGTGTTGGTCTGGTATTCAAGAAAGGCGAGATCATTCGTAAAGTGAATGAGGACGAACTGGTTTCCGCATTGATGGAAGAAATTGACCGAATCTGATGATGAATAAATTTGAAGGAAAGGAGGGAGAGCATGACCGCACAGAATTTTGAAAACGTATTTCAGAAAATTTCTTTATCTTTGGCTGTACAGGAAGCTTTTCAGGGGACCGAAGTTCGTAAGCTGACTATCCATAAAAAAGAACGTACTGTCAGCATGGAAATTGCTGCGAAAGAGCTCATCCCTCTGCAGAAATGGGAAGATCTGAGAGGGGAGCTTCTGAAAAACCTGCCCGGTATCCGGGAGGTGGATATCGATATTACATATGAACTGCCAGAACAGACCCCCGAAACTTTGGCAGAAGGCTATTGGGAAAGCATCAAGACCTTTGTCAGCCAGGAAAGCAAGGTCTGCGCTGGGGTCATTGTTGATGCAGAATGGAAGATTATCGACAATAAAATGCAGATTTTCGTAAAAAATAATATGGCCTATTATCTTGCCCAGAAGCATTTGGACGATGCCATTATGAAGATGATCAAAGCGGAAACAGGGCAAAACCTGATGATCCAGTTCAAAAATGTTCAGACAACTGCGGAAGAACGAGCCCTGTTCGAAGAACAGCAACAGAAAAAACTGGAAGAACTGAGCAGACAGATCGTGACAAGTCAGGCAGAAGTGGTGCAGGAAAAAGCCAATGCGGAAGTTGCGGCCGTTTCTTCCTCTGTTTCCAAGGGCATCCTGTTGGGCAAAGAGATCAATGGCAGTAATATGAAGATCATTGATACGAAGATCGTTGGGGAAAATGTCATCATCGAAGGAAGCATTTACAATATCGAGCCCAGGGAAATCAAGGGTGAAAAATATATCGTTTCCTTTGACATTACCGATCTGAGCGATTCTACAACAGTCAAATTCTTTGTGAAGAAGAGCGTTTTCGATCAGGAATTGAGCGATAAGATCAAAAAAGGAAAATATCTTCGTGTACAGGGCGAAGTGCAATTTGATAAATATACAAAAGAAATCGACATTATGGCGAAAAACATTATGACTGCTTCTGCACCTCCTGCCCGCATGGATGATGCGGAGGAAAAACGTGTGGAACTGCATCTGCATACTCAGATGAGCAGTATGGACGGCGTGACTCATGTCAAAAAATACATCGAACGTGCTGTTGCCTGGGGGCATAAAGCTATTGCTATTACCGACCATGGCGTGGTACAGGCTTTCCCGGATGCTATGAATGCCGTTGGTAAGGCGGATTTAAAAGTTATCTATGGTGTGGAAGCCTACTTGATCGACGATTTGGGCAGTGTTGTTACCATGCCTCGCGGACAGTCTCTCGATGATACTTTTGTAGTATTTGATATCGAGACCACAGGTCTTTCCCGAGAAACAGAAAGTATCACAGAAATCGGTGCAGTAAAAGTGAAGGATGGTAAGATCATCGACCGTTTCAGCACCTTCGTCAATCCTGAAAAGCCCATTTCTGCGGAAATTACGAAACTGACAGGCATTACGGATGATATGGTCGCTGATGCGCCTGTCATTCAAGATATCTTACCCAAATTCCTGGAATTCTGCGGAGATGCGGTTCTGGTAGCACATAATGCCAACTTTGATACGGGATTTATCCGTGTCAATGCAGAGAGAAAATGCGGCATCGAAGTGAAAAATACTGTTCTGGATACGCTGGAATTATCACGCTCCCTGCTTCCCGAACTGAATAAGCATAAACTGAATCTGGTTTGTGACCATCTGGGCGTTTCTCTGGAAGGGCATCACAGAGCGGTCAATGACGCGGAGGCCACAGCGGAAGTCTTCCTGAAATTCATCGATATGTTGGTGGAAAAGAAAATTTATCGCGTGGATGATATCAACGTTTTTGCCAGCCAGACGGTAAACTACAAAAAACTGAAGGCCCATCATGCCATCATCCTGGCGCAAAACTACATAGGCCTGCGGAATCTATATGAACTGATTTCTCTGTCTCATATCGATTATTTCTTCCGCAGACCCAGAATTCCGAAAAGTAAGCTGATCCAGCATAGAGAAGGGCTGATCTTAGGCAGTGCCTGCGAAGCGGGCGAGTTGTATCGGGCCATCCTGGAGGACAAGCCGAAACAGGTCATTGAAGAACTGGTGAATTTCTATGATTATTTAGAGATTCAGCCTTTGGGCAACAATAAATTTATGATCGATTCCCCTAGGGTGGAAAATGTCAATTCTATGGAGGACATCATCAATATCAATAAGCGGATAGTTGCATTGGCGGATGAGCATAACAAGCCTGTTGTTGCCACCTGCGACGTCCATTTTATCGATCCGCAGGATGCGGCATTCCGTAGGATCATTATGGCGGCAGAAGGCTTCGCTGATGCAGATAACCAGGCTCCTTTGTATTTCAGAACCACAAAGGAGATGCTGAAAGAATTCAGCTATCTGGGGGAAGAAAAGGCGAGAGAGGTGGTTATTACCAATACGAACCTGATTGCGGATATGATTGAAAAAATCAAGCCTATCCCTGATGATACCTTCCCTCCGAAAATCGAGGGGGCAGATGATGAGCTGAGACAGATTTGTATGGATAAGGCCATTTCCATTTATGGGGATCCTCTGCCGGAAATCGTGCAGGACAGGCTGGAAACAGAGCTGAACTCCATTATCAGCAACGGCTATGCGGTACTGTATATCATCGCTCAGAAACTGGTTTGGAAATCTGTAGAGGATGGGTATCTGGTTGGTTCCCGTGGTTCCGTAGGGTCTTCCTTTGCGGCGAATATGGCGGGTATCACGGAGGTAAACTCTCTGCCGCCCCATTATATCTGCGACCATTGTAAATATTCTGATTTTGAATCGGAAACGGTAAAATCCTTTGCCATGGAAGAGGCCAGTGGCTGCGATATGCCGGATAAGGATTGTCCTGTCTGCGGGCATAAACTTCGTAAAGATGGACATGATATCCCGTTCCAGACCTTTCTGGGATTCGAAGGGGACAAAGAACCGGATATCGACCTGAACTTTTCCGGTGACTATCAGCAGCGGGCCCATGCCTATACGGAAGAACTGTTTGGCAAAGGGAAAGTATTCAAAGCCGGTACGATTGGCACACTGGCGGATAAAACTGCCTATGGCTTTGTTCGAAAATATTTCGATGCCAGAGAGATCACGCCTCATAATGCGGAGATCCAGCGCCTGACGGATGGCTGTACGGGTGTAAAGAGAACGACAGGCCAGCATCCAGGCGGCCTGATGGTCGTTCCCAGTGACCATGATATCCATGAATTCTGTCCCATTCAGCGACCTGCCAATGACGTGAATTCTACGGTAACGACGACTCATTTTGATTATCATTCCATATCCGGCCGTTTGCTGAAGCTTGACCTTCTGGGGCACGACGATCCTACAGTGATTCGTATGCTTTATGACTTAACGGGGGTCAATCCTCAGGATGTACCTTTGGGCGATCCCGAGACCATGTCTCTGTTCGAATCTCCTAAGGCATTGGGTGTTACAGAAGAGGAGATCAACTGCAAGACGGGTACATTGGGCATTCCTGAATTTGGTACAAAATTCGTACGGGGCATGCTGATCGATACAAAGCCGAAGACCTTTGCGGATCTGCTGCGTATTTCCGGCCTTTCCCACGGCACAGACGTATGGCTGGGCAATGCCCAGACCCTGATTGAAAACGGCACCATTACCCTGAAAGAGACAATTTCCACTCGTGACAGTATCATGATCTATCTTATTAATAAAGGTGTAGAGAAGAAAAAATCCTTTAAGATTATGGAAAAGGTCAGAAAAGGGAAGGGCTTAACAGACGAGGATATTGTAGATATGAAAGCGGCAAATGTGCCTGACTGGTATATCGAATCCTGCCAGAAGATCAAATACATGTTCCCGAAGGCCCACGCAGCGGCTTATGTTATGATGGCTTTCCGTATCGCATATTTCAAGATCAACTATCCCGAAGCATATTACGCTTCTTATTTCTCTGTCAGAGCCTGCGATGATTTCGATTATTCCTGCATGTGCAAAGGAATTGATGTGGCAAAGGATGCCATCAAGGAGATCCATGCAAAAGGGCAGGAAGCAACAGCGAAAGATAAGAGTAAACAGACGGTACTGGAGATTATTGTTGAGTTTTATGCAAGAGGGTTCAAATTTGTTCCCATTGATCTGTATAAATCCCATGCGAAAAATTTCCAGATCACACCAGATGGACTTCTGCCTCCCTTCAGTTCCCTGCAGGGTTTGGGCATCAATGCGGCCCAGAGTATTGTAGAAGGCAGAAAAGACGGAGAATTCAAGACACTGGAAGAATTGAAGGAACGTACTTCACTGGGGCGTTCCCTGATCGATCTGTTAAAAGAAAATGGTGTATTGGATGGTATTCCTGAAACCAATCAGCTTAGTTTGTTCTGATATGAAGGGATAAAAAGAAAAGCAACCATACTATTGAATAGTAGGTTGCTTTTTTAATTTTAGAAATAAGAATCCAGGGCATGTTCCGCCAGCTGCTTTTCTGTATTAGCACGAATTGCTAAAGCCAAAACTAAAAGGATGCGTCTCAATTTATCATCCTGATATTCTGTCAGGATGCTTCTTCCATAAAAAGTTTCATCAGGCTTACCTTCCGCTGCATTTGCCAGATACAAATTTGTTTCTTTCTGCAAAGCGACAAAACCTGCATAAATAGCTTCAATTTGTTTTGCCTGTTTATCCCTATCAGGTTCTGCCAGGGCGGACTGGAACAAAATGCCGATATCCTTGATAGAAAGGATGGATTTCAGATGATAGATCATGATCAAAAGCATCAGATGAGAACGGCTGTATTTTTTCTTCACCGGAGGAGGGAAGATTTTTGCCTTGGTGTAGTTGTTGATCATTGTCTTTGTCAGGATTTTATCCTGTTCATAACGTTTATATTGAGCCAGACCTTTATCCATGAAAGTTGTTACCTGATCCATGTAAAGGTCGATATTGGGGATATCTTCGATCTCAATGACATTGGATGAACGGATCTGAGCGGCATAACGATCTACCACTTCATTGAATGTGTTCATACTTCTTCACCTCGAAATTCTTTCCATAGGAATAATTCTTAACTTCTTTATTATATAGTATTTTAAACTATGTCGCAACATTTTCTGGAAAATTTCCCTTGAAATAGTAGGAATAACGTGTTATTATATCGATATAATAAGATGTAGTATCGAAAACTACTTGGTGTGGAGGGGATGAAATTATGGAAATGACAATGGCATAAAAAGAGAAATTTCAGGTGAAGGATCCGATGAGTGCATTGACGCATTTTATAGGGTTTCTGGCAGTGATTCCTGTATTTATTATTTTGATGGAACGAGCACAGGCGGAAGGCACCATACTGCACATGATCGGCTTTGCGGTATTCGGTGTTTCTTTGCTTTTATTGTATGGTGCCAGCACGATTTATCACACACTGCGTTTATCTCCTGAAAAAACAGCGCTTTTAAGACGCATCGATCATATGATGATCTTTGTTCTGATCGCCGGTACGTATACGCCTGTTTGTCTGGTTACATTAAAAGGTATCTGGGGCACAGCCATGCTCATCGGTATCTGGGGGATCGCTGTATTTGGTATCTTTATGAAGATTTTCTGGATGGGGGCACCTAGATGGCTTTCTACACTGATCTATGTTGTAATGGGCTGGCTTTCCATCACGGCCTTTGTTCCTCTGCTGCAGGCTATTGGCTGGGGCGGCTTCTGGTTCCTGCTGGGCGGCGGCATAGCTTATACTGTTGGCGCATTGATCTACGCCCTGAAAAAACCCAATCTGGCAATTTTAAAAAGTTTTGGTTTCCATGAAATCTTCCATGTGTTCGTCATGATCGGCTCTGCATTCCATATTGCATTTATGTTCCTGTATGTGCTGTAAAAACAGAGATTTTAATCCTTCTTTCATTGACCAATAAATGCATACGTGTTAAAATAAAACAATCAGGCATCTACCTTTAGATGCCTGATTGTTTATTTGTTTGAGAGGTGAAAGTATGAAGAAAATATGGGAATATTTGAAGCCCTATAAAAAGCTGGCGATCCTGGCGCCGATCCTGATGCTGCTGGAGGTAGCAGCGGAACTTTCCATGCCTAAGATCATGACCTATATGATCAACCAGGGGGTCGGTATGGGAAACACGGCTCTGATCGCAGAAACAGGCATTGCCATGCTGGTGATCGCAATCATTGGTATTTTTGGCGGCATTGGCTGTCTGATCTGCTCGGCAACAGTCAGCCAGAAAACGGGGACAGATCTGAGAAAGGCAGCCTTCGAAAAGATACAGGAATTTTCCTTCCACAATATCGATACTTTTTCTACACCATCCCTGATTACGCGTTTGACCAATGATATTACCCAGATCCAGCTGGTGATTATGATGTGTTTACGTACGATGGTGCGTTCTCCCTTACTCTGTGTGGGCAGCATCATTATGGCCTTCAGCATTAATATAAAGATCGCACTGATGTTCATAGGCGTAGTATTATTGCTGACAATAGCTGTTTTTGTTATCCTGCGGGCGGCAATGCCAAAATTCAAACTGGTGCAGGAAAAACTGGATAAGGTAAATACGGTCATGCGGGAATGTCTGGCAGGTATCCGTGTTGTGAAGGCTTTCGTTCGCAATGACTATGAAATGGAAAAATTTAATGATGTCAATGAGGACTATAAAGATACCACAGTCAGTGCTTTTAAAATCATGATGCTGATGATGCCTACCATGATGATCCTGGTAAATGGTATGATCATCGCGATCCTTTGGTTTGGCGGTCTGCAGGCATACGCGGGCACCATGGCGGTGGAAGAGATTATGGCATGTATCACATATCTGATGCAGATGATGCTGGCTACCATGATGATGGCGATGAACTTTATGTTTATTTCCAGAGCAAAGGTTTCTACAGATCGTCTGTCTGAGATTCTGGATACTGTTGTGGATATCGCAGACCCTGCAGAACCTAAGCATCCTGCCATCGCAGCAGGCAGGGTAGAATACAAAAACGTATCCTATCGCTATAAAATGGGCAGCGGCGACCCCGTTCTGGATGGTATCAGCTTCACTGCAGAGCCTGGGCAAACCATCGGTATCCTGGGAGAAACAGGCTCCGGTAAATCTACATTAGTGAATCTGCTGCCTCGTCTGTATGATGTAACGGAAGGGCAGATCCTAGTGGATGGGATTGATGTGAGAGACTATGCCATCAAAGACCTGAGGAAACGAGTAGCAGTTGTATTGCAGGAAACGATCCTGTTCTCTGGCACGATCAGGGATAATATCAAATGGGGCAAGCCTGATGCCACGGAAGAAGAGATCATCGCAGCAGCGAAGGCTGCTCAGGCTCATGATTTCATTATGGAGCTGCCTGAAAAATATGAGACAGAACTGGGGCAGAGAGGTGTTAATGTTTCCGGCGGACAGAAGCAGCGTATTTCTATCGCCAGAGCGCTGATCCAGAACCCCAATATCATTATTTTCGATGACAGTACAAGTGCGGTGGATTCCCTGACTGAAAAGAATATCCGTCAGGCTATGAAGGAATCTCATAATGGCTGTACGAAGTTCATCATTGCCCAGAGGATCAGCTCTGTCAGAGATGCAGATAAAATTTTGGTGTTGAGCGGCGGCAAGATCGTTGCAGAAGGTAACCATAAATATCTTATGGAAACCAGTAAAGATTATCAGGAAATTCTTGCATCTCAGATGAAGAAGGGGGTGATGGCAGATGAGTAATGAAAAGATGAAAATGGGTCCTCCCGGTCCTCGCCCTGGTGGTCCTCGCGCCATGATGTCCCACGGGAAACCGAAAAATACTAGAAAAACGATTTATCGTCTGTGCGGATATCTGGGTAAATTCTGGCCACTGATCCTGATTTCTGTCATTTGCATTTGCATTACTACAGTAGGTACTGTTTTTGCAACAAGCCTGATCGGCATTGCCATCGATGATTATATTTCTGTTTTTGATTTTACAGGATTATTTAAGGTTTGTGTGACGCTTTTGATATTCTACCTGTTTTCTTCCCTGGCTACTTGGGTGCAGAGCTATCTGATGCTGAAGGTGGGGCAGGAGACAGTCGCAGTATTGCGCAGAGAGATTTTTGAAAAATTCCAGAGATTGCCTTTGAAATATTTCGATAAAACCACTCACGGCGAACTGATGAGCCGCGTGACAAACGACGTAGATAATGTTTCCCAATGCCTGAACAGCAGCGTTTCTCAGATCCTGCAAAGTATCCTGACAGTCATTGGTACTTTCTGTATGATGATATATCTGAGTATTCCTCTGACCGTTGCCACAGTTGTGACCATTCCGCTGATGCTGGTTATGACAAAATGGGTAACAAAACATTCCAGAAAATATTTTAAAGACAAACAGAATCGACTGGGGGCTTTGAACGGCCATATCGAAGAGATCGTTTCGGGACAGAAGGTCGTAAAGGTTTTCTGTCGGGAAGAGGAAGAGATCAAAAAATTTGAAAAGCTGAACAATGAATTGCTGGATAAAAGTGTTCGTGCAGAAATTTTTTCCGGTTCCATTGGCCCTATCATGACAGCAATCAACAATATGACTTATGCCATCGTTGTTGCCACAGGCGGTATTCTGATGATCGTAGGAAGCGGCATGACCTTGGGGATTATTTCCAATTTTATCATTTATTCCAAACAGTTTGCAAAACCTTTGACAGAACTGGCGAATCAGGTAAACATGATTATGTCTGCAATGGCTGGTGCAGAACGTGTATTCGAAGTATTGGATGAAGAGGAGGAGGAACCAGATGCACCCGATGCTTATGAAATGGGCGAGATAGAGGGTGATGTCGTACTGACAGATGTAAACTTTTCCTACGAAAAAGGTCATCCTATTCTGAAAAACGTAAATCTGTATGCGAGACCCGGACAGACCATCGCTTTTGTTGGCCCCACGGGGGCAGGGAAAACGACCATCATTAATCTGCTGACCAGATTCTATGATATCGACAGCGGTTCCATCACCATCGATGGACATGATATCTATAAAACGAAGAGAAACAGCCTGCGTTCTGCCTTGAGCATCGTTCTGCAGGATACCTATCTGTTTACAGATTCCATCAAGGAAAATATCCGCTACGGCAGACTGGATGCCACAGACGAAGAAATCAAGGAAGCGGCAAAGTTGGCCAATGCCCATGAATTCATCCGCAGACTGCCCGATGGATATGATACCCTGCTGACAGACGGCGGCGGCAACCTGAGCCAGGGTCAGAGACAGATGATCTCCATTGCCAGGGCGATCCTCGCGAATCCTTCTGTTTTGATTCTGGATGAAGCCACCAGCAGTGTTGATACCCGAACAGAAGTGAAGATTCAGGAAGCTATGAACAATTTGATGAAGGGCAGAACGAATTTCGTCATTGCCCACCGCCTGAGTACCATCAAAGATGCAGATCTGATCGCTGTTGTCAACCATGGTGAAATCATCGAAAGAGGCAACCATGAACAGCTGATGGCGAAAAAAGGTTTCTATTATAATCTGTATACAAATCAGTTTGACCAAAATGAAGCAGTATAACAAAATCTTGCATAATGTAGATTGTATTCTTTTAAAAGTTTCCCAAAAATACTTGATTTATTTTGGTAAATATGATATAAATGTATCTGTGTAAAGACATTGAAGAGGAAGAGTATGCTTTTGAAGTTTCTTACAGAGAGTTGCCGGGTGGTGCGAGGCAACAGAAAGAGAAAGTAGAACTGGCCTTGGAGTTCTGTACCGAACATGTATGACATCAGTAGGATACAGCGGCAGCCCCCGTTATAGGTTTTGAGCGTGCGCACAAAGGACTTGTGGGCAAACTAGAGTGGTAACACGGAGTGTCCCTTCGTCTCTAACTGAGACGAGGGGCTTTTTTATTCGGTGAAAAAAGAAACTCAAAAATTTCTTAAGGAGGAATTTACAATGGAAAGTCGCTATGATTTTAGAGCCATTGAAAAGAAATGGCGCGCAGAATGGGAAAAGAACCCCATCAACAAAGAAGATGACGTAAAACCCAGATTTTACTGCCTGGATATGTTCCCTTATCCTTCCGGTTCCGGTCTGCATGTAGGCCACTGGAGAGGTTATGTTCTGTCTGACGTTGTAAGCCGTTATAAAGTGCTGCAGGGCTATCAGGTACTGCATCCCATGGGCTGGGACGCATTTGGTCTGCCCGCAGAAAACTATGCCATCAAAACAAACACACATCCCAGAATCTCTACAGACGCAAACATTCAGAATGCAAAGAGACAGCTGCATGAAATTTCTGCCATCTATGACTGGGACAAAGAAGTAGATACAACAGATCCCAACTACTACAAATGGACACAGTGGATCTTCGTTCAGATGTTCAAAAAAGGTCTGGCATATGAAAAAGAAATGCCTCTGAACTGGTGCCCCACATGTAAATGCGTACTGGCAAATGAAGAAGCTGCCGGCGGTGTGCATGAACGTTGCGGTTCCGTTGTTACAAAGAAAAACCTGCGCCAGTGGATGCTGAAGATCACAGCTTATGCAGACAGATTGCTGGAAGACCTGAAGAAACTGGATTGGTCTGATAAAGTTAAAAAAATGCAGACAGACTGGATCGGCAAATCCTACGGTGCAGAAGTTGACTTCAAAGTAAAAGATTCCGACGAAGTGATTACAGTATATACAACAAGACCTGATACACTGTATGGTACAGCATGTATGGTACTGGCTCCCGAATACGATGGTCTGGATAAACTGGTAAAACCTGAATGTAAAGAAGCTGTTGATAAATACTGCTACGATGCATCCACAAAATCTTCCGTAGACCGTATGACAGATAAAGAAAAAACAGGTGAATTCACAGGTTCCTACTGCATCAACCCTGTAAACGGCGCAGAAGTTCCTATCTGGGTAGCAGACTATGTACTGGCAGACTATGGTACTGGTGCTGTCATGGTAGTAGCAGCGCACGACCAGCGTGACTTTGACTTTGCGAAGAAATTTAATCTGCCTATTATCCCTGTTATCTCTCCCGATGGCAAAGATATGGGCGAACTGGAAGAAGCATATACTGGCGAAGGTATCGTTATCAATTCCGGCGACTGGAATGGTATGACCGTTTCCGAAGCAAAAGAAAAAGTACCTTTCCTGATGGAAGAAAAAGGCTGGGGCAGAAAGACAGTCAACTACAAACTGCGTGACTGGGTATTCTCCAGACAGAGATACTGGGGCGAACCTATCCCCATCATCCACTGTGATTGCTGCGGTGCTGTTCCCGTTCCCGAAGATCAGCTTCCCGTACTGCTGCCTGAAGTAGAATCCTATCAGCCTACAGAAACAGGCGAATCTCCTCTGGCACACATCGATGAATGGGTAAATACAACATGTCCTGTTTGCGGCAAGCCTGCAAAACGCGAAACAAACACAATGCCTCAGTGGGCAGGTTCCAGCTGGTATTTCCTGCGTTACACAGACGTTCACAACGACAAAGAACTGGCAAGCATGGATGCTCTGAAAAAATGGGCTCCCATCGACCTGTACGTTGGTGGTATCGAACACGCTGTACTGCATCTGCTGTATGCTCGTTTCTATACAAAATTCCTGTATGATATCGGCGCAGTACCTTTCGATGAACCCTTCCTGAAACTGTTCAACCAGGGTATGATCACAAAGAACGGCGGCAAGATGTCCAAATCTCTGGGCAACGTTGTTTCTCCCGACGAACTGGTTGAAAAATATGGTTGTGACTCTTTGAGAATGTACGAACTGTTTGTAGGTCCCCCTGAACTGGACTGCGACTGGGACGACAGCGGTATCGACGGTGTATTCCGTTTCCTGAACAGAGTTTGGAAAATGGTTTATAACAACATCGATACAAACAAAGAAGCAACAAAAGAAGAAGAATTTATCGTAAATAAGATGATCGTGGATGTAACAAAACGTGTAGAATCTCTGGCGATGAATACGATCGTATCCACATTCATGGAATCCACAAATAAACTGATGGATGTTGCGAAAAAAGAAGGCGGCCTGTCCAAAGCAACGCTGGAAACAATGACAGTAATGCTGGCACCTTTCGCACCTCATATCGCAGAAGAAATGTGGAGAGAACTGGGCCATGAAGGTACAGTATTCGATGCTGGCTGGCCTAAAGCTGACGAAAGCAAACTGGTTCAGGATTCCGTTGAGATTGCTCTGCAGATTGGCGGCAAGCTGAGAGGCAAAATGGAAGTTTCTAAGGATGCTACAAAAGAAGAAGCACTGGCACAGGCAAAAGAAGTTCTGGCTTCCAAGATCGAAGGCAAGACGGTTGTAAAAGAAATCTATGTTCCCGGCAAGATCGTGAACCTGATCGTAAAATAATCAAACAAAATAACACGAAGGCAGAGCCATTGATTGGCTCTGCTTTTTGTGCCTAAAGAAAGGAGGGCAGGAAATGAAGGAAATACTCTATATGGATGTAACGATGTTTGAAGATAAAGCATTGTTTGAACAGGGAATGTCCATGATTTCTGCGGAAAGAATGGAAAAAATAAGGAAATTCAAAAATCCTGTTCCTGCCAGACTTTCTTTAGGCGCAGGGGTGTTGTTGTATTTTGCATTGGATAGATACGGTTTGGCAGAGAAAAAAGGGAAAATCAAAACAGGTGAATACGGAAAGCCTTATTTAGAAGGGGAGGATTTCCATTTCAGTCTGTCTCATTCCGGACACTATGCTATTTGCGCTGTTTCCAGCACGCCCATTGGCGTGGATCTTCAGCAGATAAAAGAAAAACTACCAATGAGAACAACAAAAATATTAACCGAAGCGGAAAAAATATATCTGGAAGAGGTTACGGAAACAGAACGGGCAGAGATATTCTATCGTTTATGGGCCAGAAAAGAAAGTCTCATCAAATGGGATGGGCGAGGGCTGCGACTGCCTCTGGAACAGGTTTCTTTCGTAAAAGACGGAATCCTTGTTGATAAAGTAAAATTCGAAGGAAAAATATTGCATTTCAAAGAATATCAGGAATTGCTTCCACAGTATGCCATCTGCATTTGCAATGAAACAGGAAATTTTTCGGAAATAATTGAAGAAATTACAGCGGAATCTTTAAAAAATCCTTAAAATATGCAGAAATTCGTTGAAAACAGGTCAACAAATCCTTATAATAATAAGGTAAACTATAAGAAAATGAGGTTTAGACCATGAAAAATATAAAAAGATTTGCATGTGCTGCATTAGCTGCAGTGGTGGCATTTTGTGCTTTCCCTGCTTATAGTACAAATGCGGCGACATATTCTGAATTACAGACAAAGCGTAAAAATCTTGCAGCCAGCACAGATAAAGCGAAAAAAGAGATCGAGAGCATCAAAAACAAGCAACTTTCTCTGGAAGATGAAATGGCTGTATTAGATAAGGGTCTGCAGAGCATGCAGGCGGAACTGGATGAAGCTACAGCGGATCTGAACTATCTGACAGAACGTCTGACGGAAGCGGAAAATGAACTGGCAGAAGCAACAGAACAGCGTGATGCGCAATTTGAATTGCTGGGAAGCAGAATGCGCTTCCTGCAGCAGAAAGGCTCCAGCGGTTATCTGGAGATCCTTTTTGAAGCAGAGAGCTTTTCCGATTTGTTCCTGCGTATGCAATACGTAAATGATATCATGGGCTACGATAAGGAAATTCTGGATGAATTACAACAGATTCAGGAAACGATCCAGGAAAAGACCGATGAAATTGCTGAAAACCATGCAGAACAGGAAGCGGTCGTAGCGATCCAGCAGGAAAAAGTAGATGAAATGAATGAAGTAGTTGCTCAGAAAAAGGCAATCTGGGATTCCTATGAAAGCGACCTGGCGAAATATGAAAAACTGGTCAAAGCCAACGAAGCAAATGATGCAGCGATCCTGCGCCAGATGAATGCTTTGAGCAGCCCTACAGCAGTTTATTCCGGTAACGGTCAGTTTACATGGCCTGTTCCTGGATATTCCCGCATTAGTAGTGAATTTGGTTATAGAACAAGTCCTATTTCCGGCAAACGTGAATTCCATAATGGTCTGGATATTCCCGGTGGCTATGGTACGGCGATCGTTGCGGCAGAAGCGGGTACCGTTACATATGCCGGTTGGATGAACGGTTATGGTTATACGATCATCATTGACCACGGCAGTGGCTTGACAACGCTGTATGGACACAATTCTTCCTTGGTTGTTAAGAAGGGTCAGAAGGTCAGCCGCGGTCAGCAGATCGCGAAATGCGGCAGTACCGGTTGGTCTACAGGTAACCATTGCCACTTTACAGTATCTAAAAACGGCAGTGCTGTAAACCCTCATAATTATCTGTAATAGAATATAGATACAGGATGATGTCAAACGATGTCATCCTGTTTTTATATAATAAAAATGTTGTTCCGATTATACGGGAAAGCAGTATGGAAGAGTAGAAATTTCTTCGCTGAAAGTATCAAAGCATACAGGGTTACCATAATTTAATTATGTAAATATATATATAATTGCTATAGCAATCAGTTTATCGTTCTATGTGTATAATTTCGTAAAAGTATCGTTTTGCGAATAAATTTGTGTATCCCCTTTTCAGGGAGAATAACTTTGGATGGTTGCCAAATTTCTCATTTTGAAGATATTTTGCTATAGCACTATCTGATTTTACAAATATAGAAAAAGTGTTTGAGTTTTTCTCAAACACTTTTCTTTATTTCTTTTTCTTTATTTCATAGTATCAAATCAGAGACTCGATTTTTGTAAATATATCTGTGTTGTCTTTGATTTTCTGTTCATTGCCAATACTGCAGATATTTGTACAGTCAATGTATGCCAGCAGATTTTTGCAGCCGCGGATATCATCAGCCGTTGTTCGCAGGATCTCCAGTCGTTCCCGAATCAGATCTGCATCTGTGATATCTTTATAGAATTTGCTGATAGCTTCATTCAGCTGATCCATACTTGTCTTTGGCTGGTCCAGTCCATTGACGGTGCCCAGGATATACTTTGTCATTTCCCGTTCATCCGCCATGAAGTTCTGGATATCTTCAGTAAGGCTCTGGTAAATATTATAGGTTTCTTTCAGATTGGGATCTCGATAGGAATAGAAATAACTGAAACCGCTTCTCATAAATTTGCAGCCACAGCCATAGGCCCCGCCCTGTACACGGACTTTATTCCAAAGATATTCCAGGTTAATGATGGTTTTCAGCACTTGATATTTACCATGGTAAACCAGACCGTTCTTCTGATAGTCGAAAGAAGTAACATTATATAACACACCACCGGAATTGGTGAAAGCGACCTTTTCGGGCTGGGTATCAAAATGGTATACTGCTTTTTCCTGCTCTCTGGAGGGAAGTTTATTCAGAAACATATTCAGTTCATTTTTCGTTCTGTCAAAATCCTCTTTTTCACTGCCCAAGGCCGCATCCATATTCTGCTGTGTAAAAAGGATCGCTACTGTTTCTTTTAATTTTTCGATAACGGGCGCAGGGTCTTTTTCCAGTTTGGCATCGATTTCGCATAGGAAACGATAATAGCGGATACCGCTGGTAATATCTTCGATACGCTGTCCGGGAAATAAATTGCTGCCGCTGTAGAAAATGGCAAAATAATGGGAATTGTTCAGCAGTTCATTTTCCCCTTTGATCTTCGCAGATTTGACGATTTTCTTCATATTTTCTACGCAGTCGAATTTTGTATGGAGCAGAATTTCTTCTGTCAGCGCAATGGCTGTATCCAGATCTTCTTTCAAGAGTTTTTCCTTGATTGTTACGAAGGAGCGATACGCAGAAGCATCCTTATTATAGATGTTATTATGCAGGGAGAAACTGCCGAACACCTGATTTTTTACGGTAGGTAGTTCATGATAGGAATATTTGTCTGTATCCAGTTTTCCTAATAAATCGGTCAGAATGCCTGCATATGGCAGCAATTCCTGAGGAACAGCGGAAGTATCGAACATCAGCTTCAGATACAGGATGCCATTGCTTTCCACAGGTACAAAGAGCAAAGGATTTCCCTGTTTTAATGTATCCTGCTGATATTTTACCAGGTTTGGCTTTTCATCGATTTCAGAGATTTCCAGCAGAGGGATTTGTTCCAGAATTTCAGGGGAATCCTCCTGTTTCTGGAAGAGTTCCAGTCGTTCCGTGTCTGCTTTGATCCCTGCAAAATCTGCTTCTGTCATAGCAGCTTTGCGCTCTGCCATACGTAAAGCAAAGACTTCAGCTTCCTTCTGGGCTTTGCCTTTTTCGGGAGTGAAAACAACATAGGTTTTATCTTCGTTATTTAAGAATACTTCTTCGATCAGTTTTTCAAAGTACCCTTCCCCACTGCCCTTCTTCAGTTTTTCAATGGTTTCAAGGAAACGCAGACCATCGCAGGGGTCTTCCCCATGAAGCCAGTTTTTCATCATAGCTGAGCAATAAACAAGGCCTTTTGGTGTTGTACCATAATCGGCTTCCTTCAGCAGGAATTCATATTTTCGCAAAGCCCCTCGCAGTAAATCTTTGGGGAGGCCCTCGGCAACAAGGCGTCTGCATTCTTCTTCAACAATACGAATAAATGCATTTGCATTTTCTGCTGCAGCGTCTTTTGCAACGATACTAAATACCATTTCGTAGGCGGAAGAATCGAACCAGCCTTCTGTTTCCTGACAAATTCCTGCCTCCATCAATGCATTTTTGATGGGAGAACCGTTTGTTTCCAGCAGAACATAAGATAAAATCTGAATCGCTGTAATGCGTTCACGGTCAATACATTTTCCTACTTTTATATTATATGCAAGATAAGAACTGCCTTCATCGCCTTCTTCACCTACAGGGTAGGTTTCATGGATGATCTTGCCCTTTTTCAGACATTCTGTTTCACCAATCGTAGGCAGAGCAAAACTCCGCGTAAATCCATCCAGATACCTTTCATGGATATGCTGCAGGCATGCTAAAGGCTCCATATCGCCATAAAGATAGAAATAGGCGTTGGAGGGATGATAATATTTCCTGTGAAAATCCAGGAATTTTTCATATGTTAAGTTAGGGATGGCGGCAGGGTCACCGCCGGATTCAAAGCCGTACGTTGTTTTTCCGAAAACGGAACGGGAAATAGCTCCGCTCAGCAGACTTTCGGGGTCAGAAAGCGCCCCTTTCATTTCATTGTATACAACACCCGTCACTTCTAGAGGAGCATCTATATCCTTCAGGAGATAGCGCCAGCCTTCCTGCTGGAAAATTTCCTTTTTTTCATAAATTTTCGGAAAAAAGACTGCATCCATATAGACATCCATCAGGTTATGGAAGTCCTTTTCATTGCAGCTGGCAATGGGATACATGGTCTTGTCTGCATAGGTCATAGCGTTCAGGAACGTATTCAGAGAGCCCTTCGCCAGTTCGTTGAAAGGGTCTTTTGCTTCATATTTTCTGGAGCCGCAAAGAACGGAATGTTCCAGAATATGGGGTGTGCCGCAATCATCGGCGGGTGGTGTTTTGAATGCCACATTGAAAACTTTGTTGTTATCGCTGTTTTTCAGATATAATAAGCGTGCCCCGCTCTGCACATGAAAAAAAAGATATGCAGTGCTGTGGACGTCGCTGATGTCTTCAATTTTTTCTAATGTAAAACCATGATAGGTCTGATTAAGGTCAAATTCAGCCATATAATACCTCCTTCATTGGAATATGTTTATGATGTTATTATAACACAAAAAGGACGGGATGTTCTCCCGCCCTTTGGACTTCCTTATAATTATTTGAAGTATCTGTTGTACAGACCCAGGAATGCTTTGCCGTGTCTAGCTTCGTCTTTTGCCATTTCATGTACTGTGTCATGGATTGCATCCAGATTATATTCTTTCGCTCTCTTAGCCAGATCAAATTTACCAGCTGTTGCGCCGTTTTCAGCATCGATTCTCAGTTCCAGATTTTTCTTTGTAGAGTCTGTTACTACTTCGCCCAGCAGTTCAGCGAATTTAGCAGCGTGTTCAGCTTCTTCCCAAGCCGCTTTTTCCCAATACAGACCGATTTCGGGATAACCTTCTCTATGAGCAACTCTAGCCATTGCCAGATACATACCAACTTCTGTGCATTCGCCTTCGAAGTTTGCTCTCAGATCCATCATGATATCCTCAGGAGAACCCTGTGCAACACCAATTACGTGTTCACAAGCCCATTCCATTTCGCCTTCCTTCTGTTCAACGAATTTATCGGCGCCAACATGACAAACGGGACATTCTGCAGGAGCAGAATCACCAACATGAACATAACCACATACAGAACATACAAATTTTTTCATAACTTTTTCCTCCTTAAAACTCTCTCTACTCTATTTTTAAATTTGATAAATTATCTTATCTAATAATCATTATAAATTAGAAAATCTATTTTGTCAATAGAAATATGATAAAAAAACTAGGAATTTTATTTTGAATTATCTATGTGCTCTTTTGCAAAAAATGAAACAGGCAGGATACAGTCCTGCCTGTTTTCTTTCTATTATTCCTCTTCCTCACCCCAGATACCCTTCGCATCGGTCAGGTCTCTTGTGCTGATGAGATATTTTTCGATCATTTTCAGGGGATTATAGGAGCGTTTTGCTTTTCGCATCCCTTCGATGCCCATATCCTCTTCCCTGTTGATGAGCTCTACGTCCTCACATTCATGGAGTACATACTGCTGGTTGATCATGGGAAAAATACCATCATATTCCGTATTGGCCTTTTCGATATGGATCAGCTGTACATGGGGATGCAGGCGTTCGCCTACGGTGAAAGCGCAAAGCTTGCCATCGATAAAGATAGTGCCGCCCGTAAGGCTCAGTTCATCCATATTGTTCAGTGCCAGCAGAACAGATTTCTTTTCATCCTCCATGGATTGCGCTGTTTTTTCATCCTTTTCGCCAACCCACTGATCATATAAAGCGATACAGTCATTGATCATGGTTTTATCCAGCTTTCTGTATTCATACTCTGGATATTTAGACAGGAATTTATTGATATGATTCCGTTTGCCGTGGAGCTTTTTGCCCTTCAGGGTTGCCAGACTTTCTCTGGAATAGACATAGTCCCAGGCGATATCTGTAGGCATAGAGAACAGCTCAGGGCATGTTTCCAGCATTTTGTCCCGGAAAGGTGTCCATACGGAGCGGAAGGTAGGTTCTGCGCCGATACTTTTCATGTATGCGATACCATCGCAGATCGCTTTACGATAATCTACTTCCACACCATACATGGGAACAGGCGCCCAAAGGAACACGGGTACACCTTCAAAATCCAGCTTGATATAAAGCACATGATCTTTTTCTGCATATTCCATCTTGCCATCTGCGCCCCAAATGAAGAGGTTTGCAAAGGAAAGATCGGAACATTCCAGATTCCAGGGTTTTGTATAGGAATCGATCAGCTGTTTTGTATCCAGCGTGATGGGTTTGAAGATCAGTTCTGTTGTTTTGGTTTCTATTTTATTTTCACATTCGCAACAATTTGGCATAGTGATTGCCTCCATTTTTTAATATTCATCTATGATATAACAGTTTTGCTTTGGCAGAAGAGTGTCGATCACTTCGAATTTCTCTTCGTCAAAGATCACAATTTCTTTTCTTAGTTCATTCAGGGTATGATATCCTACTAAAACCTGCAGAAGATGCCCTGCGGAAATCTCAAACACAGGTTCAGAGGCGTAGATGTTTCCTTTAAAATCAAAAGTGCCGTTATTTTCAGGAACCACATGATCATTTATTTTGATACCATAAGGGATATCCAATTCCAGAGCTTTCAGCAATGCAGAAGCTTTACACAGGCCCATAACGCCTTTTTGCTTTCTGGTTAGCTTTGCAAATGGATAGGAAAGATACAACTCAGGGGGAAGCTTTGCAGAAAAAGCAAGTCCTTTTCCTATAGCGAACAAACCTTCCATTAGATAATGATAATAGCCCTCTTCCGCAACGGCTTCCACACAAAGGAGCGTATCTTCCGTCTGGTAATAAAAGGCATATCCCTTCCACTCCCCATTTTTAATATATGCAGCACATTTCCCGCCGTCCGCAGCATAATCTGCTGCTTTCCGAAGGAAATCCGCTTCAGTACGCTGAATAATGCCGCTGTATTTCACCGCAAAGCGGGTATACAAAGGAAACAGTTTGTTCCACTCCATTTCTTCCACAGAAACCAACTCTACAGATGTTTCGTAGTCAGAAATACAATCGCACTCCAGATATTTTGCATCAGCCACAGGCAAATGCCCAAAGGAAAAATAGCTGGGCAAAACGGCAGGTGTATGAGGCGCAACGACACAACCCATTTCTCTCAGGTGATTCATTTCGTAACTGAAGATCTGACCCATAAAGCCCTTCTTTCTATGACTAGGATGGGTGGAAACACCGCAGAGCATAGCTCCGGGAATTTCCTTTCCTCGGATGCGCAATGTATAAGGGAATGCCTGCATACAGCTGGCAATCTCCCCGTCTGTTTCCAGAACGACAGAATAATCGGGTGCAAAGCGGTTTTCGAAAAACCAATCACAGAAAGCATCGCTGTCGCCAAAGCAGACCTTCCACAGTCTGTAAAAATCCGCTTTATGTTCTATTTTTGCCACTCTGACAGAAGCCATGCATGTCCCTCCTTATCCTATCTTTTCTCTATGACTTATCTATTATACCCCGATTTGGAATAAAAAACAATCGATAATTATTCTTATTTAACAACGTTTTTAAAAATATTTTTGTATACTGTGACGAAATCTCACGGTTCCATACATTTGAATCCTTCCTGCCAGATCTTTTTGAAGGCAGAGGGCAACGCATAATTCGCTTCGGCTTCTTCCTTCGTCAGCCAGAGCAAATTAGAATCTGTCCGTTCGGATACCTTTACAAAATAACAATCCATGTGCCATTCCACATGGGTAAAAATATGCTTCTGCCCTTTCATGGGAATCAGCTCCGCTTTTAAGATACCCATTTCCTGCAAAATCGCAGGGGGAGCCATCTCCCTATTTCCATTGGGCAGCTCCCACAGTCCGGAAAGCAAGCCTTTCTTCGGACGTTTGCCAATAGCGATTTTGCTCCCATCGACGCAGAAAAAGACATTTAAATATTCCTGAGTACGGGCTTTCTTTTCTGCCTTTACAGGATACAATGTAGTCTGGTTCTTTTGATAGGCTTCGCAATATTTTCGTACAGGGCAAATGCCGCATTTTGGTGTACCATTGGGTAGGCAGACCGTTGCACCCAGTTCCATCAATGCCTGATTCAGATCCCCGGGAAAATCTACAGGCATGATCTCTGTCAGCCGTTCTTCCCATTCTTTTTTTGTTGCCTGCAGGGAAATATCCGATGCGTCAGCCGTAATTCTGGAAATAACACGAAGAACATTCCCGTCCACTGCAGGAATTGGAAGTCCAAAGGCGATAGAACCCACTGCCCCGGCTGTATAAGGCCCGATACCTTTCAACTTCAACAGAGCTTTCTGGTCGGCGGGAAATTGGCCACCGTATTCCTCCATAACCTGTATGGCGGCCTTCTGCATATTTCTTACGCGGCTGTAATATCCTAAACCTTCCCATAATTTCAAGATGGTTTCCTCATCCGCTTCCGCAAGGTCTTTTACTGTAGGCAAAGTCTGTAAAAAGCGCTCATAGTAAGGCTTCACAGCTTCTACTCTGGTTTGCTGCAGCATGATTTCTGAAACCCAGATATGATATGGGTCTTTCGTCCGCCGCCAGGGCAGATCTCTTTTATTTTTCTGATACCACTGAACCAAAGGTTCCACGATATTTTTCAATCTTTCCATATTTCACCTTTCAAAAGAAATGGGAGATTCTGAAGCTGCGGACTTTTCGACCGAACTTCGACTCTCCCTTTTTTCTTATCTTTGTTTAAATACTTTCAAATAAATTGGAATTAGCATACCACCAACGGCATTGCCCAATGTCATTACAATAATAGATGCGAGACAATGGGCACTCCATACACCAGCAAGGCTAAAATAGAACATGTTTGCGATTACGTGTTCAAAGCCACTGAGGATAAAGACCATAACAGGAATAAAAACACCGATAAAACGCAGCGTAGAACCCTGTACATTGCGGAAGGAATCAACAGCAATAAACATCAGCATGCCGCAGAAAACTGCCAGCAGGAAAATGCTGAGGAAATTATCTGTCAGTTTGACTTCGGCAATGCCAGCTACTCTTTCAGCCATCCCCTCATAAATGCGGCTGTTTTTCACCATTGTTGCTGTGATCCATGTACCCACAAGGTTCCCCAACCATGTGATGGCAAGCTCAATGAGATATACGGGTTTGTTAAAGGGTGTATACCCTACCTTCCCCGTAAACAGATGCAGCTGGAACACTACGATCGTAAACAGACCGATGGCGAACAGGAAACTACCCACTACCGGATTGGACTGGGAAAGAAACACGGTACCACCCATACCGATCAGCATACCCGCCAGGATCGCAGAAAAAAATTGCCTTACTCTTTCCATAAAAAGACCTCCTTATTTAGTTGTAAAAAACTTTTCATCTGTTCTTTCATTTTACAGGCTTCGACTTTTTCTGTCAATCCTTGAAAAAATCAATATGTTTCCAGATTTATACATTTACCTTGCGGCCTAGTATTCATTGTGTTAATATAAAAAAGGTAGGAAATAAACGCAATGTTTTATATAAAAGGAGGCTTTTTAATGAATCAGGAACTTTTAGCAAGATGCAAAAATGCTGACCTGCTGAAACAGGTGGCAGAAGGCAAAGAGGTTGTATGGATCAATGAAAATCTGGAAAAAACAGAAGACGCCATGGCAAAGATCGATATCACAATGGCAGATATTGACGATGCAGAAGCAAGACTGGCGCGTTTTGCTCCTTTCCTGATGAAGAAATTCCCTGAAACAGTACCTACAAACGGTCTGATCGAATCCCCTCTGACATATATCCCCAATATGCAGAAAAAGCTGGAAGAAAACTATGGCACTTCCATTCCTGGCAAAATGTATCTGAAACAGGACAGCCATCTGGCAATTTCCGGTTCCATCAAGGCTCGCGGCGGTATCTATGAAGTGTTGAAGCATGCAGAAGATCTGGCTTTGGAACACGGCATGCTGAAGGAAGGCGACGATTACAGCGTATTCGCTTCCGATGAATTCAGAGAATTCTTCAGCAAATTCAAAATCCAAGTTGGCTCCACTGGTAACCTGGGCATGTCCATTGGTATTATGAGTGCGGCTTTGGGCTTCCATGTAATCGTTCATATGTCTGCAGATGCAAAGCAGTGGAAAAAAGACCTGCTGCGTCAGAGAGGCGCAGATGTTGTAGAATATGCAGATGACTACAGCAAAGCCGTAGAAGTTGGTCGTAAAAATTCCGATGCTGATCCTACAAGCTATTTCGTAGATGATGAAAACTCCGTAACACTGTTCCTGGGCTATGCAGTAGCGGCAAAACGTATTGTAAAACAGTTTGAAGAAAAAGGTATCGTTGTGGATGCAGACCATCCTCTGTTTGTTTATATTCCCTGTGGCGTAGGCGGCGCCCCTGGCGGTGTTGCTTTCGGTTTCAAGAAGCTGTTCGGTGATAATGTACATATCTTCTTTACAGAACCTACTGAAGCCCCTTGTATGCTGGTTGGTATGGCTTCCGGTTTGCAGAATGAAGTATGTGTAAAAGACTTCGGTCTGTCCGGTCTGACACACGCTGATGGTCTGGCAGTTGGTCGTCCTTCCGGTTTCGTTGGAGGTGTAATGAACAACCTGCTGGCTGGCGAAATGTCTCTGGAAGACTACCACATTTACGACCTGATGAGAGATCTGGTGGCTACAGAAGATATCTTCATCGAACCCTCTGCATGTGCTTCCTTCTGGGGTCCTATCATGCTGAAAGACGAAAAGGTTCAGGCTTATATCAAGAAAATGGGTCTGGAAGACAAGATGGCAAACGCTACACACATCCCTTGGGCAACAGGCGGCAGCTTAGTTCCCGAAGATATTCGTGAAGAATACAAAAACACATACCTGAAATAAGAAATAAGCATCAAAAAAGGAGTTGGATTTCCAACTCCTTTCTTTTTTATGCAATTATTTGTTGAGCAGACCTGTGAAATCCAGTGTTGCGAAATAATCAGCAGGTGTTTCCGCTCTGCGGATCATTTCCACACTGCCGTCTTCTTTCAGCAGCAGCTCTGCGGAACGCAGTTTGCCGTTGTAGTTATAGCCCATGGCATGGCCGTGAGCACCTGTATCATGGATATAGATGATGTCGCCGATTTCGATTTCAGGCAGCATACGGTCGATGGCAAATTTATCGTTGTTTTCACAAAGACCACCTGTTACGTCATATTTATGGTCGCATGCTGCGTCTTCCTTGCCCAGCACTGTGATATGGTGGTAAGAGCCATAGATTGCAGGACGCATCAGGTTTGCTGCACAGGCATCCAGACCAATATATTCTTTATGTGTATGTTTTTCGTGAATCGCTTCAGCGATCAGCGCGCCGTAAGGAGCCAGCATGAAGCGGCCCATTTCTGTATAGATGGATACATCATCCATACCTTCGGGTACCAAAATTTCTTCATAAACCTTTTTCACACCTTCACCGATTGCTATGATGTCACATTCAAATTCGCCGGGTTCGTAGGGAACACCAACACCGCCGGAAAGATTGATAAATGCGATATGGATATCCAGCTCTTTTTTCAGTTCCACTGCCAGTTCGAAAATGACCTTTGCCAGCAGGGGATAATAGTCATTGGATTTTGTGTTGCTTGCCAGGAAAGAATGGATACCGAAGTGCTTTGCACCCTTTTCTTTCAGCATTTTGAAAGCTTCCTTCATCTGTGCCTTTGTCATGCCGTATTTTGCATCTCCGGGATTATCCATGATGCCGTTGCTTACCTGGAACACACCGCCGGGATTGTAGCGGCAGGATACAGTCTCAGGGATGGTGGCCAGTTTTTCGAAGAAAGGAATATGTGTGATATCGTCAAAGTTGATGATGGCACCCAGTTCTGCCGCTTTCACGAAATCCTCCGCAGGTGTTACGTTGGAAGAGAACATGATATCGTGGCCCTTGAAGCCAACAGCTTCGGACATGAGCAGCTCTGTATAGGAGGAGCAGTCTGCGCCGCAGCCTTCTTCCTTCAGCACCTGCAGGATACCGGGAGTAGGTGTTGCTTTTACTGCAAAATATTCTCTAAAACCCTTGTTCCAGGAAAATGCTTTATTCACTTTTCTTGCATTTTCGCGGATGCCTTTTTCATCATACAGATGGAAAGGTGTGGGATACTGTTCGATAATTTTTTTTGCCTGTTCTAATGTCACGAAAGGTTTTTTCATTTGCGTATATCTCCTTTTCCTAAAAATATCAATATTGCTTCAATTATAACAAAGGGTCTTCACCTTTGCAATGCGGGAATCTGCCTTTTTCGACACTTTTTCCTTAAGAGTCAGGAAGGATTTCTAATCTTTAGAACTTCTTCATTCCTTTTCTCATAAAGATGTTGTATAATATTAAAATAATATTTATATACTGGAGAATGCACATGAAAAAGAAACTGATAAGAACTCTGAATAATTTTAATATATCTACTTTGTTCATGGATCTCATGAGAACGATGATCGTTTATCTCATCGCGACCTGTGCAGCTTTGTGTCTGAATGAAGCCGCCGTAATGAATGATAATATTTTTGGTGTATATATGCTGGCTGTCGCTATTATCTCTTTTATGACAAGCGGCTATCTTTGGGGCGTTCTTGCTTCCATCGGTGGAGTCGTTGGTGTAAACTTTTTTTTCACCTTCCCCTATTTTGCACTGAATTTCTCTATTACCGGCTATCCTGTGACATTTTCCCTGATGCTGCTGATGTCTATTTTGGCCAGCTTTCTGACTGCAAAGGTAAAAAAAGCAGCTATCCTTTCTGTAGCGGCCAAAAAGCGTGCGGAAACACTGACAGAAATGAGCAAAGCCATCCTGACCGCCAGCGATCAGGATACCATTACAAAAATGTCTGCGGAATACTTTGCAGAAACAAATCAATGTAGTGTAGTCGTATATTTAGGTTCTCCTATAGAGATCCAAAAACAGGCGATGAAAGTACTCACCGATGGTGACGAAAATATCTTTAACAGCATTTTGGAAAGACAGGTCGCGCAAAAAGCATACTTGGAAAATCGTCCGGTTGGGGCAGAAATTGAAAATACGACGCAGAATTGTAAAGGTACATACTTTCCTATCTCTACCGGGGATAAAAAATATGGTGTTGTCGGTCTATTGTTTGATGATAAAAAGCTGATCATGGATGATACATTCAGCTTCATCAATGTTATGATCTCTCAGACGATCCTAGCGTTGCAAAGACAGCAGGCGAATGAAAAAGCTCAGGAAGTTCTTTTGGAAACAGAAAAGGAAAAAATGCGAAGCAATCTGCTGCGGGCTGTTTCCCATGATCTTCGCACCCCTTTGACAGGTATTATCGGTTCTGCCACAACATTGTTGGAAAATGGCTCTGAGATTGGCGAAGAGGCAAGCACAAAAATGCTGACAGATATTCAACAGGATGCTGAATGGTTGATCCATATGGTGGAAAATCTGCTTTCTGTTACCAGGATCACCGGCGGTGCAACAAATCTGAAAAAGCAGGATGAGATCGTGGAAGAGGTCGTTGGCGAAGCAGTTGCCCGTATTTGCAAGCGCTTCCCCCATTCTAAGGTAGAAGTGTCGGTGCCTGATGAGTTGCTGATCATTCCCATGGATGCAACGCTGATCGAACAGGTACTGATCAATCTGATGGAAAATGCAATTCGTCATTCCGGAACGCATCTCCCTATCTGGCTGAGAGTTTCTATAAAGAAAAGCGGTGCAGTCTTTACGATTTCCGATCAGGGGAAGGGCCTTGATCCTGCCCGTATTCCTGATATTTTTGATGGGAAACCCAATAAAGGCTCCAGTGATTCCACCAGAGGGATCGGTATTGGACTTTCGATCTGTAAATCTATTATCACTGCCCATGACGGCAGGATTTTTGCAAAAAATAATACGAACGGCGGCGCAAGCTTCACCTTTGTACTGCCCATGAAAGGAGATTCAGACTATGCCTAATAAAATTAAAGTAATGATCATTGAAGACGAAGATGCAATCAGCAACTTTATTGCAACTACATTAAAAGCAAATTCCTATGCGTCCCTGTTGGCAAGAACAGGCAGCGAGGCACTCTCTATGATTCCTTCCCATTGTCCTGATTTGATCCTGCTGGATTTGGGTCTGCCCGATATGGATGGTATTGATATTTTGAAGAAGATCAGAGAATGGTCTTCTATCCCTGTGATCGTTGTTTCTGCCCGCGGGGAAGAATCCGATAAGGTAGAAGCACTAGATCTGGGCGCAGATGATTATATTTCCAAGCCTTTCGGCACCTCTGAACTGCTGGCGCGTATCCGTACAGCTCTGCGCCACAGTGCCAAAAACAGTAATGGTGTTGCTGCCAGTGATGTTTTCTCCACAAAGGGCCTGACCATAGATTTTGGCAAGCGCCAGGTGACTGTGGATGGCAAGGATGTACATCTGACACAGATCGAATTCAAGATCGTTTCCCTGCTGGCAAAAAGCGCTGGCCGTGTGCTGACATATGATTTCATTATTACAGAACTGTGGGGACCTTATGCCGTGAAGGATAATCAGATCCTTCGTGTAAATATGGCAAATATCCGCAGAAAGCTGGAAAAGAACCCCGCTTCCCCCGAGTATATCTTCACGGAAGTCGGCATCGGCTATCGTATGGTAGATGAACCTTAAATAGAGCAAAATAAAAAAGAGTCCGAATTGGACTCTTTTTTGTGTCTTTATATCTAAAAATTATTTGTTGTCTACTTCGTACATGTGAGCAATCAGGTCAACAACTTTGTTGGAATAACCCCATTCGTTGTCGTACCAAGCAATCAGTTTTACGAAGTTGTCATCCAAGATGATACCTGCTGTTGCGTCAAAGATACATGTATGGTAGTCACCCAGCATATCTGAGGATACTACTTCATCATCAATATAGCTTACGATACCTTTCATGTATGTTTCGGAAGCTTCTTTTACTTTTGCACAGATTTCTTCGTATGTAGCGGGTGTTTTCAGTCTTGCTGTCAGGTCAACTACGGATACGTCATTTGTAGGAACACGGAAGGACATACCTGTCATTTTGCCTTTCAGTTCAGGGATAACACGACCTACAGCCTTTGCTGCACCTGTTGTGGAAGGAATAATGTTGTTGAATACGGAACGGCCTGTTCTCCAGTCACGGCCGGCACGAGCGTCAACTGCTTTCTGTTTTGCTGTTGCAGAGTGGATGGTGCTCATCAGCCCCTGTTCGATGCCGAAGTTATCCTGTACGATCTTAACCAGGGGTGCCAGGCAGTTTGTTGTACAGGATGCGTTGGATACGATATCCATATCCTTTGTGTATGTTTCATGATTTACACCCATAACGAATGTAGGCATGATTTCGTCTTTAGAAGGTGCTGTCAGAACAACTTTCTTTGCACCGCCGACTTTATGCAGAGCTGCTTTTTCCATTGTATTGAATGCGCCTGTGGATTCAACGATGTATTCTGCGCCGCATTCTTTCCAGTTGATCAGGGAAGCATCGCTTTCGCTGAATACGTGGATTTTATGACCATTTACGATAATACAGTTTTCGCCGATTTCGATATCGCCATCAAAACGACCGAAGATGGAGTCATATTTCAGCTGATATACCATATAATCCAGTTCTGCATTTCTCAGGTTGATACCACAAAGTTCAAACTGATCCTGACGCTGCATCAGAACTCTGAATACAACTCTGCCGATACGACCAAAACCATTGATGCCAACTTTAATTGCCATTGGATTCTTCCCCTCTCATATATAAAAATAGGAATGACTAGTTACATTTACTGTATTATTCTAACACTTTTATCATGAAAATTCTTGCAAAATTTGTAAATAATTTTTTTTCAGAAGTCTATACAGGAAAAGATTGGTTAGATGTGATAGGATTTATACAAACTGGTCATTTTTGTGGGACACAAAATGTCCCTTTCGTAAATCTGGACAAAAAAGTGGGACATTTTTTGTCCTATTTTTCTTTCTTACTTTTTCTTGACAAAAAGAAAATGCCCTAAACTCAGAGAGTTTAGGGCTATATTTTTCTTAATACCTACTTTACTTAGGCTTCGTCAACCTTTGCAATATGTTTGATCAGATCCAGTACTTTGTTGGAGTAACCCCATTCATTGTCGTACCAGCAAACCAGTTTTACAAAGTGATCGTTCAGAGCGATACCTGCTTTTGCGTCGAAAATAGATGTGTGAGGGTCAGACAGGAAGTCTGTGGATACTACGTCATCTTCTGTGTAGTCCATGATACCCTTCATTTCATTTTCAACTGCTTTTTTGATAACTTCTTTAATTTCATCATAAGTTGCGGGTTTTTCCAGACGGCATGTCAGGTCAACTACAGATACGTCTACTGTAGGAACACGGAAGGACATACCTGTCAGTTTACCAGCCAGTGCGGGAATAACCTTACCTACAGCCTTTGCAGCACCTGTGCTGGAAGGAATGATATTTGTTGCAGCTGCACGGCCGCCTCTCCAGTCTTTTCTGGAAGGACCGTCTACTGTTTTCTGTGTTGCTGTGATGGAGTGTACTGTTGTCATCAGACCTTCAACGATACCGAAATTATCATTGATAACTTTTGCCAGAGGTGCCAGACAGTTTGTTGTACAGGATGCGTTGGATACGATTGTCATATCCTTTGTATATGTTTCGTGGTTAACGCCCATTACAAACATAGGAGCATCAGCAGAAGGAGCAGAGATGATAACTTTCTTTGCACCACCTTCAAAGTGCTGAGATGCTTTTTCCATTGTTGTGAACAGACCTGTAGATTCCAGAACGTAATCTACGCCAGCATCTTTCCAGGGGATTTCCTTGGGATCCATGCAGTTATAAACGATAACTTCATGACCGTTTGCGATCAGCTTACCGTCTTTTTCTTCCAGCTGGCCCTGGAAACGACCGTGTGCAGAGTCATATTTCAGCATGTAGATCATGTAATCTACATCGATGAAAGGATCATTTACTGCAACGATATCCATATCGCCGCGTTCCAGCGCTGCACGGAAAAACAAACGACCAATTCTACCAAAACCATTAATACCAACTTTTGCCATAATAAATTCCTCCTCAATCATTCCTTTTTTATGTGGGACATTTTTTGTAGTTCGGCATCAAAAATGTCCTATCACCCATAGTATACCACAAAAATTTTTTTTCACAACAAAAAAATAGAAAAAACTGTCTATTTTCCGAAAAAATACATAGACAAAAGTTTTGGCGAAAGAAATTAATGCAAAATGCTGCTTTTCCCCCGCCAAATACCTGCTTTTTCCGGAATAACTACCAACAGTTTTTCCTATTTTTCAAATTTTATTCAAAAATTAATATTCATCATTGCGGATCAGATCAATGATGCTCAGAGTCAGCAGTGCTGCAGAAACAGCCAGAGATACTGCGCTTACAACCAAACGAGAAATTTTCATGCTCTCCCCTCCTTTGGAAAATAGTTGCATTTCATCTGGAATTATTTTATCATGTTAACCAGAACTTGTAAAATGAATTCTTTAAAAAAACGACAGGATGTGTTTTTATGATATTTATCGGCGGGATCGCCCAGGGCAGAAAGGATTTTGATTTCTTCAGACAAACCATGATTTGCAAAAAATGCGGACGCTACAGCAGTATTTCTGTTTTTATGGTCTATACCTACTTTAGCTTCTTTTTTATTCCTCTTTTCAAGTGGGGCAAAAAGTATTATGCCGTTTCCAATTGCTGCAATACAGTCTATTCCATCGATCAGGAGCTGGGCAAAGCTATCGAGCATGGTGAAAATGTGACTTTGCGAGAGGAAGATCTGACCATCGTTGGGATGGATACCAGCAGAACAAATAATTGCCCCGATTGTGGCTATCTGCTTACCCCTGAATATGAATACTGCCCGAAATGTGGCAGAAAGCTCTAATATAAAAATTAAGCAGGAACTCTGGAGGGTTCCTGCTTTTTTCATTTCAGACTTTCCTGCATTCGGGATAAGACCCGCTTTTCGATACGAGAGACCTGCACCTGAGAAATGCCGATATACTTCGCCACGTCGGACTGTGTCCTGTCTTGAAAATACCGCATGGTGATGATCTGCCGTTCCTTTGCGTCCAGATGCTCCAGGGCTTCCATTAAAGAAAGCCGCTCCAACATTTTATCATTTTCTGTCGTATCTGCCAGTTTATCTATCAGCTGCAGGGGTGCATTGTTGCCGTTTCCGCCCTGAGATGCATAAAGGCTTTCCACTTCCCTGCCAGATTCCAGAGCTAAAAGCAGTTCTTCCTTTTCTACTTCTAAAAGGGCTGCCATTTCCTGCAGAGTCAATTCTCTGTTTTCCTCCTGCAGGGCTTTTTCCTGCAGCTTCTTTGCACGATAGGAAAGCTCCTTCAGGCTGCGGCTGACCTTCACTGTCCCATCATCTCGCAGGAATCGTTTGATCTCTCCCATAATCATGGGAACGGCATAAGTGGAAAATTTCACATCATAGCTAAAATCGAATTTTTCGATACATTTCAAAAGCCCAATGGCGCCGATCTGATACAGATCCTCTGCTTCACTCCGCCCTTGGAAACGCCGTACAACGCTCCAGATGAGGCCGCTGTTTTCCTGCAGCAATTGATCCTTCGCGGCGGCATCGCCCGCCTGTGCCCTTCTGATGCACGCATAGGTATGCTCCATGGGATCACTCCTTTGCCAGAGTTTTTTCCATAAAGATACGGGTACCTTCGCCCACCCTACTTTCGACGCGGACACGTTCCATGAAGGTTTCCATGATGGTAAAGCCCATGCCGGAACGTTCCATTTCAGGTTTGGAGGTATAGAGAGGTTCCCGTGCCTGTGCTACGTTTTCGATGCCCTTTCCTTTATCCGCTACCTCTATGTAGATGTGCCTGCCCACATAGCCGCAGAAGAGTTCTACCATTCCTTCCCGGGTTTCATATCCATGAATGATGGCATTCGTGACTGCTTCGGAAACGGCGGTTTTGATGTCCGTCATCTCGGAGATGGTCGGGTCAAGCTGTGTTAGGAAGCCTGCGGCAAAGAGACGGGCAAAAGATTCATTTTCCGACTTTGCACTGAAAAAGACCTGTGCTTTGTTATCAAACTGCATCACTTTCCCTCCCTTCCGTATAGGCAATAGCTTCGTTCAGGGATGGGAAGGACGGCAATAAGCGGGACAATCCTGAAAGGTGAATGATTTCTTCGATCTTTTTATTGGGACAGGAAATGGCGATGCGCCCGCCCAAAGACTGTATCTGCTTATATCGTCCGATCATCACCCCGATGCCTGAGCTATCCATAAAAGTGACCTCCTGAAAGCCAACGATAATGTTTTTTCCGCCCATCTGCTCCAGGGCGCTTTCCGTCTGTCGACGAAGCTCCTGAGAGGTATGGTGATCGATCTCCCCTGCGATCAGTATGATAAGTGTTTTGTTTTTCCGTTTGAATTTCAATTCCATAAAAATTCCTCCTTTTCCAAAATGATAGCTGATTCGATGCTCTTTTTTTTCTCTTTTCGCCGCAACTTTCCTTTCCCTTCGACAAGCCCTGCAAAATTGGGACAGGAAAACTTCCATTCAGACACGCACAGACAACACATCTTCCCCATAAGATAAAATATCCCCTGAAACGGAGGTGTGCTTCGTGTTTCTGATTATCTGCATCCCCCTCTTGTGTGCCTTTTCTTCCTCAGGCTCCTTCCCCAGGCCCCTGTCGAAGGAAGAGGAGCAGCGATTGCTTTTGCAGTTCAAAAACAGTATCGACGAAGAAAAAGAAGCCGCCAAGCAGGAGCTGATTATGCATAACCTGCGGCTGGTGGCCCATATTGCAAAAAAATATCATAATCCCCAGCGAGATCCGGAAGAGCTGATTTCCATCGGCATCGTAGGGCTTATCAAGGCGATCCTTTCCTATGACAATGAAAAAAGCATACGTTTAGCCACGTATGCTTCCAGATGTATTGAAAATGAAATTTTGATGTCTCTGCGGTTTTCCAAGAAATTTCAGAATGACATCTCCCTCCATGAGCCCATCGGCACAGACCGGGACGGCAACGAGATTGTCATGTTAGATGTAATAAACAGCAACACGCCTGATTTTGCTGACCAACTGGATTTTTCCATTGAATCCCAAAAAATGCTCCGGGCTGTGCAGGAAAGGCTTTCCGAACGGGAGCGTATCGTCGTCATCCTGCGCTATGGGCTTTGGAATAGAGATGAGCTGACCCAGCAGGAGATCGCGGAACGGTTGGGTATCTCCCGTTCCTATGTTTCCCGCATCGAAAAAAAGGCATTGAAAAAGCTCAATGCCGCATTAAGTGAATAAACAGGGCTTTGCCCTGCTACATATCACCCTTCTTTTTTTCATTAAAAAAGGCCTGGCGATAAACCAGACCCGTTTCTTCTTTATTTAAAATGGCTGCCGTCCGCAATGACGCGCAATGCATTTTTCAGCGATGTAACTTCCTCTTCCGTGAAGCATTTCAAAACTTCCTCATTTACTTCATCAATGATCTTTGTGATAGGTTCCTGCAGCTGCTGGCCTTTTTCTGTAGGCACAACGCGAACTTCTCTTCTATCTTCTCTGTTGATGACACGATCGATGAGCCCTTTTTTCTGCATTCTGTCCAGAACACCGGAGATCGTAGAGGTTTCCAGGCAAAGAATCTCGGAAATCTGCTTCGGTGTTGCAAATTCCCTTTGCCACAGGCAGCTCAGCACGCCATACTGAGAAGGTGTCAGATCATATTCAGAAAGTTTTCCGCTCAAATACTGGAAAACAGTATGTTGTGAAGTTGTCAATAAATAGTTGATACATTGTGTTAATTCCATAAAATCTTACCTTGTCCTTCGTTTAGATACTATTAGAATATCTTTATTTCGACAGAAAATCAAGTTTTTTTATTTTACATCCGTGGGAATTTTGCGGAGCATATCAAACTTTTTAACAGGCTTGTCGAATTTCACTTTCAGAATTTCCTGGGGATGAGGTGCAGACTCCACGTTTTCGCCGTTCATATTTACGATTTCTGTCACTACCATGGCATAGGAATCGCCCTTTGCAGGCATTACCTCGATTTCCTCTCCAACAGAGAATTTATTTCTCTGTTCCACAACGGCAAAACCTGTTGCTTCATCCCAGTCCTCCTGCACCATGCCGATGAAATCATATTCACGAATGTAGGAATTGTTTGTATATACCTGCTGGTTGCCGTCGGGTTTGCCATAGTAGAAGGCTGTTGTGTATTCCCTATGGCTTGCCTTGGAAACCTCTGCCAGATAATAAGGCAGACGTTCTTCGTACAGCTTGGGGTCTGTGTAATAATCGTCAATGGCCTGTCTGTAGGCTTTTACGACCGTACCAACATAGAAAGGAGTTTTGATGCGTCCTTCGATCTTCAGGCTGTAGATACCCGCCTTTTCGATATCGGGAATATGTTCGATCATACAAAGATCTTTGGAATTGTAGATATAGGTGCCCCTTTCGTTTTCTTCGATGGGAATATATACGCCGGGTCTGGTCTCTTCCACTAGATGATATTTCCATCTGCAGGGATGGGCACATTCGCCCTTATTGGAATCTCTGCCTGTCAGGTAATTGCTTAAGAGGCATCTGCCGGAATAGGAAATGCACATAGCACCGTGTACAAAGGCTTCGATTTCCATATCTTCAGGGATATTATCACGCACTTCTCTGATTTCCTGCATGGAAAGCTCGCGGGCAACAACAACACGCTGCGCGCCCAGTTTATGCCACATCTGCGCGGATTTGTAGTTTGTGTTGTTTGCCTGGGTAGAAACGTGGATTTCCATATTGGGAACAGCTTCCTTTGCAATGGAGAACACGCCCAGGTCGGAAATGATCAGCGCATCTACGCCAATGGATTCCACTGCTTTGAAATATTCCGCCATGCCTTCGAAATCGTTATTATGTGCGAAAATATTTGCTGTTACATATACCTTTACACCATGTTCATGGGCAAACTTGACCCCCTCCGCCATGGTGTCGATATCGAAATTCTTCGCTTTGGCGCGCAGACCATAGGCCTCCCCACCGATATATACCGCATCCGCACCATAAAGCACAGCAATCTTCAGCTTTTCCAGATCGCCTGCAGGTGCCAGCAATTCCAGTCTTTTCTTATTCTGCATCGTCAGTATCTCCTTCTGCTTCGGGTTCTTTGAACTCGATTTCTTTCTTTTTATAGCACAGGGCAACGCCATCACCGATAGGGACGATAGAGGTTTCCAGTGCATCGTTGTGGGTAATTTCCCACAGGAAGTTTCTCAGTCTTTTGTGGATAGTGCGCTGTCTGCGGGGCACACTGAAGCGTGTCTGGGCGATGGTTCCGCCCTGCAGAACATCATCCACGATCAAGAGACCGCCAACAGGTAAAAGGCGCAGGCAGTGAGGCAGGAAAGCCTGATACTGGCCCTTCGCCGCATCCATGAAAATCACATCATAGGTGCCTTCCAAGGTAGGCAGGATATCCGCCGCGTCCCCTTCCAGGATTTTGATCTTATCCTCCAGGCCCATGCGCTTAATATTCACACGAGCATCCTTCAGCATCACTTCATAGCGGTCTATAGTGGTCACTGTGCCTTCTTCGGGCAGATAACGGCACATGAGCCCTGCGGAAAAAGCAACGGCTGTGCCAATTTCCAGAATATTTTTGGGCTTCTGCATGGTCAGCAGAACACTCAGCAGGCGGGCCACTTCAGGAGGCACGATAGGCACCTCCGCCGCAATGGCTTCCTTCTGAATTTCACCCAGAACGCCGTCATACATAGGCTGTACCGTACGCAGATAGGCATTCATTGTATCATCAGTTACGTAATTCATTTTCTTCTCTCCTATTTCTTACTGTGCGCTGGCGTTATATGCTGCCTTTGCATTCAGGAATTCATCGTAGGTTTCGCAATAAACGTGGTTATCCTTGCCCACTGCTTCCACGACATAATACAGGTAGTTATGTTCTTCAGGGTAAAGGGCTGCCTTGAAGGAAGATTCCCCGGGGTTAGAAATGGGACCCAGAGGCAGACCGTAGTTTTTGCGGGTATTGTAAGGGGAATCGATATTCAGGTCGTCCTGTGTCAATTCTCCGCTTGTTTTGCCCACTGCGTAAAGCACTGTAGCGTCGATGCCCAGTGTGATACCATCTCTCAGGCGGTTATACATAACACCTGCTGCTGTGGCTCTTTCTTCGGGCAGCTTGATCTCTTTTTCCACCATGGAAGCCACGGTCACGATCTCATCCAGGGTATGGCCGCTCTTTTCCACGGCTTTCTGATATTCGTCTGTATACATCTGGTCGAAACGAGCCAGCATGGCATCGATAATATCATGGGCTGTCATGCTTTCATGCAGGAAATAAGTATCAGGGAAGAGGTAGCCTTCCAATTTATATTCTCTGTCGGGCAGGTCTTTCAGAAAATCATAATCAAAAGTGCCGTTGTTACATTCGCTGATAAATTCCTCAGCGGTGCAAATACCTGTTTCCGCCGCCTTTTCTGCGATTTGTTTTACGGTATAGCCTTCGGGGATGGTGATCTTCAGATCAGCCGCCACCTTGCCACTCTGCAAAAGCTCCATGATCTGGCGCTTCGTCAGGCCTGTATCCACTTCGTAAGTACCCTGTTTATAGGTGCCGTCAAAGCCCTCCAGCTTACTAGTCAGCTTGAAGCCGAATACACTGCCGATCAGTTTGTTTTCTTTCAGAATTTTGGCGATATCCTCTGTGCCTGCGCCTTCAGGGATGGTGATAGTTACAGTCTGTCCGCTCATCTCCAATTCCTCTGTAGGGGGATTCATCAGGTGATTCATAAAGGTAAAGGACAGGATACCAATCACCAAAGCCACCACCAGCACGATCAGACCCTTTGCAAAGCCTGTCAGATGGCGTTTTTTGCGGTGCTTGCCCTTTCCGTGATTTTTTCCATGAGATGCAGAGGCGTGGTTTCTGCTGCTTCTTGTTTCTCTTTCGGGGCGTTCCGCTCTCATGGCACGCTCCGCTCTGCGGGGCTCCTCCCCATAGGGGGTATCCTGGGTAAATTCCGCCCGTCTTGCGGCTGCCCGCTGTTCATATTCCGCAAAGCTGTTCTGCCCCGTTACAAATTCTTCTTTTTTGGGGATGCATGTCTGCTCCTGATGAGAACTGCGCAGAGGACGACGTTCTTCCCTGACGGGATATCTGGTATTCCCATCTATTGAGGAGCTTTCCCTGCGAGGATATCTTGTATCGGAATATTCGTTTTCTCTATCAAATCTATCATCCATAAATGATGCTCCTTTCTTTATTCCATCATATTATTATACAGTTTTCTCCCTTTGCAGACAACCTTTTCTTCTCTCTATCAAAGAATTATGACGAATATTTTTCGAAATCTTTAAGTTTTTTGGAAACAGAGGAAAAGTGAAGTTTTTGTATCTTTTTTATGCTATAATAAAAAAGCATTAAAAACGAGAGGAGAACTTCCGTGAATTATCAAGAGTGTATTCATTATTTAGAGGAAGAAGTTGGCTTTGGTTCTGTACCAGGGCTGGAACGCATAAAATGTCTTTGTGAAAGGCTTGGGAACCCACAACAGAAGCTTTCCGTTATCCATATTGCAGGGACGAATGGGAAAGGTTCTGCTGTTGCCATGCTTTCTTCCATCCTGAAAGAAGCAGGATACCGTGTCGGGACATATACCTCTCCCCATCTGGAAAAATACAACGAGCGTTTCCTTATCAACGGCAAAGAAATTTCTGATGAAGATTTTACGAGGGAAATTACCCTGATGAAGAATATCTGCGAAGAACTGGCGGCGGAAGGCAAGGCGGTGCCTACCCTTTTCGAGATCGTCACAGGAGTCGCCTTCCATTATTTTGCGGAGCAAAAGGTGGATGTACTGATCCTGGAGGTAGGTCTTGGGGGCAGATATGATGCCACGAACATAGTGGCGGAACCCCTCCTTTCCCTCATCATGTCCATCAGCATCGACCATACGGATTTCTTAGGAGATTCCATTGAGAAAATTGCCGCGGAAAAAGCAGGTATCATTAAGAAAAATTGCCCTGTGGTGTTGTATTCCCAGGATGAAATAGTATATAATATGGTGAAGGATGCAGCAGACCGAATGGATGCTCCATTCTATTGTTTGAATGACGCAGAGATCGATGTCGCTTCGCAAACACTGGAAGGGTCTGTTTTCTCTGTCAAAAATAAATCGATGTCTTTGGAAAAAGTGGAACTGCCTTTGTTGGGTTCTTATCAAATCAGCAACTGCGTGACCGTTCTGGAAGCCTGCAGAGTCCTCAAGAAAAGAGGATTGCAGCTTTCTGAGGAAGCTGTCCGCAGAGGTCTGAAAAATGCTCACTGGGCAGGCAGAATGGAGATTTGCAGAAAAGAGCCTCTGGTAATTCTAGATGGCGCCCATAACGAAGATGGTATCCATCAGCTGGCAAAGTCCCTTTCCGTTTATTTCAGGGACAAAAAAGTCACCCTGATCCTTGGCGTTCTGGGAGACAAGGAATATCACAAAATGGCGGAGCATATCCTCCCCCATGCGGATTCTGTCATTCTGACAGAACCCCACAGTGAACGAAAGCTGGATGTATTTACTCTGGCCCGTTCCATTTCCAATCACAACGGCACCATCTATACGGAAAAAGAAATCGAGGATGCTTACGAAAAAGCACTCTCCCTCACCCCTGCAGAGGGCATCATCCTCTGCTGCGGATCTCTTTATATGATCGGCGCCATGCGAACCTATATCACCAACAGAAGCAGATGAAACGGAGGAATGTCCCGTGTTTAATTTTAAAGATGAATTGAGCAGATATCAGCCTATCATGGAGATCGACCAGATCGAAGAATCCCTGCACCCTTCCCAGATGCAGGACTTACTAGATATTTTGCAGCATATTGCGAAAGAGAAAAAACAGACACCCACACAGGATTAAGACAAAGGAGCGAATGTCATGAAATGCCCGAATTGCGGTTTTGAATTTTTTGAGGGCTGCCATTGTCCCGACTGTGGGGTCGATGTATATGTGTTCCGTAAGGCGCGCAACGCGTCCATCCGCCTGTATAATGAGTCTATCAAACTGGCGGAGGAAAGAGACCTTTCCGGTGCAGCGGCGAATCTGGAACAGAGCCTTCTTTTTGATAAAAATAACGTACAGGCAAGAAACCTGCTGGGTCTGATCTATTGCGAAACAGGCCGTATTGGTGATGCCCTGAAACATTGGATCGTCAGCACTTCCATCCTGCCCGAAGGCAACGCTGCCGCAGGCTATATCGATTTTCTGCAGAAAAACGGCAGAGAAATGGAAAAATGTAACGACGCTGTGCGTATGTATAACCAGGCCATCACATACCTGAAACAGGGCAGCGATGACCTTGCCATCATCCAGCTGAAAAAATCTCTTGACAATAATCCAGATTTTCTGGATGCCTATAACCTGATGACCCTTTGCTGCATCGAGGATAAGAATATCAAGCGTGCCCAACACTTCAACGATATCGTGCTGAAACGAGATATTCACAATCCCCTTGCCCTGCATTATGCCCAGCTGATCGGCAATTCCCCTGCCCCTTCTGCCCTGAAGGTACAGGATAAGCCTAAGGCAGCAAAGTCCGCCATCAGCGTGAAGAAGACTGACAGCAATCCCCCTATCCCCCGTTATAAACGAAGAGAAAAGACCAACAGCGTATTGGAAAAACGCGATCTCTTGGCTTTCCTGGCAGGTATTGCGGTGGCGGCTATCGTGATCCTGGTTCTGATCGTTCCTGCCATCAATGAAGGTAAGAATACGAAGATTAAGGAGCTGGAAACGGCTGTGGAAAACTATGCCGGCGAAACGGATATGACACCGGAAGAGGTTCTTGCCATGCGTACAGAACTGACAAAGCTGCAGGAAGAAAACAAGCTGCTGCGCAGCGAAGAAAATAAACAGGCGAACCTGGAGCTGCTGGAAACAGCCGTGGCGCAGATGACAGACGGCGATTATGAAGCCTGCGTAACGACATTAGATTCCATCGATACCGTAAGCTTCAGCGAAGAGGATCTGGCAAAATATAATTCCGTGAAGACGACAGCCTACCCCAAGGCGGCAGATTCCTACTATACAAAAGGCAAGAGCCAATTCTTGAGCAACAATTTTACAGAAGCAAAAACATATCTGGAAACAGCCCTGAATTACACCAGCAATGAAAACTTCGTGGATGATGCCATCTATTACCTGGCGAAGATCGCAGAAGAAGATGGCGATGCAGAAAATGCAAAGAAATATTATAATAAGATCATCAGCGAATTCCCTGATTCCAACCAGATCAGCAATGTAAGAAATGCGCTGGATCAATTGAATAAAGAATAAGAAATTCCCCTCGCAAAGCAGCGAGGGGTTCTTTTTGCAATCAAAAAGGAGCTGATCTATAGGAACAGCTCCTTTCTTTGTTTTATTTCATATATTTTTCGTGCAGTTCTTTATATTTTTCTGTGTAGACCTGATTCTGTTTCTGCTGGAAGAGACTGTTGTGAATATGGTCTTTTACTTCCTCAAAGGGAGCAACAGATGCCTCTTTCTTATCTTCCACCTTGATCAGATGATAACCAAACTGTGTTTTTACAGGGCCCACTACCTGACCAACTTCTGCCGCGAAGGCAGCCTGATCGAATTCGGGAACCATCTGGCCTCTGCCGAATTCACCCAAATCGCCGCCCTGGGCATTGGAGGGACAGGAAGAATACTTCATTGCAGCATCTTCAAAGGAAACACCGCCTTCTGCGATGGCTGCCATGATCTCATTGCATTTTTCTTCATCATCCACCAGGATGTGCTTTGCGTGTACAGTTTCGCCCTTTGTGAAGTGCTGAGGATTTGCTTCATAGAATGCCCTTTCCTCTTCCTCTGTCACATCTACATCCTTCAGGACTTTATTCACCGCCAGCTGGGCAAGAATATCTCTTTTGGCTGTTGCCATCATGGATTTGAATTCTTCTGTTTCATCCATTTTTTCTTCCACTGCCATTTTTGCATACAAGTGCATAGCAAGGATCTGTTTCAGGCAATGTTCTCTGAACTGAGGATTTGCCGCATAGATCTTCTGTTCCTGAGGCAGATTTGCGATATATGCATCAACCTCCGCATCTGTGATATTCACACCATCGATGGTGGCTAAAATATTCTGTTCGCTCATGTTGTTTCTCCTTAAATTCTTTTCTTTCTTACTGGATACCGAAGTCATTGCTGCTCCACATATCGTCATCGGGGATCTGATCGCTGTAGCCAGGATCGGATGCGCCAGAGTCTGTGGGAACAGAAGGATCGAGTATGATTGCTGCGCCTGTATGGGCCGCATCGCAGACCTCGCTCACGTTAATATCCAGCTTGCCTTCTGGAATTTCGGAAGGCTTGCCTTCGATATTGCCGCTAGCATCCACTGCAAGTACCACCTGCTCTGTGCTTTCTGTCGGACAGTTGGGAGAAGCGATTTTGCCGCTTTCCTTACAGATGATATAGGATTTATGCATAGTGCATGTGCCGCTGCTGTCACCCTTGAAATCGGTGGTCACATAGTCGCTGTGGGTGCCATAGCCATAGTAATCGCTGTTACACAGTTCTGTAGGGGTCAAACCGCTTGCAGAGCAATAGGAACGTGTCGTCAAACCGTCAGGTTTTTCGAATTCTTTATTTTTCAGGCCCTGATCGTAATGGATATCCGTCATGACAGATTTCCAGATACGCAAATGGGCATTGCCTGCATTTTTGATCTCTTTCTGGGTATCGTAACCCATCCAGATACCTGCAGTATAATAGGGGGTATAGCCATAGAAGGTCAGGTCGATGGTGTCATTGGTCGTACCTGTCTTACCTGCCACGTTCATGCCGCTGATGCCGGCCTGACCGCCGGTACCCTTGGTGATAACGTCACGCATCATATCTGTCAGCAGGAATGCTGTTGTTTCTTTCAGAACTCTGTGGCTTTCCTGATCTTCGTTATCCAGCAGCACGTTGCCATCATGGTCATATACCACAGTGTAGAACATGGGTTCGTAATAGGTACCGCCATTGGCGATGGATGCATATGCCGCTGTTTCCTCCAGAACGGAAACACCCTGGGTCAGACCGCCCAGTGCTGTTGTGGCTGCCTTATCTCTTTCATCGATAGTGGTGAAGCCGAAGTCCAGCAGATATTCATAGGCTGTATCAGCGCCGACCATAGTGAAGGTCTTGACTGCCAGCACGTTCATGGAGTGCCAGATACCCTGACGGACTGTTGTAGGGCCGATATATTTGCCGTCCCAGTTTTTGGGAGACCAGCTGCCATAGGTAACGGGTTCATCGATGATGATGGAACCGGGCATCAGAAGGCCTGTATCGATGGCAGGTGCATAAGCCGCCAGAGGCTTCATTGTGGAACCCTGCTGACGCAGTGCCTGTGTGGCGCGGTTGAAGACGGAATCGCCGGGCTTTTCGCCGCGGCCGCCTACCAGCGCCTTTACTTCGCCATTAGACTGGTCCATGATGACCATGGCCGCCTGCAGGGATTTGGAAACAGTCAGTTTATCCAGAACCAGTGTATGAGTCTCATCCAGCAGTTCTTTTTTTACGGATTCCACAAAGGCATCTACTTCTTCCTGGCTGGTCACAGTTGTATTCTTTTCATAATGGGACTGATTGCTGCTTTCATCAGGATTTTCCGTGTCCAATACAGAAATCAGATAGGTTACATCCATGGAACCATCCCCTGCAGGGAAGAGATTATCGTTCTTCATGGCTGCTTCCGCCGTTGCCTGCATATCGGTATCCATAGTGGTATGGATCTGCAGACCGCCGCTGTAAATCAGATTGGAAGCCTGGGCTTCTGTCATGTTTTTCTTTTCTACCAAATCCTTTTTGATCTGTTCCACAGCTGCTTCTACGAACCAGTTGTGTTTTGCATTGCCCTCTTCTTCAGATGCTTCCTTGCAGATCAGATGTCCGTAAACATCCTCTGCCACAGCTGCGTCATGCTCTGCCTGCGTGATCATATCCAGATCCAGCATTTTATCCAGAACGGTCAGCATACGCTTGCGGCTTTCTTCTTCGTTTACGTCAGGCGCATATTTACTGGGATGCTTTGTGATACCTGCAATACATGCAGACTCCGCCAGAGTCAGTTCGCTGGCATGTTTTCCAAAATAATACTGGGATGCTGCTTCTACACCATGGAGACCATGATGCAGAGCGATCGTATTCAGATACAGTTCCAGAATGTATTTCTTTGCGTCCTCCTTGGAGCCCAGCTGTTTTTCCAGGGCATTTTCCAGAGAGACTGCCAGATACTGTTCCTTCACTTTTCTGGTGATGCTCTTTTCATTGGTCAGCACTTCATTTTTGATGACCTGCTGGGTGATGGTACTTGCACCCTGAGAGAAGCTCATCGTCTTTACGTTTTCGAGCATAGCACGCATGATGCCTCGCATGTCAATACCATTATGTTCGTAGAAACGCTTGTCCTCGATGGCAACGACTGCATTCTGCATATTCGTGGTGATAGCAGAAAGCTTCACATATTCTCGGTTTTCCGAGCCATGCAGCTTATCTACTGCTTCCCCATCCGCATCATAGATGACAGAGGTGTAGGAATCAGGCATAACATCGGATGTGTTGAGCATATCCGTGCTCTGCAGGATGCCGAAAACAGTGCCCAGAACAGCGCCGGCAACGGCAAAGCCGATCACCACAGCAACGACCAGCAATACTTTCCCGATCTTACCATTTACGGTACGTTTCTTTCTGCGCTTTCTGCGTTTTTTGCTTGATGTATTTGAGGAAGATGTTCGTTTGGTTCGCTGAGAAGTGCTTCTGGAAGAGCCAGAAGAGCGTCTTGCTTCAGCGCCTGTTCTGCTGCCGGAACGATTCGAGGAACTCCTCCTGTGTTGGGATTCACTCATATTTTAAGCCTCCTGTTTGTGTCCATAAGTTAAGCCGAAACGGTCTGGATAAAATCCATATTCCGCCATTTTACAAACATTATACTTTATGATTATAACAAATTTTTTCGGCAAAAGGAAGACATTTTCACAAATTTATCAAGTGTTGTGTTGCTGTGCTTTGTTAATTTTTTCTTCCAGCCGCCGAAAAAAGCCGAAAAGCAGCCTGCCACACCGCTGAAAAAAACATGAGGCCACCTTATTTTTCATATCATAAAAAGGGAGGGCTGACCTATGCGAAAAAAACAACGAAAATGGAAAAATCATCATTTACTGATTCTTTTTTTAGGGGTTTTCCTGCTTTCTTTTCTGCTGTTTTCTTTTCTGGAAAGCCGCTTTCTGCCGCCTTTGCAGGAAATTTCTCATATGCAATGCAGAGCTTTGGCAAATCAGATCATTGATGAAGCCACGACGGAGATCCTTTCAGATGGGGACTTTTCCGCCTCTTCCCTTTTGCTGCGCAGCGAGGATGGGGAAAGCTACACAGCCAATACGGCTCTGGTCAATCGGTTTTGCGCCCTCCTCAGCCGGGATGTAACAAAGGGACTGAATGAATTACCCGACGAAGTGATACAAATTCCCATAGGCGCGGCGACAAAATGGAGTTTTTTTGCCAACAGGGGGCCTGCTGTCTCCTTCACGCTGGTTCCCATGGGGTCAACAAAAGTGGATTATGAAACGGATTTTTCTTCTGTTGGCATCAATCAGATCAACTATAAAATATGGCTGGATGTATCTATAGAGCTGAAGATCGTGAACCCTCTGTATCAGGAAGCCTTGACACTGGAAAGAAAGATCATGCTGGCAGACCTGATCTTCGGCGGAAAGATCCCTGAACATTACTTTCAAATGACACAACCACGCGAATATCTATTGACAGAATGAACAAAATGCTAGTATGATAATAGGTAATGAGTTTGATTTGATATGGAGGTAATAGATATGATCAAAACATTAAGAGAATTCTGGACAGAAGTTGCTGAGATCTGCTATGACAGCAGTGATTACGGTATGATCGCACAGATCCGTTCTCAGTTCAGAACAAACGAGATCAATGGCTTTGCAAACGCTTTCATCCCCGGTACTGAGATTTTGAAGGATGGTAAAAACGGCGCTCCTGTTGCAATGAAAGGTAAGGCAGATGATAATAAGGGCATGACAGGCGATGAAGAAATCGATTTCCACGGCCTGCAGCTGTTCGATTATTCCGATATGAAGGGCGACTGGATGATCGTTACCTTCCCCGACAAGGAATCTCTGGAAAAACATCTGCTGAGCGAAGGCGGCGCGCTGAACATTTACTCTTCTGATATGATCGTATTTGAAGACGGCGTATACAAACCCTTCCAGATCATGTTCAATGGCGACAATGATACAGTAATCCCCATCGACCCCGATGCTTTCGATACACCTCTGGATGTTGCTGCAATGCAGGATCGTATCTGGGTAAGATGGATGGACCCCAAGGAACTGGAACCCCTGACAGACGAAGAAGTGGAAGCATATAGACGCTCTATCGGCAGATAAGTTCTCGAAAAACGAAAAGCACCTCAAATGAGGTGCTTTTTTGTTTACAATTTTTCGTGAAAACGTCTTTCGTATTCCTCTGCCAACCCTTCTCTGAAATCAGGATGGGCGATGGCGATGAGGGCTTTTGCCCTTTCCTTCAGGCTTCTGCCCCAAAGTTGGGCGATGCCATATTCTGTTACTACGTAATTGATCTCCGTACGGGGCGTCGTTACAACAGCGCCATGGTCGATGAAAGGCACGATTTTAGAGATCTTTCCGCCTGCCGCCGTGGAAGGCAGTGCGATGATAGCTCTGCCGCCCTTACTCATGGTGGCGCCACGGATGAAGTCCACCTGACCACCTACACCGCTGAATTGCATGCCCTTTACCACTTCTGCGTTGATCTGCCCCATCAGGTCTACCTGAATGGCGGAATTGATGGATACCATATTATCATTCTGGGCGATCACGTAAGGGTCATTGACGTAATCTACGCCCCGCAGCTCGAAGCAGGGGTTGTTATCCAGAAAATCATACAATTTCTGGGTGCCTGCAGCGAAGGTAGCGATGCTCTTACCCTTATTGATGGTCTTTCGTTTATTGTTGATGACGCCGCTTTCGATCAGGTCAACGATGCCCTCTGCCGCCATTTCTGTATGAAGGCCCAGGTCTTTTTTATCCTTCAGGAAGGTCACCACTGCATCAGGGATACCTCCGATACCCAACTGTAGGGTATCACCGTCCTTTACCAGAGAAGCGCAGTATTCCCCTATTTTCCGTTCCACATCAGTGATTACGGGAGGATTCAGGATAGGCAATGCTGTATCCTCTTCCACGATGATATCGATATCGCGCAAATGAATGAAGGAATCCCCCATGACACGGGGCATGTTTTTATTCATCTGAGCGATGATCAACTTGGCGTTATCCTTTGCCCAGGGCAGATGATCGATGCCAAGGCCCATGGAGCAATAGCCATGCTCGTCCGGCTCGGAAATGGAAAGTAGCAGTACATCCAGCCCACCCCTTTCCGTCAGCATACGGGGATACATATGGAAAAAACAGGGAAGATATTCCCCACGGCCATCGGCTACGGCCCCTCTTGTACTGCCGCCCAGGAAATAACCGAAGAAACGCAGGTGTTTTTCCATCCCCGGCGCCAGAGGAGGCTCTTCCTTCCGTAGGGAAAGCATCAGGTGCATATCCACATTTTCAAAAGCTTCCGCATTTCTGGCCAGGGCATCCACCAGAGCATAGGGCTCGGAGCCCACATGGGCAATGGAGATGGTATCTCCCGATTTGATATGAAGAACTGCTTCATCAGCAGTTAGAATTTTTCCGCTAAATTTTTCTTTCCAATTCATTTGATACATCCTCCTTTTTTAAAGTTCGTCAAATCACGCCTTCAGCATACCATATTTTTTCATGTAGGACAATCAGAGGAAGCGTGTGCACGACAAAAAAAGCACACCCCCATTGGAGTGTGCCTTTGATTTTGAGTTAATATGATTAGCCTTCCTGTACGAAGGAAACCAGCAGGTCGCCCTGGTTTACTTTTTCGCCTTCCTTTGCGTAGATCTTGTCGATCACGCCGTCCTGGTTGGCAACGATGGATGTTTCCATCTTCATTGCTTCTACTGTCAGCAGAGGCTGGTTCTTCTTCACTTCTTCGCCCTCTTTTACCAGTACTTTGGATACTGTACCGGGGATGGAAGAGCCCAGGTGGAAAGGATTGTTCTTATCTGCTTTCAGTTTACCATCGCTCTTAACTTCCAGATGCTTATCCAGAACCTTGATCTCACGCATTACGCCATTGATTTCAAAGGTCAGGGAGCGGAAGCCTTCCGCGTTGGGTTCTGTCATATCAACATATTTGATGATGATCTCTTTACCTTCGCCAATTTCGATGGAAGTTTCTTCGCCCTTCGCCAGACCGAAGAAGTATACATCACTGCTCAGTTTGGATACGTCTGTATAGTATTCCCAGTGATCTGTGTAGTCATCGTATACCTTAGGATACAGGGCATAGGAGATGACATTTCTGGAGTTGGGATTTTTCCATTCGTGATTATTTACCAGATGCTTCGCAATGGCATCCCAGTCTGCAGGAGGCAACAGCGCACCTGCTCTGCCCTCGATGGGTTTCTGACCTTTCAGAACGATCTTCTGCAGGTCTTCGGGGAAGCCGCCTTCGGGCTGACCGATATTACCCAGGAAGTAATCCACTACGGAATCGGGATAAGACAGCTCTGCGCCTTCTGTCAGGATATTATCCTTTGTCAGACCGTTTTTAGACATGAAGATCGCCATATCACCGACTACTTTAGAAGAAGGTGTTACTTTAACGATGTTGCCCAGCAGGTCGTTAGCATCTTTGTACAGATGTTTGATCTCTTCGAACTGGTCAGCGGAGCCCATGGCTTTTACCTGAGCCAGCAGGTTGGAATACTGACCGCCGGGGATCTCATATTTATAGATTTCTGTGTTGGGTGTCTTCATTTCAGATTCGAAGCCTGTGAAGATCTGACGAACGCCCTGGTAATAGTGGCTCAGCTCTGTCAGCTGGTCCACATCCAGGCCTGTGTCTCTGTCTGTGCCCTTCAGTGCTTCCACAACAGCATTCATGGAGGGCTGGCTTGTCAGAGAGGACATGGACTGGATCGCCAGGTCAGCAATATCCACACCTGCTTCCGCAGCCATCAGAACCGTACTTACACCATTGCCTGTTGTATCATGAGTATGCAAGTGCAGAGGAATGTTCAGTTCTTCTTTCAGGGTGCTGAACAGCTTCTTAGCTGCATAGGGCTTCAGCAGACCTGCCATGTCTTTGATAGCAAAAATGTGGCAGCCCAGTTCTTCCAGTTCTTTCGCTTTTCTTACATAGTAGTCCAGTGTGTATTTTGTTTCGTTGGGGTCCATAATATCGCCTGTGTAGCAGATGGCACCTTCAACGATCTTGCCTGTTTTCAGAGCTTCTTCGATGGGCATCTTCATGTTTTCCACCCAGTTCAGGGAGTCGAAGATACGGAACACATCGATGCCGCGTTCTGCAGAAACCTTGATGAATTCGCGAACCACGTTATCGGGATAGTTTGCATAGCCAACGGCATTGGAAGCACGCAGCAACATCTGGATCAGAGTGTTTGGCATTGCTTCGCGCAGCTGCTGCAGACGAACCCAGGGGGATTCCTTCAGGAAACGATAGGCAACGTCAAAGGTTGCGCCGCCCCATGCTTCTACGGAGAAGGCATTGGCCATCGCCATATTGGTTGCGGGAGCTGCAGCCACCAGGTCATTGGTACGCAGTCTTGTTGCCATCAGAGACTGATGGGCGTCACGCATAGTCGTATCTGTTACCAGCAGGCGTTTTTCCTGCAGGATGGACTGGGTGAAGTCCTTTGCGCCCATTGCCAGGAATTTATCTCTTGCGCCGGGTACATTAATCGTTGTACCATTTTCTGCCTTGCCGAAGGAAGGAACAATAATGGGATCGAACTGAGGCTTGTTGCCCTTGGATTCATTTACGATCTGGTTGCCGATGAATTCAGCGATCTTACTTGCTCTGTCCTGACCGGGAACGAAATGGAACAGATCGGGTGTATTTTCAATGAATGTTGTAGTGCATTTGCCCTCTCTCCATGTTTTGCTCTGCAGCACGTTGATGAGGAAAGGAATATTTGTTTTTACGCCACGGATACGAGTTTCCTTGATGGCACGGATGGCTTTATTTGTTACGCCGCGGAAAGTTCTGTCACGGGCGATGATCTTAACCAGCAGGGAATCGTAGTAAGGTGTGATCTCAGCGCCTGCATGGGCAGCAGCGCCGTCCAGACGGATACCGTTGCCTGCGGGGGAACGATATACACTGATCTTGCCTGTATCTGGCATGAAGTTATTGGAAGGGTCTTCTGTTGTGATTCTCAGCTGGATGGAGTATGCGTTGCACTGTACATCTTCCTGAGAAGCCAGACCGATCTGAGGTGCATACAGAGGGTAGCCTTCTTCGATCAGGATCTGCGCCTGTACGATATCAACACCTGTTACTTCTTCTGTAACGGTATGTTCTACCTGGATACGGGGGTTCATTTCGATGAAGTAGTAGTTTTCATCAGCATCTACCAGGAATTCCAGAGTACCTGCGTTTTTATAGCCTACGTGCTTAGACAGGCGAACGGCGTCTGCCAGGATCTTTTCACGAACAGGCTGACTTACTGTGAAAGCGGGCGCAAATTCCACTACTTTCTGGTGACGGCGCTGTACGGAACAGTCACGGTCGAACAGGTGAACAACGTTGCCGTATTTATCGCCCAGCACCTGTACTTCGATGTGTTTGGGGTCACGCAGATATTTTTCCACGAAAATCTTATCATCACCGAAGGCTTTTTTCGCTTCGTTTCTTGCTTCGTCAAATTCCTTGGGCATTTCTTCTGCGGAATTAACGATACGCATACCACGACCGCCGCCGCCGTTGGAGGCTTTCAGCATAACGGGATAGCCGACCTTTTCCGCAACTTCCATCACTTCATCCAGATTACGGATGGCATAGTCAACACCGGGGATGATGGGCACGCCACATTCGATAGCCATTTTCTTGGAGGAGATCTTATCACCCATTTTGTACATAACATCTACATCAGGGCCGATAAAGTCGATGCCTTCCTTTTTGCAGGCTTCTACGAAATCAGGGTTTTCCGACAGGAAGCCATAGCCGGGATGGATGGCGTCTACGCCCTTTGCTTTTGCGATTTTAATGATATTTTTGATATCCAGATAAGCGTCCAAAGGACCTTTTTCTGGATTCAGCATATAAGCTTCGTCAGTTTTTGTACGGAACAGCGCGTATTTATCTTCCTTGGAGAAAATACCGACTGTCTGGATGCCCAGTTCGTTCAGGGCACGGTAAACACGAATGGCGATTTCGCCACGGTTTGCAACCAGAACTTTTTTATATCTTTTGATTTTCACGTTCTGCATTGGGAATACCTCCTTTTCGTTCTTTCCGTTATTTGTACATAACGCTTTATTTTCAAATACCATTTTGGCTAAGTTTACCAAATCATAGTTTCTCCCTATTATAATACAGGATTGCCTATTCGTAAACTAAAATTTCTCAGGAATTCTCATAAGAAATACTTATGTCTATGTGCTGTAGACAAAATTAACATTTTTTCAGTCAATTCCCTTTTTACCAAAGACACCGTTTAGAAGTTGTGACAAAAATTTTGACTCAACCACCTGGATATTCTCCAAATTGATGTCTCTCATGCCGCCTGCAGGAATGAACACCTTTTCGAAGCCCATTCTGTCCAACTCCTTTACGCGAGTCTCCATGGAAGGGACACGCTTCAACTCTCCCGTCAGGCCAACGTCCGCAATGAACGCCCAGCTTGCAGGAATGGGCTTATCGTAAACGGAAGAAGCAATACTCATCAGGACAGCAAGATTCGCCGCTTGTTCCTTCAAATGTAAGCCACCAGTGGTTTTCACTACTACATTTTTGTCATAGAGCTTGATACCGCCCCTCTGTTCCAGAATGGAAATAAGAGTATTCATAGTGTCCTTTTTCATAGTCTCGCTGATGCGAGAGGAATATGGGGTAAAAGATGGAGAAACCAGACTTTCAATTTCTGCAATGACAGGACGGGAGCCTTCCTTCAGCACGGCAATGGCACTGCCGGAAACCGCATCGCCCTTTCCCCTCTTCGTTACAAAATATGCGGAAGGATTATCAATAGAAGCCAGACCTGTTTCTGTCATAGTGAAAAAGCCCATTTCGCCCGTGCTGCCGAAACGATTCTTTGTTGCCACCAGACAGCGCAGCTCATCTGCACCTTCCCCTTCCAGAACCAGAACAGCATCCACCAGATGCTCCAATGCTCTAAGGCCTGCGATCTCATCACTTTTGTTCATCTGCCCGATCATCAGAACAGCACGGGGACGCTTCTTATTTTTTGCCTGAGCCACCAGGGCCGAGGCACACTCCATAGTCTGTGTGGGATTGCCCGCCCGGGAAGGCAGGAATTCCGACAGAGAGAAGGTCTGGATACTATCCAATATAATAAGGTCGGGGTCGATTTCAGAAATTGCTTCCAGTACTCTATCCATGGAAGTATCTGCTAATATCCAGATATTCTGCTCAATATTTTCCAGAATACGGTCGGCGCGGCTTTTGATCTGGCTGTCGCTTTCCTCGCCGGATGCATAAAGCACACGACAGCCCTGCTTCGCCAGAGCGGAAGCCGCCATAAGGGACAAAGTGGATTTGCCGCCGCCGGGGGGAGATGTGATGATGGTGACAGAATCGCGGACGATGCCGCCGCCCATAACACGATCAAATTCCGTGATGCCCGTCAAAAGACGCTGATCATTCCCCGTTTCCACATCAGAAAGGCGAGAGATGGGCTGTTTCGACACAGCTTTCGCCATTTTTGCGCCACTTTTCACTTCTTCCACTTCTTCCATCGTGTTCCATTCTCCACAATCGGGGCATTTTCCTGCCCATTTCGAACTTTTATACCCACAATTGGAGCATTTATATACTGTTTTGACTTTCATAATTCCACCTCAATGAAAAAAGGACTGTAACGTATCAGGTTACAGTCCCGTTGGTGTTTCTCAGCCGATTTTTTCGATTGCAACAGAAGGTGCATTTTTACCCAGCTCTACGCTGAAGTTTACTTTACCTGCCAGGTTTGTTTTCATTTTGCCAACGTTTACATCGTCGATCAAAATCTTGTATTCTGTTTCAGGTTCCAGTTCCATTGTGATCTGAACGTTTTCATCGCCTTCCACTGTGAAGTGTGCGCCTTTTTCGTTCATTTCGAAATTATGTACGGTTGCGCCGGGAACTGCTTCCAGAAGCATTTTGCCGTTTTTTTCCAGTTTTGTGATTTCCTTGAATGTTTTCACTTTATACAGATCGCCGTTTACTTCGAAATCCAGAACTTTTTTCTTTTCATCCATCAGGTGATTGCCGAAGCTGATAGTGCCGTTGTCTTCCTGTCTGATCAATTCTTCGATTACTGCCATGTTCAGTACCTCCAGTTCGCTTCTCTATTGTGTTTCGCCTGGGGCAGATTATGCATCCTGCCCCAAACGCCTTGGCCATTATCGCTCATACAGCCCAAAATCAGCAGGCTATATGATTTATATAATTATACCACAAAACATTTTTTTGGTATAGTCAAAATTTCTTAATTCTTACATAAAATTCTGTTCTTATTTCACAACACGGAAGTTAAAACCATTTGTCTTCAGGCCAACAGAAACTTTATCCCCTGCATGGAACTTGCCCTGCAGATACTCTTCCGCAAAGGCATCCTCGATCTTGGACTGGATGGCCCGTCGAAGGGGTCTTGCACCGTAGGCCTTATCGTAGCCCTCTTCCGCGATTTTTTCTATGGCCTTTTCCGTAAAGGAAACAGTGATGCCCATATTTTCTTTTACCCGTTTTGCCAGAGTATCCGTCATCAGCTTCACGATCTGCACGATATCGCCCTTTTCCAGAGGATGGAAAACAATGATGTCATCGATTCGGTTCAGGAATTCAGGCTTGAAGATATTTTTCACTTCATCCATGACACCTTTTTTCATGTGCTCATAGCTCTGCTCTGCCGTTTCCACGCTGGTAAAGCCCAGACGTTTGGGTGCGGCGATGGTGCGTGCCCCGGCGTTGGAGGTCATGATGATAACGGTATTCTTGAAGTCTACCTTTCTGCCCTGACCATCAGTGATGTGACCGTCATCCAGCACCTGCAACAGGACGTTGAAAACTTCAGGAGAAGCCTTTTCGATTTCATCGAACAGGACAACGGAATAAGGATTGCGGCGCACTTTTTCGCTGAGCTGACCGCCCTCTTCATAGCCCACATAGCCCGGAGGAGAACCTACCATACGGGATACACTGTGCTTTTCCATATATTCAGACATATCGATGCGAACCATGGCGTTTTCATCCCCGAAAAGGGCTTCCGCCAAAGCCTTGGAAAGCTCTGTTTTACCCACGCCCGTAGGCCCCAGGAACAGGAAGGAGCCGATGGGTCTGTTAGGATCTTTCAGGCCGACACGGCCGCGGCGCACCGCTTTGGAAAGGGCTTTGACGGCCTCCTCCTGCCCAACGACACGCTGATGTAGTGTCTCTTCCAGGCGAAGCAACCGCTGGCTTTCTTCCTCCTTCATGCTCTGCACGGGGATACCTGTCCAGCGGGAAACCACTTCTGCCACATCGTCTTTTGTTACGATGGGCTCCGTATCGTTGCCTGTTTCCCATGCCTGCTTTGCTGCTTTCAGGCTAACGCGCAGTGCATCCTGTGCTTTCTTCACTTCTGCCGCTTTTTCGAATTCTTCTGTCTTGATGGCGGATTCCTTTTCTTTTTCCATTTCTGCGATACGCTGTTCCAGTTCCTTGACAGCTGTAGGGGCCGTATAGACGGAAAGGCGCAGACGGGATGCAGCTTCATCGATCAGATCGATGGCCTTATCTGGCAGAAAACGATCGGAAACATAGCGGGAAGACAGCTTCACAGCTGCTTCCAATGCTTCTGCAGAGATCGTTACCTTGTGGTGCATTTCATATTTATCTTTCAGAGCCGTCAGCATCTGGACAGCAACGGCTTCTGTAGGCTCTTCCACGCGAACAGGCTGGAAACGGCGTTCGAAGGCCGCATCTTTTTCAATATGTTTGCGATATTCTTCCAATGTCGTTGCGCCAATGAGCTGGATCTCGCCTCTTGCCATGGCAGGCTTCAGAATATTGGAAGCATCGATGGCGCCCTCCGCTGCACCTGCGCCGATGATGGTGTGAATTTCATCCACAAAAAGGATGATATTGCCTGCGGCACGGACTTCATCCAGTGCCTTTTTCATGCGTTCCTCAAATTCTCCGCGATATTTGGAGCCTGCTACCATAGCAGACAGGTCAAGAGAAACGATTTTCTTCTGTTTCAGGGTATCGGGGATATTTCCTTCCGCTATCTTCTGCGCCAGCCCTTCCACGATGGCAGTTTTGCCCACGCCAGGGTCACCCGTCAGGCAGGGGTTGTTTTTAGTGCGTCTGCTCAGGATTTGAACGATGCGTTCGATTTCATTATCTCTGCCAACAATGGGGTCGAATTTGCCCTGTTTTGCCATAGCAGTCAGATCTCTGCTGAATTTATCCAGTGTTTCTGTGGCGGATTTTTCCTCTTTTTCGGGGTTATGATGCATGCCCATGTCACCTGCGGGCTGGGCTTCGCTTTCCCCCAGCATCAGCATGATGTCTTCATAAAGATGCTGGATATTCACGCCAAGGCCTGTCAGCAGCTTTACAGCCAGGGTGTCTGTTTCCCCGAGAAGGGCGATGAGGATATGCTCTGTGCCCACGTAATTGGTGCCCATACGCAGGGCTTCCTGCAGGCTCAAGTCTACCACACGCTTCGCGCGAGGGGTCAGATCAGAAGGAACATAGAATGTTGTCTTTCCCTTATTCATTTCCGCGATGCGTTCCATCACCTGATGATATGTCACATTCTGGCTTTCCAGGGCCTTTGCGGCAACGCTTTCCTGTACCAGGGTCAGCCCCAGAAGGATATGCTCTGTACCTACATATTCATTGCCCAGCTTGGCAGCGGCGTCCTTTGCCCGTGCCAGAACGTCTTTCGCTTTTTTCGTATATTTGCCTTGCATTTCGTTTCACCTTCCTCACTCAATTTGTTAGCCATCCAAAGTTGTGATTGCTAATTTATGTGAGAAAATAAAAGAACTACTGGAGGTTTCGTTAGAAATCTTCGTGTTCTTTTATTTCCGCTTATTTTTATAGGATATCCCACATTATAATACATCTTACCGTAAAATGCAAAGGATACTTTCTCCTGTTTTCTTACAAATCCCTTAATTCCTCTGCAAAAAGGGAAAAAGGCTCTTTTTCGGGCTTTGCGGTGAAGGTAAAGGGCTCTTTCGTTTTGGGGTGGATGCCTTCTAATTTATAAGACCAGAGGGCGATATCCGTTTTGCCCCGTTTAGGGAAATTTTTATGATATTTTTTATCTCCCCAGATGGGAAAGCCTCCATGGGAGGTCTGTATTCTAATCTGATGATGTCTGCCTGTTTCCAGTTTGATTTCGGCAAGAGTCAGCCAGCCTATATCTGTTTCCTTCTCAGCAATCTTCCTATAATGTAAAATCGCTTTTTTTGCGCCCTTTCTATCTTTGGAAACGACTTCGGAAAGGTTCGTGCGGGCGTTTTTTAGAAGATAATCCTTCAATGTACCTTCTTCTGCAGGAAGTTTGCCACAAAGAACAGTCAGATATCGTTTATTGAGCCTGTTTTCCTGTAGGTCCTTTGACAGAATGGCTTCAGCTTTCTTCTCTTTCGCAAAAAGCATCACCCCGCCCACAGGCCTGTCCAGTCTATGAAGCAAACCCAAAGGTTGTTTTATATGGTTTTCCAGTTCCGATAACAAATCAGGGTCACCCGTTTTATCCGCCTGGGAAGGCATGCCCTGGGGCTTCACTGCCGCCAGAATATATTCATCTTCAAAAAGGATATTCATTCTCACACTTCCTTCAATACCATTGCGCTCTTGGGAGGCATGTTCAATTCCGCCACGCCCTTTTTCACAGGATACCGGAAATGGAAATCAGAGAAACCTTCACAGCTGGTCATCAGGCAGTTTTCCAGAGTACTTTCCTTCGACATGCCGATCTGCCATACGGGAACAGAAATATTCTTGTTCTCTTCCGTATTATTCAGTGCGACAATAAATTTATTATCCTTGTCGAAACGGCCATAAGCGATCACGCCGTATTCTCCAACCAGATGTTTCAGACAGCCGTGTCTCAAAACGGGATTTTCTTTTCTTAAATGAATCGATTTCTTATGGAATGCAATCAGTTCCTTATCTTCCTTGCCCCAGGGATAGGTGCGGCGGTTATCGGGATCTGTCCAGCCTGCAAGGCCTGCTTCGTCCCCATAATAGACCGTGGGTGCGCCGTTCCAGGTCATCTGCAAGAGAACAGCTTCGCGAAGAACTGCCTTGTCCGTGCCTCTTTCCGCCCCTTCGCTGCTGTCTGTCTCCAGTCTACCGACACAACGGTTGGTTCTGGTCAGGAAGCGGGAATGGTCATGGTTGGAAAGCTCATTCATAGCTGTTGCAATAGCCTGAGAAGGCAGCTTACCCATCTGATAGATCATGGTTCTCCAGAAAATATCGGCATCGTTATACATATCGTCCCGTTTTTCCGTGCTGTGCTTGGAAACGCCCGTCAGAAACCAGGTAACAGGCTCCATAAAGGCGTCATAATTCATAATGGAATCCCACTGGTCGCCTTGTAGCCAGCTTGTGGCATCGCCGTAATGCTCCGCCAGAATCAGTTTATCGGGGGAAATCTCTTTGATAGTATCACGGAATTCTGCCCAGAAATGATGGTTGAATTCGGAGGTCTTGCCCAGGTCGGCAGCAACGTCCAGACGCCAGCCATCCACGTTAAAAGGAGCAGACACCCATTTTTTGCCGATTTCCAGGATCTCATTTTTCAGCTCCTGGCAGCCCTCTTCATTCAGCTTGGGGTGGTTTTCATAGCCCCACCAGCCTTCATAGGTGCCGTCTTCCTTCCAATAGAAATAATCACGATAGGGGCTGTCCTTGAACTGGAACGCGCCTTTTCCTTCGCCTTTATAAAAGCCTTCTCTGTCCATCCATTTATGGAAAGCGCCGCAGTGGTTGAATACCCCATCCACCAGCACGCGAATGCCCTTTTCATGGGCTTTTTCCACCAGCTGGGCAAAAAGCTTGTCGGAAGCCGTCAGGTTTTCTTCGCGGGTCGTTCTTGTGGCATATATGCTTGCGCCGATGTTGGTTGTAGCGCAATTGTTCAGCAGTCTGCCGCCATCGCGGACGATTTTGCCCAGATGGGGGTCTATATGGTGATAATCCTGGGCATCATATTTATGGTTACTGGGGGAAACAAAAATGGGGTTGAAATAGATGACCTCTACGCCCAGATCTGCCAAATAATCCAGCTTATTAATGACGCCCTGCAGGTCGCCGCCATAGAAATGGTTCACATCCGTCGCCGCAGGAAGGGCATCCCATTTTTTTACCTGTTCCACCAGGTGGTTCAGGTAAACATACTCGTTGGTTCTCACATCATTGGAGGGGTCGCCGTTACAGAAACGGTCGGGATAGATCTGATACATAACCGCGCCCTTCGCCCAATCTGGGGTCTGGTAATCGCGGATGATTTGGAATTGCCCTTCATTTTTGAATTCATCAAAATATCCATATTTTGTATAATATCCAACTTCTTCGCCATGCTGGAGGCGGAAGTAATAGGTCGTTTTCTTTTCCGTAGGGGGCAAAGTCACCTTATAGTATTCAAAGATTCCGTCTTCCTCCGTTTCCTCCATCAGATATTCCCTTTCATCGGTGCATAGGAAAATGGCGGAAAAAGTTCCCTTACCCACACGAATAGAAATCTCCACCTCGTCTGTTGACAAAGGCTCTGCGGGAGAGCGGAATTGTTTTGTTTCGTCGCTGTATATAGACTGGATGCGGAAATCATCCGCAGTCAGGCTGAAGCCGGATGCGATCTGCTCTGGCATAGTTACACCACCTTAACTTTATATTTATTCACTTTTTCTATTATAATGGGTAAATATTATCTATGTCAATCGATTAGATTCTACTTCATTTTTTAGAAAAAAATAAAAATTACCCCTAAAAAATGAAGAAGAGCGACCTGCCGATGGTCGCTCTTCTTCAAAAGAGAAGGTATTTCTTATTGGGTCGGTACTATTTAAATCATAGTACATAGTGAAAATATTGGGGAGTTTTCACGTAGTTAGTATATCATGTGGGTCAAAAAAAGTCCAGTTAAAGTTAATAAAAATAAAAATTACTTATGGCAACTTAGCATCTTATGTTAATTATTATTTTCTACGCTTATATCAACTCATCAGATCTGCCAATATCTTCGCCAGGTTTTCCTCTCCCGTTACCCTTAGCCCTTCCCGTATCTGCCTTGCTTCCCCCTCCGGCAGAGCGGAAAGGGGCAGTTCCGTCTTCTCCTTCAAATGGATGGCTTTATTCCCATCCTCATAAAATACCGCCAGACAGCCGTCCTGTTCCCCAAGAATATAGGCTTCGCTGCTCATGCCTTCAATGGAGCAGCGGAGGATGACCTTTTCAGGAGAAAAGAAAACGATCTGCCAGCCGTTATAAATGCTTTTCAGTTGTTCCAGATCCAGCCCCTGCAGGAAATCAGGGGCAAGCTCGATCTGCTCCTTCGTTACCCGGTCGCTGGTGTAAAAATACTGATAAATCATTTTCGTCTGGGCGTTGATGAGCTTCTGTGTGCGGATCACTTCCCTGATTTCTGCCCCTGCGGCAATCTGCTTATCTCTTTCTCCCATCCAAAGGGCAACGTAATATCCCGCAAAGAGACAGATCAGAAAGCTGGCTAATGCTGCCACAACGATTGCTTTTCGCATAGTACCACCTCTTGGGAGGAGTATGGACAGAATTTCCTGAATTTATTCCGAACATAAAGAAGAGCTATGCACTTGCATAGCTCTTTCTTTTTATAGATTAATAGAGTCTTAGATGCACAGGAACCCCGTTTTTGTAGGTACAGGGCAATTCTCCCTGGATCAGGGGAAGCAGATAATCGATCATTTCCTGGGTCACATCGTTGCCCGCAGGGTTGATCCATTCATCAGGCACTGTTTTCACCTGATTTGCAATCTGATCAATATCCACGAAGTCGATCTCAAAACGATAAGGCTTTGTAGAGGTTCTCTTGATGCAGGCCATTTTGCCTGTGCCGCCGCTGATGGCATAATCTGCCGCTGCGGAGCCAATCAGCCTGGATTCATAGATATCAGAAGCAGAAGCCACATGGGAAGCGCATCTTTGCATCACATTCAGCTCGATACTTCTTACCTTACAGCCGATTTCAAAACGCAAGATCTCCTCCAGATAACGGGACGCACCCGCTAAAATCTTATGACCAAAGGCATCGACTGCCCTATCCTTCAGAGTATCCGTCACATAATCGCCCTCTTCATTTTTGATGCCTTCGCTGACGGCAATGATGATGGAATGTTTTTCTTCCATTTTCGCCCGCACATCATCCAAAAACTGGTCTACAAAGAAGGGTCTTTCACAAAGATAAATTAAATCAGGGGCGGTATCGCCATTGAGCCTACCCAAGGCGGAAGCTGCTGTCAGCCAGCCTGCATCTCTGCCCATAATCTCCACAATGGTGATGGAGGGCTGGGCATATACATTGCAGTCGCAGGAAATTTCAGACATAGTGGTGGACACATATTTTGCCGCAGAGCCAAAGCCGGGGCAATGATCTGTTTCCATCAGGTCATTGTCGATGGTCTTGGGGGCGCCGATGATCTTGATATCATCGATATGCATGCGTTCACAAAAGCCGGATAGCTTTTTGACTGTATCCATGGAATCGTTGCCGCCGATATAGATGAAATAGCCAATATTATATTTACGGAAGACCTTAATGATCTTATCGTATTCAAAGGTGCTTTCTTCCCAATGGGACAGCTTCATGCGGCAGGAGCCCAAGGCAGAAGAAGGGGTCTGGCAAAGAAGCTGCAGGGTCTCAGGGTCTGCCAGCTTGTCGTTCAATTCGATGAGCTTATCCGTCAGGATGCCCATAATACCGTTTTTCGCGCCATAAATTTTATCGATATTCTGATCAGCAAGACCTTTTTCCACAACGCCCACCAGGGTAGCATTGATCGCTGCAGAAGGACCGCCGGACTGCGCAACCAAAAGATTTTTCATAGTATACTTCCTTCCTATCCCAAAAAGGATATTCTTATGTTTCTGTAAAAAATACAGAGCCGTTTCCTTTCGTTACGCTCATTATATCACTTTTGCCAACGAAAGCAAGTGGCGAAATCAGGCAAGGATCAGCTTCAGGAAGAAGAGGAACGCGATCACAACGATCACAGGATTCAGTTCGCTCTTTCTTCCGCTGAAGAATTTCAGCAATACATAGGAAATAACGCCGAATACCAGACCTTCGGAGATACTGTAGCATACAACCATCATCAGGATGGTCATAAATGCGGGGAAACCTTCTGTATAGTCAGCAAATTCAATATCAGATACATTTTCTACCATCATCAGACCAACGACTACCAAGGCAGGTGTTGTTGCGAAGGAAGGGATGGTCGTCAGCAGAGGGCTGAACAGCAGTGCGATCAGGAACAGGATACCTGCAGTAAATGCTGTCAGGCCGGTTCTGCCGCCATCGGAAACGCCGGAAGCAGATTCTACGAATGTTGTTACTGTAGATGTACCCAGAACAGCGCCCAGAGTTGTAGCCGCCGCATCAGCGAACAGTGCGCCTTTAATCTTGGGCAGTTTGCCATCTTTATCCAGGAAACCTGCTTTTGTGGAGACACCGATCAATGTACCCAGTGTATCAAACAGGTCAACAAACAGGAATGCAAAGATGACTACGATAAAGTCAAAAATAGAAATACCGGAGAAAGTCAGTTTGCCAGCAACAGGCATAATGCTGGGAGGTGCGGAGATGATGCCTGTAGGGATCAGGGAATACGCGCCTGCTTCCACATCAACTACGTACAGTCCTGTCAGCTGACAGATGATACCCAGCAACCATGTAACCAGGATACCAACCAGCAGGGCACCCTTTACTTTTCTAATAACCAATACTAAAGTAATGATAGTACCAATCAGTGCTAAAGCAACGGGGACGGTTCTAACATCACCCAAACCAACACAGGTGGAAGCGTTATTTATAACAACACCTGCATTCTGCAGACCGATAAAAGCGATATACATGCCGATACCAACGCTTACCGCTTTTTTCATATTTGTGGGAATGGCGTTAAAGATGGCTTCACGGACATTTACTGCAGAAAGGACAATAAAAATGATACCTTCCACAAATACTGCAGCCAATGCCACTTCCCAGCCGTAACCATACTGCAGAACTACCGTATAGGCAAAATATGCATTCAGACCCATACCAGGAGCCAATACGAAAGGATAGTTGGCAAAGAGTGCCATAAAGAATGTACCCAGAGCAGAAGCAATACATGTGGCTGTCAGCACTGCGCCATAATCCATGCCTGTAACAGACAGAATACTGGGGTTGACTACCAGGATGTACGCCATGGTCATAAAGGTAGTCAGACCAGCCATGACCTCAGTCTTCATGGTCGTGTTGTTTTCTTTCAATTTGAAGCATTTTTCGATGAAACTCAAAACTTTTCCTCCTCTTTTTTGGTAAAAGAATGATTAGAAACAAAAATCAAATCCAGTATACATTGTTTTACAAAAAACCGCAAGATATCTCATCCGATTTCCCCCTCCCGCAGCCTACAATTTTTTCACGATATTTCTCTGTTTTTTCGGAAAAAATACCATGGGGCTTTTGTTTTCTCTTGTCAGGAAAGAGTACCTGTGCTAATATAAAAAATGAAGATTCAAGACAGACGAACCGTCGGCCTGACCGGCGGTTTTACTATTTTCAAAATCGAAAACTATTGAATGGAGGGATATGATGAATCAAGAAATGATCCTCATTCTGGACTTCGGCGGACAGTATAACCAGCTGATCGCCCGTCGTGTCAGAGAACACCATGTATACTGCGAGATCTTGCCCTGGAAAAAATCTCTGGATGAGATTAAGGCAAAAAACCCCAAGGGCATCATCTTCACCGGCGGCCCCAACAGCGTTTATGAAGAGGGTTCCCCCAAGGTAGACCCTGCCCTGTTTGAGCTGGGCGTGCCTGTGCTGGGCATCTGCTATGGCTGCCAACTGATGGCCTATACCCTGGGCGGTAAAGTTGGCCATGCCGCAGAGCTGAGCGAATACGGCAAGGCAGAAGTGAAATTCGATAACACCAGCAAGCTCCTGAATGGCATCGATGAAAACGAGATCTGCTGGATGAGCCACACAGACTATGTAACAGAATTACCCGAAGGCTTCCGTGTCATCGGCACGACACCTACCTGCCCCGCCGCAGCCATCGAATGTGAAGCAAAGGGCTTCTACGGTGTGCAGTTCCACCCCGAAGTAAACCATACACCCAAGGGCTCCGAAATGATCCGCAACTTCCTTTATGAAGTCTGCGGATGTAAAGGCGACTGGACGATGACAAACTATATCGAAGACCAGATCAAACACATCCGCGAAAAAGTTGGCGACGGCAAGGCTCTTTGCGCCCTTTCCGGCGGCGTCGATTCCTCCGTTGTGGCGGCTCTGGTTTCCAAAGCCATCGGCAAGCAGCTGACCTGCGTTTTCGTTGACCATGGCCTGATGCGCAAAAACGAAGGCGACGAAGTAGAACAGATCTTCGACGGCTATTTCGACTGCCATTTTGTCAGAGCTAATGCTCAGGAACGTTTCCTTGGCAAGTTGAAAGGTGTAACAGACCCCGAACAGAAACGCAAGACCATCGGCGAAGAATTCATCCGCGTATTTGAAGATGAAGCGAAGAAGATCGGCAAGGTAGATTTCCTGGTGCAGGGTACCATCTACCCCGATATCATCGAAAGTGGCCTGGGCGATTCTGCTGTGATCAAATCTCACCATAACGTAGGGGGACTTCCCTCCGTTGTGGATTTCAAGGAGCTGATCGAGCCCCTGCGCCTGTTGTTCAAGGATGAAGTGCGTCAGATGGGCCTGGAACTGGGCCTGCCTGAATCTCTGGTATGGAGACAGCCCTTCCCCGGCCCCGGCCTAGGCGTGCGTGTCATCGGCGAGGTGACAGAAGAAAAGGTCGCTATCCTGCAGGATGCCGATGCCATTTTCAGAGAAGAAATCGCCAAAGCCGGTCTGGACAGAGAAATCAACCAGTATTTCGCTGTCATCACAGACGTGCGCTCCGTAGGCGTTATGGGCGATTTCCGCACATATGATTACACCATCGCCCTTCGCGGCGTAACAACAACAGACTTCATGACAGCCGATTGGGCAAGAATCCCCTACGATGTGCTGGATAAGGTCTCCACTCGTATCGTCAATGAAGTGAAACATGTGAACCGTATTGTATATGATATCACTTCTAAACCACCCGCAACGATTGAATGGGAATGATCGTCAGCGGACTTTCTATAATGAACGTCAAACCCTCGAGCTTTCTCGGGGGTTTTTTCATGGTTTTGCCGCGGAGCAAAAAGTCAACAAAAAAGGACGGTTTCCCGTCCTTTTTTCTTAAATATATGTATCTCTTACTTTTCTCTTGTCACATCAGCGAAGAAAGCATTCATTTCCTCTTCTGTCTGGAAGTTTGCCAGATACATCTGGTTGCCCATGGCGCCGCTCAGCGCATCAGGGATACGGTCTACCATCTTCATCTGTGCGCCGTATTTTGCCATAATGTCATCGTAGTTCATTGCCTTGGGCTTGCCGTCACGCAGGCCCGCAAATGCGCAGTAAGCATGCTCACCCAGAGGCTTTGTGGAAGCGTCGAAGGCAATCATGTCAGCCCAGATCTTATAAACATCTGTGCTGTAGGCAAAGTTCATCATATCGGGGGAGAAGCCGCCGCTGGGGCGCATGTTTACTTCCAGCGCCATGATGTCGCCCTTCTTGCCCAGGCCCTTCTGGTCTTCCATCAGACGGAAAAATTCAAAATGCACGAAACGGCTCTTCACGCCAAAGGCTTTTACCGTATCACGACCTGCTTTTCTTGTTTCTTCAGGCAGTTCCTTCAGGATATAGAAAATGGAATGATCCAGATTATTTACCGTATCCATGATGGAAGCGGGTGTCACATTGCCTGCTTCAAACATAGGCTCGCCGTTAGCATCGATGATGGCATCATAGGAGCATACCTGACCTTTTACGAATTCCTCCATGATATACTGCACGCCTTCATGTCTCTGACCATAGAAGCTTTCCAGCTCTGCATCTGTTGTGATCTTGAAGTTATGGGATGCACCTACGCCATTATCGGGCTTTGCCACCACGGGATAGCCAACTTCCTTTACAAATTTTCTGTAGCCTTCCATGTCATCCACCAGGTGATAGCGGGCAACGGAAAGACCTGCTTTTTTGTAGTATTCCTTCATTTTGGATTTATACTTGATACGAGGGATATCGTCATTCTGGAAGCCAGATGTGATGTTGAAATCCGTACGCAGCTTTGCGTCTCTTTCCAGCCAATATTCGTTGTTAGATTCCAGCCAGTCGATACGGCCATGCTTGAAGATGAAGAAAGCCACCGCGCGATAAACTTCATGGTAATTTTCCAGGCTGCTTACTTTATAATATTCATTCAGGCTGTTTTTCAGTTCCTGGCTCAATTCATCATAGGGCTGATCGCCGATACCCAGCACATTCAGGCCGTTATCCTTCAGTTCCTTGCAGAATTTCCAGTAGTTTGTGGGGAAGTTGGGGGAAATAAATACAAAATTTTTCATAGATGCCTCCGTGTTTCTCTTTTTACTTCTTTGCTGTTTCTTTTCTCTGTTGTTTCTTTTTCTTCTTTTGCTTTTTATTTTTTTGATCTTCTTTTTTATTTCTTTTGCTTTTTGTTTTCTTGTTTTTTATCCCCTGTACAATAAAGTCTTCATAAAAATGGGAATCTGTCTTTCCCAGCTAGCTTCGCAATGCTCCCCATAGGGCACAATGCGGCTGTCCAGCAGTACCCCCTTCTGCATGAGCATAGCGGAAATCTCACCATAGATACGGCGCATGCCTTTATGGTTGCCGAATTCATTGGAGCCATAGTCCATATACAAAATAGTATGAGGGTTAATATTTGCCCGATTGATCATGCTCTTCACCTTTCGCACATCCGTCCAGAGAGAAGGGGACAAGGCCGCCGCCCTGGAATAGATGTGGTTATACTGCAGCAGCGCATACAGGCTCATCAGGCCACCCATGCTGCTGCCTGCGATGAAGGTGTGATCTCTGTCGGGCAGGGTGCGGAAGTTTTCATCAATGGCGGGCTTCAGCTCATAGGCAAACCAGTCCATGGTGGTCTTCCCTCTGCCTGCGATCTCGCCCAGTTCTCCGTCACGGAAGGTGAAGGGAGCATATTCCTTCAGTCTGCCGTTGTCAGGATCGTGGCTGCATTCCACGGCAACAATGATCATCTGGATATGAGCGCGGTTCATAAAGCGTTCCATGCCCCAGCTTTTGCCGTAGGTGGCATCCTCGTCAAAGAATACATTATGCCCGTCGAACATATACAGGACAGGATATCTCCTTTCCGGCTGGCGGAAATAGGATCTTGGCAAATAAATATAAGCGAATCGTTCCTCGCATCCCCCCGGTACCGGAACTGTCACCTCAAAACGTTCTGTCATTTTCATCTCTCCCATCTGTTCTTTCCCTCTATTTGGGAAAGAAGGATACAGTTAAATATAACACAAGGAAAAATAAATAGCAAGGGAACAGCCTTTTTTCGTTTTTTCCGAGAAAAAAGATATTCCTGAAGAGGACGGCTATTATCCCATGTAATACAAAAAAGCACTTTTTCATCTTTACACTGCCCTGATCCGGGGCTATAATAAAAACAGATATATTGCAGGAAAGGCGGGGTGATCATGGATAAAAAGTTAAAATTGCTGCTGGATGATCTCAGAAATTATAAAGATCGTCTTTCCATTGCGCTGAAAATCGCGGATATCTCCATTTTCGAAGTGGATCTGCAACGACAACTTTTTACATTCTTTGAAAATTCCGACAGCATCTTCGAAAAAAGAGGTGATGATATCATCTGGGAAATCAACGCTTTCAGCGAACTTGCCCCGGAAGCCTACTGGAATGCAGTCAGCGGCTATTTTGCCCATCCGGAGGATGCCTATGCCATGGAAAATGCCTTCCGCAGCATACTGGGAGGCCGTTCTATTTCCTTTGAGGCAAGGCTGAAGGCCGGCAATACCTCCGCCAAATGGTGCAAGGTGGATGTAGCGCCTGTCCTGGCGAATGGGGTCCCCCAGAAGATGATTGGCATCGTTTCCGATATTCACCATATGAAAAAACGCATCGATTTCCTGGAAAACTCCGTTTATACCGATCCTTTCACCGGGCTCTATTCCAAGAAACGCTTTGCAGAACTATGCCGCAGCGTGCTGGAAAGCAGAGAGGATTCCAAATGCATCATGATGGTCATCGATCTGGATTATTTCAAGCTGGTCAACGATACCCATGGCCATATGGCCGGGGATGAAGTGCTCCTTTCCTTCTCCCAGCACCTTTCCTCTGCTGTCCGCAAAAAGGACATCGTGGCGCGCTTCGGCGGGGATGAATTTGTTCTGCTCCTCTTGGATGTGACAGGCATCGAGATCGGCAGGCAAAAGGCAGAAGAAATCCTTCGCCTGCAGGATAATGATTACGGCGTGACAAAAAGCATCGGTATCTCTATGTATCCCGATATGGGCAAGACCTATGAGGAGCTGTTCCAGAAGGCGGATAAAGCCCTCTATCAGGCAAAACAAAAACGAAACGCCTATTGTGTTTACGGCGAAGAATAAAAAGGAATCAAAAAAGAGAGTCTTTCGACTCTCTTTTTTATTCTTTAAGTAGTTCCAGCCCTTTTTCCGTCAGCCCCTTGATGATATAGTCTGCCCCGCAGCACATATCAATCTCCACCACTTCCGCCAGGTCTTTCTCCTCCGCCAGGACGATGAAGGCATTGGCCTCCACCGCGGTGATGCCCGCCGCCTTGTAAATATCTGTGACGTCAGCTTCGTTTTTCTTTTCTACGATCTCCAAGGTGATTTTCAAAAGTCGTTTCATCTCTTCTTGTTCCATGTTGCTCTCCTCCTTTTTTTCTTCTTCCCAAAGTATAGCATAAATGTCTCCACTGTACCCTCTCTTTTCTTTCTCTGATTTCAGCAACAGATTTATAGTTACATTTCATCTATCGATTTTAGCTATGGATTCCATTCCATTTTTCTAATAAATTCTTTTTCTGCATCGGTTTCATACAAAAAAAATTTACACAAAATACACAAAAAGATTGATAAATCAACGTTTCTAGTTGATTTTAAAACAAATTTTCATATATTAGATTTTTTTATCATTTCCTATTGACAGATAATACTATTATTGATATATTCTATAAATATAAAAAGCGATCAAAAACAGTTGTTTCTATCAGACAAACAAATTTCAATAGAAGGAGTGATAGCATTGATCACTTATAACGAAAAGACCAACCTGCTGGAACTGAGACGATACAAGTATAACCTGCAGGACGTAGCAGAGCCCAACCTCTACCGCGACAACTACAGCTACGACGAAGTGCCCAAGGTAACCTTCAACTATCGTCAGGTTCCCATGAATGTGCCCGATGAAATCTGGCTGACAGATACTACCTTCCGTGACGGTCAGCAGTCCCGCGCACCCTACACCGTAGAGCAGATCAAAACATTATACGAAATGATCCACCGCCTGGGCGGCCCCAATGGCAAGATCAGACAGTGCGAATTTTTCCTCTACAGCGAAAATGACCGCAGAGCCATCGAAGCCTGCCGTGAAATGGGTTTTGAATTTCCTGAGATCACTGGCTGGATCAGAGCCACAAAGGAAGATTTCAAACTGGTAAAACAAATGGGGATGCCTGAATGTGGTATCCTGGTTTCCTGTTCGGACTATCACATCTTCAATAAATTACATAAAACAAGAAAAGAAGCCATCAAAGGCTATCTGGAAATCGTTGAAGCAGCGCTGGATATGGGCATCACCCCCCGCTGCCACTTCGAAGACGTAACAAGAGCCGACTTCTACGGCTGCGTTGTTCCCTTTGCAACAGAGCTGAAAAAACTGATGGATAAATATCAGGTTCCTGTAAAGATCCGTTTCTGTGATACTATGGGTTATGGCGTTCCTTATCCCGGTGCTACTCTGCCCCGTTCTGTCGGCGGTATCATCTATGGTGTTAACCACTTCGCTCAGATCCCTTCCGAGCTGCTGGAATGGCATGGTCATAACGACTTCTATAAGGCAGTTGTAAATGCTTCTACAGCATGGCTGTATGGCTGTTCTGCCGTTAACTGCTCTCTGCTGGGCATTGGCGAAAGAACAGGTAATACCCCTCTGGAAGCCATGGTCATGGAATACGCTTCCCTGAGAGGCACACTGGACGGTATGGACACAACCGTCATCACTGAGATCGCTGAATACTATGAAAAAGAACTGGGCTACAAAGTGCCCCCTCGCACTCCTTTCGTAGGCCGTGACTTTAATGTAACCCGCGCAGGCATCCACGCTGACGGCGTTGCAAAGGACGAAGAAATCTACAACATCTTCAACACAGGCAAACTGCTGAATCGTCCTCTGAGCGTAGAAGTGAATAAAAACTCCGGCCTGGCGGGTGTTGCTTACTGGCTGAATCAGACCCTGAAACTGAAAGGCAGTGATAAGATCGACAAAAACGACCCCCGCACTGTTGTGTTGAAAGAATGGGTAGACCATCAGTATGACAATGGTCGTATGACCTTCATCTCTGAAGAAGAAATGGAAGGCGCATTAAGAAAACTGCTCCCCGATCTGGCAAAATTACTTTAAGATAAATCTTTTCTCTAGGAGGAACAAACTATGGGAATGAATATTACTGAAAAACTCATCAAAAATCATCTGGTAAGCGGCGAAATGGTGGCCGGTAAGGAAATCGCTATCAAGATCGACCAGACACTGACACAGGACTCCACAGGCACTATGGCATATCTGCAGTTTGAAGCCATTGGCATCCCCCGTGTCAAAACAGAAAAATCCGTTGCATATATCGATCACAACACTCTGCAGACAGGTTTCGAAAATGCAGACGATCATAAATATATTCAGACAGTCACAAGCAAACACGGCATCTACTTCTCCAAACCCGGCAATGGTATCTGCCATCAGGTACATCTGGAACGTTTTGGTAAACCCGGTAAAACTCTGCTGGGCTCCGACAGCCATACTCCCACAGGCGGCGGCATCGGTATGCTGGCCATCGGCGCAGGCGGTCTGGACGTTGCAGTAGCCATGGGCGGTGGTGCGTACTATCTGGCAATGCCCAAGGTTTGCAGAGTCAACCTGACAGGCAAGCTTTCCCCCTGGGTAACAGCAAAAGACGTGATTTTGGAAGTGCTGAGACGTCTCTCCGTTAAAGGCGGTGTAGGCAAAGTTATGGAATATGCTGGTGAAGGTGTGAAATCCCTGAGCGTTCCTCAGCGTGCGACTATTACAAACATGGGCGCAGAACTGGGCGCAACCACATCCGTATTCCCTTCTGATGAAGTAACAAAAGCATTCCTGGATGCCCAGGGCCGAGGCGAAGATTGGATCGAACTGAGCGCTGACGCAGATGCAACTTATGATGAAGAAGTGACAATTGCTCTGGACGAAATCGCTCCTCTGGTGGCTTGCCCTCACTCCCCCGATAATATCAAACAGGTAAAAGATATCCAGGGTCTGAAAGTAGATCAGGTTGCCATCGGCTCCTGCACAAACTCTTCCTATACAGACATGATGACAGTAGCTGCCCTGCTGAAAGGCAAATCCGTACATCCTGATGTCAGCCTGGTTATTGCTCCCGGCTCCAAGCAGGTTATGAACATGCTGGCAGCAAACGGCGCTCTGGCGGATATCATTTCCGCAGGTGCACGTATTCTGGAATGTGGCTGCGGCCCTTGCATCGGTATGGGTCAGGCTCCCGCAACAAACGCAGTTTCCCTGCGTACCATCAACAGAAACTTTGAAGGCAGAAGCGGCACAAAATCTGCACAGGTATATATCGTTTCCCCCGAAACAGCCGTTGCATCTGCACTGGCAGGCGTTGTGACAGATCCTCACGCTTTGGGGGAAGCTCCTTTGGTTTCCATGCCTGAGCATTTCATGGTAAATGATAACCTGATCATTCCTCCCGCTCCCGAATACAAGGACGTAAAAGTGGTAAGAGGCCCCAATATCCAGCCCTTCCCTAAAAACACAAAGGTTCCTAAAGAAATCAAAGGCGGCGCACTGATCAAAGTGGACGACAATATCACCACAGACCACATCATGCCCTCCAATGCGAAGCTGCTGCCTTTCCGTTCCAACGTACCTTATCTGGCAGATTACTGCCTGACACCCTGCGACCCTGAATTCCCCGCAAGAGCAAAAGCAGCAGGCGGCGGTTTCATCATCGCTGGTCAGAACTATGGTCAGGGTTCCAGCCGTGAACATGCGGCACTGGCTCCTCTGCAGCTGGGCGTAAAAGGCGTTATCGCAAAATCTTTTGCCCGTATCCATATGGCAAACCTCATCAATAACGGTATTCTGCCTCTGGTATTTGTCAATGAATGGGATTACGATAGCATCCAGCTGGGCGACGAATTCGTCATCAAATACGCAGCTGACCAGATCAAGGGCGCAGTAAAGGGTCAGGAAGTCATGGTTACATGCGTACGCACAGGCAAGGAATTTGCAACAAGACTGAATATTTCCGCAAGACAGGCTGATATCCTGCTGGCAGGCGGTCTGCTGAACTATACGAAAGAAGGTAAATAATATGGCATATAAAGTAACTTTGATCCCCGGTGATGGCAGCGGCCCCGAAGTCGTTGCTGCAGCAAAAAGAGTCGTAGAAGCCACAGGCGTCGCCATCAAATGGGACGAAATGGAAGCAGGTGCAGCCATGATCGAAAAATATGGCACTCCCCTGCCCGATCATGTCATCGATTCCATCCGTAAAAACGGCGTTGCCCTGAAGGGCCCCATCACTACTCCTGTTGGCACAGGCTTCCGCAGCGTAAATGTTGCCCTGCGTAAAACCTTTGACCTCTATGCAAACGTACGCCCTGCCAAAACATATCCAGGTGTGATCACAAGATTTGAAAATATCGACCTGGTTATCGTAAGAGAAAATACAGAAGACCTGTATGCAGGTATCGAACACATGGTAGGCGAAGATGCAGCAGAAAGCATCAAGCTCATCACAAGAAAAGGCTGTGAACGCATCTGCCGTTACGCTTTCGACTATGCTGTCCGCGAAGGCAGAAAAAAAGTGACTGCTGTACATAAAGCAAACATCATGAAATGCACAGATGGTCTGTTTTTGGACGTTGCCCGTCAGATCGCCAAGGAATATCCTCAGATCGAATTCAACGACAGTATCGTTGACGCTATGTGTATGAGACTGGTGATGCATCCTGAAGATTATGATGTACTGGTTTGCCCTAACCTCTATGGTGATATCGTTTCCGACCTGTGCGCAGGTCTGGTTGGCGGCCTAGGCCTGACCCCCAGCGCAAACATTGGCGTAGACGGTGCCATCTTCGAACCCATCCATGGTTCTGCCCCCGATATCGCTGGGCAGCATAAGATCAACCCTACAGCCTGCATCCTCTCCGCCTCCCTGATGCTGGCCCACCTGGGCGAAGCAAAGGCTGCTGCAGCCATCGAAAAAGCTGTATCCGCAGTCATTTCCGAAGGAAAAACCCTGACACAGGATATGGGCGGCACAGCAAGCACAGAAGAATTTGCTGACGCTGTCATTGCGAAATTATAAGCACAAAAATAACCCCGAGTATCAAAACTCGGGGTTTTCTTTTTTATTTTTCCAATTCCTGGGGCGTTACAGGCAGTGTGCTGTACTGCAGCTTTACGGGAGAACCGGGGAATTCTCTGCGATATGCCTTCTGGATACGCTCCAGAACCATATTGGAGGTCTCAAAAGTCGTTGTTGGCAGCATGATAAGGTATTGATTCAGGCTATAGCGGGTGAAAACATCCCCACGGCGCAAACTGCGGGTAATGACCGTCTTCAGCCCATCCATAGTACGATTCACGATCTTCTGATTGGGCACGCCGTCCCCCGCTTCATTCATTATGCTCATCAGCCCGATATAAACAGACTGCCCTGTTCTGGCAACACTGCGGCTTTCCAGCCGATAGATCATCTTGAAAAATTCAAATTCACAGTAGAAACAGCCAGGGGCAGACTCTTCCACCAGTTTTTCCCGAATGACTTCCAGGTTCAGCTCCGTTGCGGATGTGGTCTTCACCACTTCCTTATACAATGCCGTCAGTTCATCGGAAGGAGTTATGCCGAATTGGCGGAAGAACAGCTCCGATACATGGTGATATTCTTCCAGGGCCAGTATAGTCTGCTTCGTTTCGATAAGACCTTTCAACAGATAGAGATAGAAATTTTCTTCATAGGGTTGGTAGCGGATAACCTCTCTGCAAAGGGATATCAGCTCATCATAACGCCCCAACGCATACAAAATCTCCGCCGCCTCTGTGGCCGCCTGCAGATATTTCACGCTATATTTATGGCTCAGCTCCATGACCCAGGGTTCGGAAGCATTTTTTTGCAGAAATTCCCCTTCATATAGCCCGATGGCTTTCAGGAGATGTTCCAGCTTTTCGCTTTCCTCCGCTGTTTGCTCCGCCTTTTGGCAGGCTTTTTCAAATTCCTCCGTATCCAGGGTACATTTCACATCGGGATTCCAGCCGTAGCCCCCTTTTTTATACAAAATCAGCTGGGCGCCGTCCTCTCCCAGTTCCTTCAAAAAGGTGCGTACGCGGTGCATCAGCACCTTCAGGGTATTGATAGGGTCTTTCGTATCTCCGCCCGCCCAAAGGAGATCTGTCAGCTCCTTCTGAGAGATCACACGGTCTCTGTGGACAAGGATATATTCCAACAATGTCCAGACCTTTTTGGAACGATTCGCCTGGTCTGTAATGGTAAACTCTCCATCGGAAATGGAAAATTCCCCAAAAAGTTTTACGTAATATTTCGATTTCATGGACATCAACCTCTTATTTTCATCTCACCTATCATATGTAACCAAATTTGTAACTATTTATTTTATGGTAACAAAAGTTATAAATTCTGTCAAATTAAAAATGTTAAATCTCTCTATAATAACGATTCTTTTGTTGAATTTGTAACCCTATTGTGTTAAAATAATAAAAAGATATTTACAAAAGAGGAGGTATATTATGTCGATCACTCCCGTTAAATTTGTTCCCTATGAAATGAAGACCACGCTGGTGCGTGTCTATTCCTATGAAAATAAAACACTGCAGGGCACCATCTCCAATCCCTTTTTTGAAACCGATATCGTGTTCGAAAATGTGATGCAGTTTATCACCATCCTGGAATTCCTTTCCGATTCTCTGGTCTATCCCCAAAAGGCAATGGAGTTGCGTCAATTCGATCATGGGAAGGAAGAAAAAAACGGCTTTGGTTTTACCACCTCCGTAGATTTTTCCAAAAAATTCCCCCTCGCTACCTTTGAGGTGGAGATCCTCTTCCGTCAGAATGCCAGCTGGCAGGGAAAGGTAACATACGCAGAACAGGGTTCCTCCGCTGCCTTCCGCAGCGCGCTGGAGCTTCTGATGCTAATGGACAATGCCCTTTCCGAAGCAAATTAAGAAAAAAATAAGACCGAAGCTTTTTTTCAAAGGCTCGGTCTTTTTTATTTTACTCTGTGATATTCGTTTCCTTTGGAATCTCCTCCGCAAGGACTGCATTCACCACGAAGCGATATTTCTTCGCCCCCGCAGGGGTACAGGTGGAAAGGGTCAAAATCTGGTCTTCTGTAGTAGGTATGATATCCGAAGCAATGACACTATTGGCTTTCATATGGTCGATCATCTGTTGGAAAACAGCATCATCAGCAAAGGACATATAGTACGTAGGGGAATCTACATGAGCCGTATAGGCAGAGAAAACATGATAGATCAGCGTTCTGTCGGGCAATATGATCTCAACAGTATCATGGGCATCGACAAAATCCTGCTCCTTATAATCTATCAATGCGCCAAACATAGATTTATTCACCATATTGTGTCCATAAAGCACCACATGGCGGTCGTCCATGCCTGTATTGCGGAATTCCAGGAAAATACTGCCGTAGGAAGACCACTGGCCATCATAGGTGCGGTTCAGATAATATTTGTTGTCCTCCCCGTCCAAAAGGGGATAATCCACCCCTGTTTCAGGAATGGTGATCCAGCCAAACACATCCTCATTCACCGCCTGCAGGCTGGCGAAATCAATAACACGTTCTTCTTTTTCCTCTTCCGCGGTGGTTGCGTCCCCAGCCTCCACCACGAATTCCTTGGCAGTCTCGTAAATCTTGTCGCCCTTTCGGTATTCCATAAAATATTTTACAAAAAAAACTGCGGAAACCAGGAATACGCACACCAGAACGAACATCAGGGCGCGGCGTAATTTATCAGACATACATTCATCGTCCCCTTCCCTGTTTCATACGTTTTTCCAAGATATCGGGGTGCAGAGCATACTGCAGAGCCGTATCCACTGTAATTTTCCCTTGCTGGAAAAGAGCAAGCAGGCTATTATCCATGGTCACCATGCCCTCTGCTGCCGCCATGCCCATGGTGGTCTCGATCTGATGCACCTTAGATTCGCGGATCATATTTCGGATGGCAGGATTCACATGCATGATCTCAAAGGCAGGCACCACACCCCCGTCTACGGAAGGCACCAACTGCTGAGAAACCACCGTTTGCAGGAGCATTGCCAGCTGCACGCGCACCTGCTGCTGCTGATTGGGCGGGAAAATATCAATGATTCGGTCAATGGTATTGGCTGCGCCCACGGTATGCAATGTAGAGAACACCAGATGTCCTGTTTCCGCCCCCGTCATGGCGATGCGGATGGTCTCATGGTCGCGCATTTCCCCCACCAGAATGACATCGGGCGCCTGACGCAGACAGGCACGCAAACCTGTCACGTAATCCGCCGTATCGATACCCACTTCTCTCTGGGTCACAATGGATTGATCGTTGCGGTAGAGATATTCGATGGGATCTTCCAAGGTGATGATATGCCCGCTTCTGGTATGATTGATGCGGTCGATGATGCAGGCCAGGCTGGTAGATTTGCCGCTGCCTGCCGTGCCCGTCACCAAAATCATGCCCTTCTGGGTATCTGCCAGCTGCAGTACTTCTTCGGGAATGCCCAGCTCTTTATAATTGGGAATACCGAAGGAAACCACGCGCAGCACCGCCGCAAAAGAACCCCTCTGCTTGAAGGCGCTCATACGCAGGCGGGCCATATTGGGCACGGAAATGGCGAAGTCGTCATCCCCCTCCTGCTCCAAAATGGTGAGGTCTCTTTTGGCAATGGCGTACGCCTCCTCCACCAATGCACGGGAAGTATTGGGCATCACCTTTTCCTCTTCCATCTTGAAGATATTTTTCCCTTTTTTATAGGACAAGGGCTGACCAGCCACGATAAATACATCTGATGCACCTGCATCGATGGCAATACGCAGCATATCTAAAAATGAAAGCATCCTATTCCTCCTTTTCTTCCAGTTCCCCGTCCCAAAGGGTCAGGCTATCGTCCGGCGTCCATTCTGCCGTGGAGACCACCTGCCAACGGGTCATTTCCCAATCCTCCATCAAGGTCAGCGCCACAGAAAGGGCCTGCCCTTCGTCGATGGGAGATTCATATGTAAAAATCAAGATATTTCCTTCTTCAACGACATCGATATGGTTTTCTTCTGCAAAGGCAACGGCATCCGTCGCTGCCATCAGCCCATTTGCCAATTTGGCGGCGGTACGTTCCGCCGCATAATATTCCTCCGCAGCTTCCGCCCGTTTTTCAGCAAGCTTCCGTTCCGAAAGGGCCGTGGATAGGCTCAAAACGGAAAAGACCGTCAGGCAGAGAACGCATAAGATCACTGCCATGGATGTGATGCCGATGCTAATTTTCGGTGTCTTAGCCATCCGCCGTCACCGCCTCACATTCCAGAGAGAAAATTTCCTCTTCTCCGCTGAAAACGGCGATATCCGCCGCTGTTTCTTCACATACAAACTCCATTCGGAGCCATTCTTCCTCATAAAAAATAGAAAAACTGTTCTCATCGGGCAGAGCACCCATCTGTTCCGCCGTTTCCGCCAAATCGCCATGAGTGGCTTTCCAATATTCCGCCGCCTTCTGGGCTTCCATGCAGGCGAAGTCCAGCCTTTGGCTTTCAGCGGAAATACGTTTCGCCCCTGTGAAAACCTGCAGGCATACCGCCGCAGAAATGGAAAACACCAGCAGCATGATGATAAACTCCATCAGAAACAAAGGTGTTTTGGAACGTGTCTTCATTCCGCCGCCCCCTTTCCACTTTGCAGAGCAACGACTCCTTCCGCAGTCTCTCCCTCTGCTTCACAGGTGAAGGAAAGAATATTTCCTTCTAAATCAAAATCCAGCCCATCCAAAGGCATGATGCTCTGCCCGTCGACGGGCTCGGCCTCCATCTCCGCCCCGCAGAAAAGCTCCATCAGGTCTCCGTCGGCGCAGTAAAGATAGGTCAGGTATTCTTTCCCATTGATTTTCTCTTTTAAGATCAGGCTTTCCACATTCCCAAGCATACCAACAGAAACGGCATCCTCTGTGTCATAATGACGCACTTTCGCCGTCACATATCCCACACAGGTGGTGACACTGAACTGTTCTTCCATCACATCGGAAATAGTACGATATATTTTTGCTCCCGTCAAAAGGACGAGGAACATACAACAGGTGAACAGGAAAAACAGCAAAACATTCGGCAGTATTTCCAGCAAACGGGACTGTTTTCCCATCCTTCTCCCCTCATTTCTCAACAACTGTTACATCGGGCATCATATTGGAGGCAAAAACGGTATAGAACACCATATATTTTTCTTCGTCCACACGGATGCCGTAATTTTCTTTCAAATATTCATAACTGGGCGGATAAAATCCCTCCAGCGCATAGCAGCTGACCGCTCCCCGCAGGATGCTTTCTTCCGCGATGCGCAGGGCTTCTGCCTGCTGTTTTTCTTCTGCATGATTCATACCAACAACGCAGAACACCGCCACCGCCGCAAAAAGCACGATGGAAATGGCATATTCCGCCAGAAACCCAACCAATTTGTTTTCTTTCTTCTTCATCCTGTACCCCCCTTATCCCAGGGAATTCATGATACCCACCAGAGGGAACATCACACTCAAAAGCAGTACGCCAACCACCACAGAAAGCAGGATGACCACCGCAGGCTCCACTTTCGCCGCCAGCTTCGCCAATGCAGAAGATGCTTCTTCTTGGCTTCGACGGCTGATTTCTTCCAGAGCCGCATCCAGCGCGCCTGTTTTGATACCTACGGAAAGCATGCGGCAATACATGGGCTTCAGCAGCCCAGTTTCTCCAATGGCTTCCGCAAAGGGCATGCCTATGTCCGTCTGCTCCATGCAGGCGTTGATTTTTCTTTGGGCTTCCTCTCCTTCGCAAAAGGTTCCTGCCATTTCCAGGGCATAGTCGATGCTCAAACCACCTGATACGCCCATATATAAGGCAGAAGCAAAGTGGGCTTCTTCATAAAGTCTGCCTGCCTTTGTTTTTGCAAAATTTCTGCTCCAGAAAACGTTCCATTTCGCCCTTGTGGGTTCATGAACAAGGATAATGGCCGCGGCGACAAAGATCAAAACGCCGATGACAGCAAAGGCGCCCCTCCCGTGGCGCAATGCGACGCCCAGATTCAAAAAGAAGAGCGCAACAGGAGACAGCGTGCCCCCCAGCTGGGCGAAGACATCCTGAAAGACAGGCAAAACTTCTGTCATCAGAAGCACCACCACCGCCAGCATCATCATCAGTAAAACGATGGGGAAAACCACTGTTTCTTTCAGCGCCTGTTCCGTTCTGCAGCGTTCCTCATAATAGACAGACAAAGAATGGAACACAGACTCCAGATAACCCGTTTCTTCCCCCATTCGCACCATTTTCAGCATATATGCAGGGAAAACGCCCGTTTCTTCCATGGCTTCATACAAAGCACCGCCATAGCTGGTCGTTTCATATAAACCCAGCAAAACATCCTTTTTCGCCCCGTCCTTTTCCTCCTCCGCCAGGATGAAGAAGCATTCCGTACCCGGAAGACCCGCCTGCAAAAGAAGCGAAAATTCCAGACAGAAGGATGAGATTTCTTCTTTTGACCATTCTTTCCCCTTCATGTTTTCCTCCAAAAATCTATCTCAATATAAGTATTTTTCCTTGTAATTTTTCCCGTCGCCGATGTATTCCATGATATCCTCACTGCTTCCGCCGCTGGAAGCAAAGGTGGGGTCCATAAGCTTCCATGTGGTGCCGTCAAAGAAGATAACGCCTTCCACCCAGCCTGTTTCCTCGGAATAGGTAGATATCCAGGCATGGTATGAAGAGCCCGTGTAGCCTGTTACCAGTTTCGTCGGCACACCCTGAGAGCGGAGCATGGCTGTCATCAGGGCAGCATAATCGAAGCAGATGCCTTTTTTCTCCGCCAAAACGGCATCTATATCGGGCAGATAGCCACTCTTCACGTTCCTTGCCTTCTCCGTATCATAGGAGATATTTTTGATAACATAATCATAGATGGCCTGTACCTGTTCCAGTTCGTCCGTTAGGCCTGCGGTCAGTTTCCCAGCCAGCTTCACAGCTTCACTTTCCGCCGTATAATCCACATACTGATTGGGGCAGAGGAACGGCAGGAAAGGGTCCTTCAAGGCGACCTCTATCTCCTGAGAGAACAGGACGGCGTATTTCGCCCCTTCGATATTCTGATAGATGCCCACGGAATAGATGCCATTCCCATCAGAAAGACCGTAGGTCTCATATACCCCCTGCCCATTCAGGTCGTAGGTATATTTTGTTCCATTTGGCCCCTCCAGAATGACCTTCAAAATGGCAGAATCATCCTCGCATTTTACCATCACGTAGCCGTCCGCCGTGTGGGACGCATCGATGGTGACACCATTTTCCCCATAGGTCACTTCGCCGCTGGCTTCAGGCATCGTTACCTGAAACTCTGCACCGGAAGCGGGCATAGCTTCCCCCGCCGCTTCTTCCACAGTATGTTCTTCCGCATAGACATTCTCCGATGCCGTTTCCCCTTGGCATCCTGCAAACAGGAAAAGGGATGCCAACCCTAAGGCAAAGCAGCGTTTCACTCGTTGTTTCATTCCCTTTTTCCCCTTTCCATATGATAGATACATTATCTTTTATCATACAATATTTTACAGAAATCCGCAACGAAAAAAGCCCCGAAACTCGGGGCTTGAAAGGCACTTTATTTCAATTACTTTTTCAATTTCAGGATCTGATCCAGAATCTTATGGGCTACTTCTTCTTTTGTCAAGAGTTCCAGTTCGATTTCTTCTTCTTTGGAGATCATTGTTACCACGTTGGTATCTGTGCCAAAGCCGCTGCCTGCTACTTTCAGGTTGTTTGCAACGACCATGTCGATATTTTTCTTTGTCAGCTTCACACGGGAATTTTCCAGCATGTTCTGGGTTTCCATGGAGAAGCCGCAGTAGAACTGACCTTCTCTTCTATGTTCACCCATATATTTCAGAATGTCCTGAGTTCTGTCCAGTTCGATAGACATATCACCGTCTTTTTTCTTTGTTTTTTCGTCGTTGTAGTTTTTGGGCTTATAATCCGCAACGGCTGCCGCCTTGATGATGATATCGTTATCCAGGAAGCGTTCTTTCATGGCTTCGAACATATCGCCTGCACTTTTCACCTGCACATAATCTACAAACAGGGGTTTTGCCAGAGATGTGACGCCGCTGACCAGTGTAACCTCTGCACCGCGCAGCATTGCCGCCTTCGCCAGTTCATAGCCCATTTTGCCTGTGGAATGGTTTGTGATATAGCGAACAGGGTCAACGCTTTCCTGTGTAGGGCCTGCTGTTACGATGACCTTCATACCTGCCAGATCTTTTTCGTAAGCGATTTCTTTTACGATATGAGCAACCAGAACATCTTCGGAGGGCATTTTACCATCGCCGACGTCTCTGCATGCCAGAACACCCTTATCGGGAGCGATGACCTCAAATCCATAACCTTCCAGTTTTTTCAGATTATCCTGCAGGATGGGTTTATGGTACATATTTGTATTCATAGCAGGAGCAATAATAGTCTTGCATGTGCAGGCCATTGCTGTTGTTGTCAGCATATCATCTGCGATGCCGTTTGCCAGCTTGCCGATCACATTTGCAGATGCGGGAGCGATCAGCAGCACGTCAGCCTTTTTCGCAATGGAAACATGAGCCACATGGAACTGGAAATTACGGTCGAATGTATCTACCATACATTTATTTCCTGTCAGTGTTTCGAAAGTAACAGGTGTAATAAACTGGCATGCATTCTGTGTCATAATAACGTGAACATCTGCATTCATCTTTACCAGCATGCTTGCCACATTTGCCATTTTATAAGCGGCGATACTGCCTGTTACGCCTAAAACAACGGTTTTCCCTTTTAACATGATAATTCTCCTTTTTTCGATCGTACTTTTTTGCCGCCCGGTGCGGCACTCATTGACAGTAGTTTAACATAGATTACAGCTTTCGCAAAGGTTTTTCGGGAAAAAATCCATTTAAATTATCGAATATCAATCACCAAAGTCCAGATAGGTTGTGCCTTCTAAAGGCACCAGAACCTGCAGCCCTGTTCTGTCGTTGATATCCCCTACCACATAGATGGTATAGGCCTTGCCGCCTTCCAGCTGCACATTGGGATGTTCCACCAGGTTTGCCCCGCTGAGGCTATCCCGCATTTTCAGATTATGGCTGCCGGGGGCAGCGGTCATATAGCGGCTGATATCCTGATAATTCAGTTCGGAAACCACCAGAGCATCATCCCAGTAGGCATCCATAGTGGGCGCATTAGGGGAAAGCTGCACAAAGCGGACATATGCTCGATTCCGATTTAGGAAACGGCGGCTATCATTGATGGCAAGCGTAGAAATATCCCCAGAAAGGCCGATGACCGCCAGGGTCGTAATGCTGTTTGCCTGCACCTGCATCCGCATGACTGTCAAAGGGTTGCGGATGGTGCCCGCCCGATAAACAGCAATGCGGTACCAGCCGGGGAAGACCTTCATATATTCCGTAAATTCCCGATAGAGCAGATTAGAAGCCACTTTTCGCCCGTTGGCATAGATATCCACCCGCTGTTCCCCGGGACTGGCGTTCAGGAAACGGATATAGCCATATAGAGTGATGCCGGGGATGATGGGAATAACGGTAATATTGGTATTATTGGGCAAGGTAATGCTTGGAAAACGGCGGCGTGCCATATCATCGGTCATTTCCTCCGTCAGGGTCATCTCATCCACCGTTTCATTGACCTGTTCCATCGTCAAAGGCAGGGGCATCAGCATATCGTCACTTGTTTCGTACCAGTTATTATTGGGCATAGAAATTCCATCCTCTCGTTCTTTTCTCTTTCAAGGTATGGATAGACAAAATCCCCTGTGCCTGTACACAAAAATCTGCAAAGAAAAAGCACGGCATCCGCCGTGCTCTTATGAACAAATCAATCCAGAACCAGAGAAGGTGCTGTGTATACTCTTGCAGCCAGTTCCTGATCCAGCAGATACAGAGATCTGGGGTCGCTGCCGAACAGTTCCATTTTTGTGATCAGGTCGTTGGCGTTCTTTTCTTCTTCGCCCTGTTCTTTTACGAACCAATCCCGGAACTGCATTGTGCGGAAATCATTCACTTCCTTCGCTGCAGCATAGATCGTATGGATCAGATCTGTTACATACTGTTCATGTTTCAAGCCAGCATGCAGGGGATCAGCCAGTTCATTCATTTCCACATCGGGAGCAGCGATGGCGCCCAGTGTTACTTTTTCACTGTTATTGTGCAGGTAATCATAGAACAGCAGCGCATGGTCTCTTTCTTCCTGCGCCTGGATACGATACCAGTTTGCAAAGCCGTCAAGGCCCTTATCTTCATAGAAATTGGAAAAATCCAGATACAGATATGCGGAATAAAATTCTTTATTGATCTGATCATTCAGCAGTGCTACTACTTTTTCATTTAACATAATGAGTTCCTCCTTTTTATACTTCTTCTTCAACAACCTCTTCTGCCGTCTCTTCTTCCGGCAATTTGGTCGCAAGTACCTTTAAAATACGCTTTTCTTCAAATGCTTCCACCTGGAACAGCCAGCCGCACAGGCGCATTTCGATCACTTCATCCTCTTCAGGGATACGGCCCAGCTGACCGATCATATAGCCGCCAAGGGTATCGTAATCTTCGTTTTCTTCAAAGGTGATCTCCAGCTGTTCTTCCACATCCGGCAGGTCTGTGGAACCATCGATGCGGTAAACATTTTCTTCCACAAGGGTGATATCTTCTTCTTCCTCTTCGTCATATTCGTCGAAGATATTGCCGAAGATCTCTTCCATAATATCTTCCATGGTAACGATACCTGCTGTGCCGCCGTATTCATCGATAACGATTGCCATATGCACCTTTTCCAGCTGCATTTCCTGCAGAAGCTCGTCTACCTTTTTGGAAAAAGGGATGAAATAAGGCTGCATCAGGATATCTTCCAGATGAAAGTGGCCCTCTTCTACGCGGGTCACGTCCGCAAGAATATATTTGACCATATCCTTTACATGATATACACCGACGATATTATCGATATTATCATCATAGACCACGATACGGGAATATTTTTCTTCTGCAGTTACATTTTTGATTTCTTCCAGAGTAGCATCCAAAGAGACTGCAACGATATCTGTTCTATGGGTAGCAATATTCCCTACAGAAATATTCCCCAATTCAAAGATATTGTTGATCATTTCCTTTTCATTTTCATCAATAGAGCCGTTATCACCACCGGCATCTACCATCTGGCGGATTTCTTCTTCCGTCACGTTGTTTTCACGTTCTCGAATTTTTTTGTTCCCCATTTTGATCAGCAGAACAGCATTCAACAAAAGAGAACACACCAAAGCTATATAAGCTTCCAAAATCATCATCCTCCAAAAAATAAAAATCGACAGTTTGTCATAGTATCAGTTTAAAGGCAAACGGCCGTTCTGTCAAGTTGAGGGAAAAGCCCCCGAAAATCGAGGGCTTTTGTATTATTTCTTATCGATTGTCTTTTTTTCAGAATGGCAGCCTTTGCTGTGGGCACAGCCTGCACAGCCACTGCCGCATTTTCCTTCATGTTCCATACGCATGATCTTTGCCTGTTTCTGCATCTTGCGGATATTGAAGAATACCAGGAAGAAAATCAGTATCGCTGGGATAATAGCAGTAAAAAGAGTTTCTGTTGTCATTTACAACACCTCCTTAAATATAGTGATCCATGTAAGCGTGGAGTTTCTTTTCCCATTCTTTTTCATCGACCAGATTTTTCGCCAGATCTTCGATGATAAGTCTATCGCTTTCACGCATACGCCAAAGCTGTTTCCAATCCAAAGGGAAGCCCATACGGCGAGCCAGCTGGTATTTTCTCTGTTCCAATTCAGGCAATGCCAGGAAGGAATCGATATATTCCAGCATCCAGGGCAGATCTCTGTCCATATCGCCATTGACTTCCTGCAGCAGATTGATAATATGGTCGCTGGTGATCTTGCCATTTGCCTTGCTGGGATCAATATTCGCCAGCAATTTACGGATTTCCAGCAGTTTGTTCATATCTGTATCTTCCGTCCATCCACCGGCATCTCTGACTTCCTCCATCAGGGAACCTGTACGCAGAACAAAAGTACGCAGACGAACGAAATTAGGGTTTACGGCATTGATAACCTTTGCCGTTTCGATTGCATTATCATCGGAAAGTTCCTTGCCGCCAACGCCGGGCATGAAATAAATAGACAGTTCAATACCCGCTTCTCTTACCTTTCTGCCGCCTATGATCTGCTCTTCCTGAGTACAGCCTTTTTCAATAAGAGCCAGAACCTTGTCAGAACCGGATTCATAGCCGGAATGGATACGGTCTAAGCCTGCTTCCTTCAGCAATTTGTAATCCTCGGGGCTGATCTTTGCCAGTGTATTCGCTCTGCCGTAGGATGTGATACGTTTGATCTCAGGCAGCTTTACGCGGACATAGCGGATGATCTCTGCCAGCCAATCGACACGCAGACACATGGTATTGGCATCCTGCAGGAAAATGGAGTTGCAGTCCCCTTCTGTCATCCAGCGGAATACCATCTGATAGCACCAGCGCTGGTCGTCTGTTGTCAGGGTTTGATAATCTCTGTTGATCGCTTCGATATCCCAGTCGTCTTCTGTTTTATACTGCAGGATACGGTCGCGCAACTCCGCCATGGTGTCGATATCTTTTTTGACATCCTCCACAGGGCGAGTATGGAAATCGTATTTTTTATAAAGCATGCAAAATTTACATCTATTCCAAGGACAGTTTACCGTCACACGCAGCAGCAGGCTATTGGCTTCGCTGGGGGGACGAATAGGCCCGATTTGAAAAACCATTTCTTCCATTATTGTTTCTCCTTTGTTCAAAAAATCAAAAATTCTCTTAATCTATTTATTGTAGCAGATTGGTAGGAAAAAGCAAGGAAAACAGCCTCTGAAATTCAGGAATGAAAAAGGCACCCACAAAAGAGGTTTTCGATGGGTGCCTGATTTTTTAAATTAGTCTTCTTTGGACATTGCAACTGCGATCTTGGATGCCATTCTCGCATTGTTGTATGCCAGTTCTTTATTAGATGCGAATGCTACGCCTTTTGTGATTTCTTTGATGTGGCTCAGCAGGAAAGGTGTTGTTGCTTTACCTTTAATACCCTGTTCTTTTGCCAGTTCCAGCGCTTTGTTGATAACTGCTTCCATTTCATCGAAGTCCAGTTCCCATTCTTCGGGGATGGGGTTCGCAATAACTGCGCCGCCTTCCAAGCCCAGATCCCATTTTGTTTTCAGGATCTTTGCACACAGTTCAGGGCTTTCTACATTGAAATCAACGCCGAAGCCGCTCTTTCTGCAATAGAATGCAGGGAAATCATCTGTACCCATGCCCAGTACGGGAACGCCCATTGTTTCCAGATATTCCAGTGTCAGGCCGATATCCAGCAGAGATTTTGCACCAGCACAAACAACGCCAACGGGTGTTTTTGCCAGTTCCTGCAGGTCAGCAGAAATGTCCATTGTTGTTTCAGCACCACGGTGAACACCGCCGATACCGCCTGTTGCGAATACTTTGATGCCAGCCATAGCTGCGATCATCATTGTTGTAGCTACTGTTGTTGCGCCGGGTTTGCCTGCTGCAACGTAAACTGCTACGTCACGGCGGCTTACTTTGCCAACGCCTTCGCCTTTGCACATCAGATCCAGTTCTTCTGCTGTCAGGCCAACTTTCAGTTTACCATCCAGGATAGCTGTTGTTGCAGGGATAGCGCCTTCGCCACGTACGATTTCTTCTACTTTGTGTGCAAATTCTACGTTTTCAGGGAAAGGCATGCCATGGCTCAGGATTGTGCTTTCCAGTGCTACAACAGGTTTGCCTGCTTTGATTGCTTCTTCGATTTCAGGTGTGATGCTCAGGTATTTTTCCAGGTTCATTTTATTTTCTCTCCTTTAAAATTTTTTCCAGTACGTCGATACTCATATAAGGGTTGATGGTTTTTTCATGGGAAATGGCTGCCAGCCCTGCCGCCAGCGCATAATCCAATGTCTGTTCGATGTTAAAGTTGTTCAATGTGGAATAAATGACCGCCGCCATGAAAGCGTCGCCGCCGCCAGTAGCGTTTACCATTTCTTCCAGGGGTTTCAGCTTGCGCTGCAGCTGTGTGCCGCTTCTATCCATATAGAAGCAACCATCGCCGCCCAAGCTGACGAAGAGGCGTTCCACGCCCTTTTCCAGAACGATATCGCAGGCCTTTTTCAGGTCTTCGTTATTCTGGATAGACATATCTGCCAGAATTTCCAGTTCCATGCGGTTGGGCTTGATGGTATGGAATTTGCCCACGTAGGGTTTGATCTTTTCCGCATAGGCACAGGAAACAGGGTCGATGAATACGGGCTGCTGTGCGCCGAAAAGGTCGAGGATGCCTTCCAGTGCTTCCGTAGGCAGGCCGCTGTCGCAGGTGATGATCTTTGCGCCAGTGATAACGCCTGTTTTTGTTTCCAGAAATTCCACGCTCATCTTCTGCAGCACGCTCATGTCGCTCATGGCAACAAACATATCACCTTTTTCATCCAAAATAGAGATATATGTGGAAGATGGATGATTTTCCACCTTCATGCTGTGGCTCAGATCGATGCCCGCCGCTTCACATTCACTTTTAATCTGCTCTGCGTAAACGTCATCACCCAAAGCAGTGATGAGTTTGACAGGGGCGCCCAGTCTGGAAAGGTTATCACAGACATTACGGGTCACGCCGCCGGCAGAAACGTTCATATGGCCGGGGTTGGAATCTCTCAGATTGATCGCCTTTTTGCTGTGGCCGTGGATATCCACATTGGCAGCACCAATGCCCACAACATAATCCTGCTCTTTCAGGAGATAGCCTTTGCCAAGGATATAGCCTTTTCTCTGCAGGTTGGAAATATGTACCGCTACGGAACTGCGGGCGATATTCAGCATCGCAGCGATCTGACTTTGCTCGATCATCGGGTTCTTTTTGATGATCTCAAAGATTTCCCTTTCTCTTTGTGTCAAGCCTTCACCTTCTTTACATTTGCTTACGTCCTAAACTAATATTTATTATAATACAACATCTGCTGCTGTCAATATCAAATATATATTTTTTTAAAAAAAATCTTTTTCATAGAAAAACCCCGACTCTTTTTGGCCGGGGTCTGTTTTTTCTTTGTTTAATATTTTATTTATGAATTTTTATCACCAATCGTAATTTTCAGATCGATGCTCTGCTGTCCATTTCTCACCACATGGATATCCACAGTCTTGCCGATCTCCGTTGCATTCACCAGCTCTACCAGTGTATCCATATCCATAACTGTCTTGCCGTTATACTGGGTGATGACATCGCCCACTTCCAGGCCTGCCTTCGCCGCAGGGCCATTCTCTGTCACTTCCATGATCAGTGCGCCCACAGGCAACTTATACAGCTCCGCATTTTCTTCTGTAATGCTTGTACCTGTGATGCCGATATAGGGTTTAGGCTGTGTGCCTGTTTCCAGCAGTTCTTCTACGATAGGCTTGATGTAGTTGCTGGGAATAGCATAGCCCATACCTTCCGCCATTGAAGAATTATATTTTGCCGTATTGATGCCGATGACTTCGCCCTTGCTGTTCACCAGTGCGCCGCCGCTGTTGCCGCTGTTGATGGCTGCGCTGGTCTGCAGTACAGTCAGGTTGTTGCCGTCTACATTAATGGTCTGTCCCTTCATGCTGATGATACCGTCTGTGGCGGAAAGACCCATGCCCATGGCATTACCGATGGCGATGACACATTCGCCCACCTCCAGCGCATCGGAATCACCGAAGGTTGCTGTTGTTACTTTTTCGATACCTGCCGCCTTCAGGTCGTCCCAGGAAACAGACAGCACCGCCAGGTCAGAATCGCTCTTTGTACCGATGACCTTTGCAGATACACTAATATCCCCTTCGAATGTGACGAAGATGGAATTTGCGCCTTCGATAACGTGGTTATTTGTGGCAATGGCTACTTTATCATCATCAGAATAGAAGATAACGCCGCTGCCAGCCCCTTCGGATTCATAGGGCACGGCATATTTGCCGAAATATTTCGCTGTGCCTGTTACAGTTGTGGAAACGCTGACAACAGAAGGCTTTACCTTCTTAACAATATCCACCGTGGAAAGGCCGTCCGTCAGGAAGGAAACATTTTCTGTATCTGTCACGGAAATGGTATCCAGACCCGCGTCTTTCTGGAAGCGATACTGCATCATGCCATAGCCTGCGCCGATGGATGTACCGCCTGCAATGCTGACAATCAGGCAGCCCGCGATGAACTTCGCCCAGCCCTTTTTCTTTCCCGGTTTCTTCGTCTTTTTCACTTTTTCTTCATAATGATACTCTCTGACAGAGGGACGGGGCATCTCTTCTCTGCTCTCCGCCTGGGCTTCTGTCTGCTCTGCCTGCTGATCTATGGGGGTTTCCTTGGTTTTTTCTTCTGCAGAAATCACCTCTGCATCCATTTCGATGGATTCTCCATCCACATGGGGCTCTTCGTTTCTTTCTTCCACAGAACCCTCCACGGAATTATCATGTTCATTCTTTTTAGGGTCGTTTTCGTAATCGTACATATCTATGCCTCCAATGCGTTTTTCTTCGCTTTATTTTTATCTTATGCTGTTATTATATAGTCTGAATTTGAACGAAGTATGAACGTACAGTGAATAATTCGTTTTTTTATTTAGAGGTTTATTAGAGGAACATTAATGCAAAAAAAGAGGATCTTGCTATCAAGATCCCCATTACAGTGCGGATAGTGGGACTCGAACCCACACGCTGTCACCAGCGTCAGATTTTGAGTCTGATGCGTCTGCCAGTTCCGCCATATCCGCAAATCAACTGCTTGAATATACTATCACAGTTTGGATAGAAATGCAAGCAGTAAATTTATTTTTTACATTTTTGTAGGCTCAGGATACTCAACCCCAAAAGTATCTACCGTTACTTTCACCATTACCTGGTCTTCCAGAGGTCTGTCCTGTCTGTTTGTTTTTGTTGCAGCAATCTTATTTACCACATCCATGCCTTCGATGACTTTGCCGAAGCCTGCATACTGGCCATCCAGATGGGGGCTTGTTTCATGCATGATGAAGAACTGGGAGCCTGCGCTGTGAGGATGCATTGCTCTTGCCATGGAAAGCACACCGGGTGTATGCTTCAGGTCGTTTTTGAAGCCTGCCCAGCTGAATTCGCCTGCAATATGATAGCCGGGGCCGCCCATGCCTGTGCCTTCAGGGCAGCCGCCCTGGATCATGAAGCCACGGATAACTCTGTGGAAAATTTTGCCGTCATAGAAACCTTTTTTCACCAGAGAGATAAAGTTGTTTACTGTGTTGGGCGCAATTTCGGGATACAGCTCAGCTTTGATGATGCTGCCGTCGTTCATTTCAAATGTTACGATAGGATTCATTTGAATCTTCCTTTCTCTTTCAAATTTTGCGGAAGTCTCCGCGTATCTTAGTTAGTTTATCACAAACGTTGCCATTTGTACAACCCTTATTCCTTTTCAAGAGTGACCTCTACCAACTCTGGTCTGTTGAAGATACGGAAAGGAAAACTGCTGTTGCCTAGGCCGCGACTCACCACCATGACCGTGCCGTCCTTTTCATGCATCCCCTCCGTATATTTGGGGAAGAAACCTTGATGGGGCGCAAAGATACCCTGTCTCAGGAAAGGAATAACGATCTGTCCGCCGTGGGCATGGCCTGTGAAGGCCAGATCGATATTTTCTTTTACATATGTTTCAAACAGCTCCGGTCTGTGGGAAAGGAGAACATTGAAGCTTTCCTCCTGCCCTGCCATCAGGGTATGGAGCATCTTATCATAATATGGATTCACCTTTTTATCCGCCAGACCAAGAAGGGTGATTGTTTCTCCGTTTCGCTCGATAATGGATTTGCCATTGTTCAAAACCGTTACGCCTGCATCAACCAGTTCCTCGGACAATCTTTCCCATTCGCCGCTCTGATGTTCATGGTTACCGGAAACAAAATACACGGGGGCAATATTCACAATCTCCTTGATGAAATCCATGGCACTGTCCACGTCTGTTCTGCCTTCATGTCTGTCCAGCAGATCGCCTGTCATCACGATGATGTCAGGGCAGGACTGCTCGATTTTTCGAATGAGAGGCTCCTGCTCCTTACCGAAGACCTTATTCTGCAGGTCTGCCACCTGCAAAATCTTATAGCCATCAAAGCTTTCGGGGATTTCCCCTTTATATGTCATTTTTGTCAGCATCAGGCCGTTATTCTGCCAGTAAAGGAATGCCCCCAATAGCAGACCTCCACAGATACAGCCCATGGTCTTTTTATATTTCATGGTTTTCACCCTCTTTTCTTTTGCGCCATTCCGCTTTTCTTCATTATAAAGGAGATATGCCTTTCTTTCAATGAACACTGGATTAAAAAATCTGCCCTTTCCCATTGTAAAAATACAAAAAACGTGCTACACTAAAATAAGAATATATGTTCGGTTTTCAAATTTACTTACAAGGAGATGATGTCATGTCCAGAGTTATTTTTCATATCGATGTAAACAGCGCATTTTTGAGTTGGACAGCCGTAGACCGCCTGAACCAGGGCGAAGAACTGGATATCCGCACCATCCCCTCTGCCATCGGAGGCGACAGCGAAAGCCGCCACGGCATCATCCTCGCTAAGTCTAACCCTGCAAAAAAATATGGCGTCACCACAGGGGAGCCCATCGGCATGGCTTTGCAGAAATGCCCTGAGTTGGTCTGCTTCCCGCCCAATTTTCCGTTATATTCTCAGTTCTCCAGAGCCATGTTTGAAATCCTTTCGGAATATTCCGACCGTATCGAACAATTCAGCATCGATGAGGGCTTTCTGGATTATACGGGCATGGAACGGCTACTCGGCCCACCTTTGGAAACCGCCGAAAAAATCCGCCAGCGCATCAAAAAGGAACTGGGCTTCACAGTCAATGTAGGCGTCAGCTCCAATAAGCTGCTGGCAAAGATGGCAGGCGAGCTGGAAAAACCTGATAAGCTCATCACCCTTTTCCCCGAAGAAATCGAAAAAAAACTGTGGCCGCTGCCTGTGGGTGAGCTTTTTATGGTAGGACGACGCACGGTGCCCCGTCTGCATGAAATGGGCATCCATACCATCGGAGAACTGGCAAAATACCCTCAGGCCTTGCTGGAAAAGGAATTCAAAAGCTTCGGGAAGATGATGCACGCCTACGCCAACGGCATCGACGACACGCCCGTTGCCCCCGCTGACCATCAATCCGAAATGAAATCCATCGGCAACAGCACTACTACCCCCTTCGATGTGACGGATAAAGATACCGCCTATCGTATCCTGCTTTCTCTGTCAGAAACAGTCTCCATGCGCCTGCGCTGCAGCAAGCTTTGCGCCCAGGAAATTGCCGTCACCCTGAAATCTTCCGATTTCAAGGTCTATTCCCACCAGAAGCAGCTACTTAATGCTGTTGACTGCACCAATGCCGTCTATGAAACAGCCAAAGAAATCTTTGATGAGGTCTGGAAAAAGGAACCTTTGCGACTTTTAGGCATCCGTGCAGGGAAGCTTTGTGAAGAGGACTGCGTACAGCTTTCCATCCTGGATAATGACTGGAACAAGCAGAAAAAGGCCGATACCGCCATGGATGCCATCCGCCTGAAATACGGGAAAAACACCGTCCGCCGCTCCACCTTCGCCAACGGGGAAGGAAAAGCCTTTGCGGGAAAAATGAAAATAAACAATGATATTTTAAAATAAAAACCAGAAGTACCTTTTCTATTCAAGGTTCCTTCTGGTTTTATCATTTTATTCAGATGCACTATATTTCATAATGAGCATTTCTACGGCTGTCTCTTCCTGGGCTTTGCCTGTTTTGATATCCAGATCTGCCTGCAGACAATCCCGCAAAGCCTTTTTCCAACCCTCCACAGGAAAACGCTTCGACTGCCGCAGATATTCCTTCACAGCAAAATCTCTGATCTCCAGCTTTGCCGCAATCATATCATTGGTCATGCCGCTTTTGGAAAGGAGCATAGTCTCCAAAATCAGGCGAAACTGTCTGGTGATCAGAGACAGCACCATATAGGGCGATTCCTTCATGGAAAGCAATGTGCGATAGACCTGCACAGCTTTTTCAGGACGTTTTTCCGCCACAGCCCGCACCAGATCGAACACACGGGCCTCCAGAGAGACCGTACATACGGCGCGGATATCCTCCGCTTTGACCTCAGCTTCTTCTCCTTTATAGGCAATCAACTTCTGCAGTTCTCCATCGATATTTTCCATGTCATGGTCTACGGTCTGCAAAAAGAGGTTCAGCACCCCTTCGCTCATTTCCATGCCGTTATCTTTGCAGCGCTTTTTGATCCAGGTGCCCAGGTCTTTCTCTGTAGGTTTTTTAAATTCCACTGCCTGTCCGTATTTTGCCACCGCCTTATAGAGGCCGTTGGTCTTTTCCGCCTTTTCCTCGATAAACAGCAGGCAGACCGTATCAGGTAGGTCAGCCAGAAATTCCTTCAGATTGTCGCCCTCTTCCTTTCTGCCGCCTTTTTGGAAAAATTCACTATTGCGAACCGTCACCAATCTCTTTTCGTTGAGAAACGGCATAGTCTCCGCCGCATCCATGATAGCTGCCGCCGTAGTACGCTTTTCCTCAAAAATATCGTGATTCATTATTTCTGCGCCATCGGGCAGGATGGCCTTTGTTAGGGCTGCCTCATAATCCTTTATCAAATAAGTCTCCGTGCCGTAAAACAAATAGCATCGGCTGAATTCATTGTTTTTCCAGTTTTTCTTTAAGGTCTTCATATAACGGCTTCCTTTCCGTCATGGTTTCTATTTCAAATGTGCCATCCTGCTTCAATGTCACCAGAACAGCACCGTCTGTATCTGTACGATAAATTTCTCCTGTCGTTTCCTCCAGCCTTTTCAAGGTATCGGCATGGGGGTGCCCGTAGAGGTTTTTTGCGCCGCAGGAAATGACTGCCGCCTTTGGCGAAACAGCCTGCAGAAATGCTGCATCAGAGCTATATTTCGAGCCGTGATGAGACACCTTCAAAATATCTGCGGAAACATCCTCCCCCTGCTCCAAAAGGAACCGTTCATCCTCTGCAGAAATATCCCCTGTAAACAGAACTTCTGTGCCGCCATAGGTATATTTCAGCACCATAGAGCCATGGTTGTCATCGCCATCACGAAAGGCAACATCTTCAATGGGATACAAGCACACAAAATCCTTCTCCTCAGACATGTCGCTCATTTTTATAGTATACAGTGGAACATGGAAATTTTCTACCTTTTCTTTCAAAAGAAGCAGTTCTTCTGTTTCCTCAAAGGAAAAGTCAGAAAGATACAGTCCATCTGTCGGTATCGTTTCCAAAACCTCCAGCAGGCCCGTCATATGGTCGCTGTCAGGATGGGAAAGGAATACCCCCTCCAACTTAGATGCGCCCAGGGATTCCAGATAAGGCAGAACGATCTTTTTCCCTACATTTTCCCCAAATTCCCTGCCGTAAACGCCGCCGCCATCGATGAGGTACATTTTCCCATCGTATGTGGAAATAACTGCTGCATCCCCCTGACCCACATCAAGAAATGTAACGCTATTTTCCTTACGAAAGAGGGCATTTTCGAAAACTGCACAGAACATAGCTGCAGAAAGAGCCGCACCAACCTTCCAGCTGCCTTTCCTCTTTCCGAATTCGATGAACCAAAATAAAATCAGATAATACAGCAGGATCACTGCCCCAGAGGGACGCCCCGTCAGTGCATAAGAAAAAGGCAATTGAATCAGCAGCGTACAGGTGATTTTGAATATCCGCAGGATAGCATAAACACTGCCTGCAGCAAAAACGCCCGCAGGAAGCCAAAATAACCCTAGAATGGCACTGAGGATACCGAAACCCAGCAGGAGCCCACTCAAGGGCACGATCACAAGATTTGCCAGGATACTCACTGTGGAAACAGAATAAAAATGATATGCCACGATTGGATAGCTGAATAAAGATGCATACAAAGACACCAGGAAACTTTCCTTCAGCCAGTCCAGTTTGCCCCTGTGCTTTTTCTGTTTTTCCTCCATTTTGCTGATGCCGATGCAGATGCCAATGACCGTCATAAAGGAAAGCTGAAAGCCTGCATGAAAGAGATACAAGGGCTGGATGGTCAAAATCAGCAGCGCTGCAGCGGCAATATTATTCAGCCTGTCCGAAAGGCGGAAGAACACCCTCCCCAGCATCACGATACAAATCATCGTCGCCGCCCGCACGGCAGAAGGCGATGGCCCGATGAACAGCAGAAAGCCAAGGACAGCCACCATCGTCACCAGGGCGGATGTTCTTCTGCTCTGTCCCAGTATTTTCTCTACGAAAACGGCCACATACATGGCAAGGATAGACATATGTAAGCCGGAAATACAAAGGACATGAACGACCCCTGCTTTTGTATACAATTTATATCCGTCATCGGGTATATCATCCTTTTCCCCTGTCAGCATGGCTTTCATAATGCCGCTTTCCTCCGCAGGCAGGATGCTGTCCAAAACAGAGTGCAGACGAGCGCGCCCTCTTGCAAGAACAGAAAAAAGAAAGGTGTCCTTCCCCAGATACTCTATCGTTTCAGGATACATCTTGCAGTCATACCCTTTTGTTGTCAGAAATAATTCCTCATCGTATCCACCAGGATAGGAAGGAGCGTAGAAAGGAACCAGTTCCCCGGAGAAGCCGACCCGCTCCCCTACCGAATAGCGGTCTGCTCCGCTCCAGATAGCATAGAGCTTCACATCCTGCAAAGCAGTTCCATCTGTATCCTCCAGATCACAGAGAATCGTCAACTTCTGATTTCCCGATGCAGTCAGCCCGGCTTCTCTGATCACACCTTCCCCTTTCACAACACCTATCAGCATTCCATCATCCGTTGGCTGCAAATGATAATCCGCAGAAAGAAAGCCAAAAACGGTAAAAAGCAGCAACAGAAGATATCTCGCGCTTTTTTCTTTTATCACAAATCGTGATATTATTACGCTTATAAAAATAAAAGAGACCAGACACATCATCTCTGATATGCCTAGTCTCATATAAATGCCACATATTGTGAAAATTGTTGCCCAAACAATCGGACGTTTCATGTTGCCTTACTCCTAATTATTGTATCTCTGCCGTTTTCAAACTGCTGACCGCAGTAAATGGTGTTTTAAACTGCAAATTCCCCTTAAATTCATCCAGCTTCTTCCCTTCGATCAGGAACTGCACCTTATCGACATGATCCAATTCGCAAAGGGAATTGACGATGGAATACACCGTCAGGAGTTCTGCCCTTTCCCCGCCGCTGTGCTTCAGAACGAAATCTTCGCTCAGATTTACATAGCAGGTACCATCATTGGTCGTTGTCACATCTCTGATCTTCGTTTCCGCAGGAATCGTGCCCACGCAGTCCTTTTCCACAGGGCCGGCGATCAACTGTTCCAGAATGGTCTTTTCTCTGGTCTGGTTTGCATTTACCTCCACTACACGTTCTTCCACAGCCAGATCTGTGCCGTCCGCATTGGAAAAATACAGCGTCAGGATCGCATATTCCGTCGTTTCTGCTGCGATCGCTTCCCCATCGATGATCACGTTGCTGCGATTCATGGGGCCGATTTTCTCCCCGGTGGGCGTAGACAGAGATTTTCCTTCTACGGTAATTTCAACCCCCTCTACAAAATCCAGAGAAGTCAATGTCCAGACGATGGAAGAGCGGCAGATGACCTCAGCCGTACTCTTCATAGCGTAATATGCATCGGAAACATCGATGATCGCAATGTTATTGACCAGCGCAACAGAAAGGAACTCCACATCCTGGGGAACAGAGGGAGATACCCCTTCCGTTTTCGGTCCTTCCTTCAGGGTATTCAAAGCTGTCAGCAACGTATCTTCCATATTTTCGCCGCGAATATCTTTTTCGATGGGCTTCATCTTCCCGTCACTCATCATATAATAAAATTCTACTTTTTCCTCTCCTGATGCAATCACCGCATCATAAATCAGAACGGAACAAGGAATCAAAATGACCAGAGCAATGATCAAAGCAATGGCTTTGCGAAAAAGCCCCTCTCGGTTTGCCATAAAATTCCTCCTCCCTTACTGGTTTTGCTGTTTCAGAGGGATACGTACCAGGATCGTCGTGCCTTCCTCTTCCTTGCTGTTTACCTTGATGCTGCCTTTATGCATCATAATGGTACTATGGGTGATAGACAGACCCAGACCTGTACCGCCTGTTTCTCTGTCTCTTGTTTTATCTACACGATAGAATCGCTCAAAAATACGACCTACTTCATTTTCAGGGATACCAATACCTGTATCTGCCACGCTGAAAAATACATTCTGATGGTCTGCATCCAACGCCACCCTGACGATGCCTCCGCAGGCGTATATTTGATGGCATTATCCACCAGATTGGAGATTGCCAGAGAAAGTTTCATTTCATCAGCATCTGCGCGCACTTCCTTCGCTGCCTCCCATTGGAGGGATACCCCTTTGTTATCCGCCAGGGGCTGCAGCCGTTTGATGATACCTTCCATCATCTGGTTCAGGTCTGTTTCCTTGAAATTCAGAGGGATTTCCTTCTGATCCAATTTAACCAGGGTCAGCAGGTCATTGATGATTTCTGTCATACGGTCGACCTCGGAATTGATATCATGAAGGAATTCCACATACATTTCCTTGGGCACATCTTCCATCAGCAAAATGGATTCACTCAGCACCTTCACGGAGCTAAGGGGCGTTTTCAATTCATGGGATACATTTGATACAAACTGCTGACGGGTGGATTCTACCTTTTCCAGCTGATCCGCCATCTGATTGCAGGCAATGGCCAGATCCGCAATCTCGTTATGCACCCTGCTGCTGACCTTCGCCCGCTGTTCAAAATGCCCTTCGGACATTTTCTGGATGACGCTGATCAGGTTTTTCACAGGTTCTGTAAATACCTTGGAAACTACGACCATAATGATGAACAGAAGCACAACGATAGCGCCCAGCAGGAGATAAGCCTCCTTCCCGATATCCCCAACGATATCATGGACATCCCGCATGCCGTCGGCAATCAGCACAACACCTACCTTGCGGTCTGCCGCGCCCATAATGGAAGCTGCCGCATGGACAGACCCATCCTTCTGTTCTTTTGCTGTATCCTTATCATCCAAAGCCTGTACCACTTCCGGCAAAAGGATGGTTTTTCCTACATCTTCATAACCCGTATCATAAACCACCACGCAGGAGGAATCCAAAACCAGGATACGATAGTCCTCATTCTGGCTGGTCTCCAGGATCAGTTCCTCCATATCGCCTCTGTCCTCTTCATCAAAAAGAAAGCTGGAGGATGTCAGCTGGCCTGAAATGACATTGGCCTGACTAAGCAGCTCCTTTTTGCGTTCCTCTACAAAATAGCCCTGTACAGAATGGAGCATGGTGCTGGCAAGGAGCAGCAGCGGAAGGATACCTGCCACCGCATAGGCCAAAAGCAGGAACCAGCGCAGGCTGATGAACGGGATTTTTTTCTGCTCGTTCTGATTAGTTAAAATAGTAACCAACTCCCCATTTTGTAAAGATATATTTTGGTTCACTAGGATTTGCTTCGATCTTTTCTCTCAAACGGCGCACATGCACATCCACCGTACGCACATCGCCGGGATAATCATAGCCCCATACAGTATCCAGCAACTTTTCTCTGCTGTAGACTTTGCCGGGATTTTCCATCAAAAGCTCCAATAAGTCGAATTCCTTGGCTGTCAGGTTCACTTCCCTGCCACTGATGAATACGCGTCTGCTGTCAAAGGAAAGCTCCAGGTCTCTTGCCTTCAATACGTTTTTCGCAGCAGGCTCCGCAGGTGCTTTCTTTACGCTGCGGCGCAGGATGGCCTTGATACGTGCCTTCAGTTCCAGAATATTGAAGGGTTTTGTGATATAGTCATCGGCGCCGTATTCCAATCCCATGATCTTATCCATATCTTCGCCCTTTGCCGTTACCATGATGATGGGCACCTGAGAAAATTCTCTTGTCTCACGGCAAACCTGCAGGCCGTCCATTTTGGGCAGCATTACATCCAGCACCACCAGGTCAAAGTTTTTCTCCTTGATATACTGCAGGGCTTCTTCCCCGTCGTATGCCGCTGTTACCTCCATGCCGTCCTGTTCCAAAGAAAATTTGATGCCTTTTACGATCAATTTTTCGTCATCTACTACCAAAATCTGATAAGCCATTTTCAGCCCTCCTTATTCTCCCACTGTGATCTCTTCTTTTATTTTTTCAAATGTCTTCTCCCCAATGCCGGATACATTCATGATATCCTCGATACGGGTAAAGCCTCCGTTTGCTTCTCTGTATGTGATGATATCCGCTGCGCGCTTTTTGCCGATGCCGGAAAGGCGAGTCAGCTCCTCTGCCGTAGCAGTGTTGATATCAAGTTTCCCCATCATTTCCTCCGCATAGACCGTGTTTTCTTCCTTCGCACCGATCTCTTCCGCGGAAATGGGTGTACCTATATCCAGTTCCCCCGCATAAAAGCTGTGGCTATAAAAAACGCCGCTCAGCAGGAAAAATGCCATAACTGCCAATAGCTTCAGCCGTTCTATTCCGATTTTTGCAACAAAGCCTTTTTCACGCAACTTTAATCCAAACCTCTTTTTCTTTCCAAATAATTCTGGTATAATTTTTAATGTGCGTGCCTTATTCCGAAAAAAGTGCATACCACACGACTATGGACATTTTAACATATCGAACGTATTTTTTCAAATAAACATATAGGAGAATCCCATGAAAAAAAGATTTCTGCCACTCTTGTTGGCTCTTTCCTTTATTTTCCCTTCTTTTTCCGTTTTTGCAGAAGAAGTCCCTTCCGAAACAAATGATACAGTGACTGCACCCGAATTGACCCTGGCCTCTGAAACAGCCGTCCTCATGGACGCAGCCAGCGGCGAAGTGTTGTACAGCAAAAATGCTGACCAGAAGATGTACCCCGCCAGCATCACAAAGCTGATGACCATCCTGCTGGCTTTAGAGCATGGCAAGCTGACCGACCAGATCACCTTTTCCCACGATGCTGTCTACAATATCGAACCGGGCAGCGCCCATATCGCTATTATGGAAGGAGAAACCCTGACTCTGGAGCAGGTACTCCGTGCCATCATCCTGCGCTCTGCCAATGAAGCCTCCAATGGTGTAGCAGAATATGTAGACGGCTCTACGGAAGAATTTGCAAAGCATATGACAGAACGGGCTAAGGAACTGGGCTGTAAAAATACGAATTTTGTCAATGCCAATGGGCTTCATGATGAAAACCACTACACCACCGCCTACGACATGGCTCTCATCGCAAAAGAACTGCTGACCCACGAGGAATATCGCAATATCATGAGCGAAACGGATTACGAAATCCCTCCCACCAATCTGCAGACAGAGACCCGCTATCTCCATGGACAGCATCAGATGCTGAACCCCAATTCCATTTATTATTATGAAGATGCCACCGGCGGCAAAACAGGCTTCACCAATGAAGCCTTGAACACTCTGGTGACTTACGCCGAACGAGACGGCATGGAGTTGATCGCTGTTGTGATGAAATGCTATGGTGCAGAACATTACACCGATACTGCCGCCCTTTTCGATTATGGCTTTCAAAATTATGAATCTGTAAAGGTAGCTTCTGCCGCAGACCATACGGCTACCGTGAAGGTAACAGAAACCTATAATGAAAAGCCTGTGGAGCTGGGTACGGCCACTGTTGCCCCCGCAGAGGACATATACGCCACCCTGCCCAAAGGAACCGATGTTTCTGCTGTGAAAGTAGAAATGGATATTCCTGAGACCATGGAAGGCCCTGTAACAGAAGGCCAGGTGGTGGGCACACTGAACGTCACTCTCAACGGCGAAACCCTCAAGACTGTCGATCTGGTTGCCCAGAATGCCGTAGATGCACTGACAGACGAACAGAAAGCGGAATTGGATAAATCCTCCTTTACAGGCATTTTGAAGAAGATCGGCATTGGCGTGGGTATCCTCATTCTTGTATTTATCATCCTCATCTGCATCACTCGTACAATTGGGTATCTGCAGTATAAAAAACGCCGAAAAAATCGCAGAAGAAGACGCAGAAATACTACCAGAAGACATCGTTAATAAACATATTAAAACCCCAAACCAAATGGTTTGGGGTCTATTATTTTACCTATATAATTGAATCAGTTACCGCACTCGATACTGATTTCCGTGAAGATATCCAGAATATCATCCACTTTCGTTTTTGCCTTTTCCTCGCCGCCTTTATCCAGCACGATATGACCTTTATCCATCATGATCAGTCTGCTGCCATAATCCGCCGCATAGCGCAGGTTATGGGTTACCATCATGGCTGTCAATTTCTTTTCTTTTACGACCTTATCTGTCAGTTCCATGATGATGTCTGCAGTCTTAGGGTCCAGAGCGGCTGTATGTTCATCAAGAATAAGGAATTCGATAGGCGTCAGGGTCGCCATGATCAGTGTCGCTGCCTGTCTCTGACCACCGGAAAGGGCACCCAGTTTCACATTCATCTTATTTTCCAGGCCCAGTCCCAGAATAGAAAGCTGTTCTTTGTAATAATTTTCTCTTGCTTTATTAATACCTCTGCCCAGGCCAAAGGGTTTGCCCTTATTATCTGCCAGAGACATATTTTCCAGCATAGTCAGATTGGGGCATGTGCCTGCAGAAGGGTCCTGATAGACACGACCAATGGTGCGATATCTCTGGAAATCCTTCATTTTTGCAATATCCTTGCCTCCAATCAGCACTTCGCCACCCTGAATGGGAATGCTGCCACAGATGATATTCAGCATGGATGTTTTACCGGAACCATTACTGCCAACGATGGAAAGGAATTCCCCATCGGGCACTGTCAGGTTAAAGTCATCAAACAACTGGGTTTCGGAAATGGTGCCAGGGTTATAGATTTTTTTAATGTGTTTCAGTTCAAGCACGTTCCGCACCACCCTTCTGTTTGTTGCCTAAAACCAGAACCACCAGGAACAGCACTGCTGTTGCCAGTTTCATCAGGTTTGCAGGCAAGCCCAGGCTGATGGCAACCTGGATACATGCTTTATAGAACACGCTGCCCACCAGAACAGCTGTCGTACCTTTTGCAAAGCTCAGCTTACGGAACAAAGTCGTACCGATGATAACTGCCGCCAGACCAAAGACCATCTGACCTGTACCCATAGTGCTGGAGAAGGCTCTCTGTTCCATACAAACCATGGCGCCGGAAAGTGCCACCAGAGCATTTGCAACGACCAGACCAACGATCTTTACGATGCCTTTATCCTTCGCCAATGTAGTCACCAGTGTGCTGTTATCACCAACGGCACGAAGCAGCATGCCGCTCTTTGTGCTGAGATACCAGTCCAGAATGAATTTGAAGATCAGCGCTACGATCAGGGACATCACGAATTTGCGCATCATCAGGGAAGAATTCCCCATAATTGTCATGATGGGGCCGGATGTGAAGATGGTATCGATGGCGCGTTCCACTGCCAGATTGGAGCCTGCGATCTGCAGGTTGATGGAAAACAGAGCTGTCATGGTAATGATACCTGCCAGCAGGTCTCTGACGCCAAATTTTACATGGATGATGCCTGTGACCAGACCTGCCACTGCCCCCACCAGAATCGCTGCCAGAAGTGCCACAAAGGGATTCATACCCTTTACCAGAAGCACCGCGGCAATGGCTGCCCCCAAAGGGAAGCTGCCGTCTACCGTCAGATCAGGAAAGTCCAGTATTTTATATGTGATATAAATGCCGTAGGACAGCAGGGCGTAAATAAAGCCCTGCGTCAACGTGCTGATGATCAAATCAAACATGGGTTACCTCTTTCTATGCAGAAAATCATTCTGCAGTTACATCGATGGCATTTTCTACCTCTGCACTAACGCCCAGAGCAGCCATTGCATCGGGATTTACATAGATTTCAAATTCGGAAATTGTTTCGTAAGGCATATCTGTTGCAGCTGCTTCGCCTTTCAGGATCTTTGCTGCCATTGCGCCTGTCTGCTTACCCAGAGCGATATATTCGATACCTGCGGAAGCAACACAGCCCAGTTTTACCTGTTCGATTTCGGAACCATATACGGGGATACCAGCTTCATTTGTTTTTTCCAGGATAGAAGGCAGAACGCCTACTACGTTATTATCTGTCAGATTTGTGAAGCAATCAACGCCTTTGGAGATCAGGGTATCTGTTGCCTGGTTTACTTCAGCCTGTGTCATAACGCCCAAAGCTTCGATGGTAAAGCCATAGTCGCCTGCTTTTTCTTCATATTCTCTTACTGCGGAAACAGAGTTCGGTTCGCTTGTTGTGTAAAGGATACCGATGGTTTTTGCATCGGGCTGCATCTGGCGGATCAGCTGCAGCTGGCCTTCGATGGGCAACTTATCGCTGGTGCCTGTGATGTTGCCGCCTGTCAGTTTTGCTTCTTCAGGGTCTGTGATCGCTGTGAAGATTACAGGGATGTCTTTATCTTCTGCTGCTGCGTAGCATGCTGTTGCAGAAGGTGTTGCGATAGCGCACATCAATGCAACATCGTTTGCAGAGAAGTTCTGTGCGATCTGTGTTGCGATATTATCATCAAAACCGGCATTCTGGTAATCAATTTCAAAGTCAACGCCTTCCACCAGGCCTGCTTCTTCCAGACCCAACAGGAACCCTTCACGGCAGTTATCCAGAGATGCATGCTGGCCGTACTGGTTGATGCCGATCACAGGGATATCACCGCTTGCCGTGCCTTCTTCCGCACCGCCGCCGCAGCCTGTCAGTGCCATTGCTGTCATTACCATTGCCATTGTCATTGCCATAAATTTCTTCATAATACTCTCTCCTTTTCTAATCTTGTTTTATTTCTTTTTCTCGTCTATTCTCTTCTCGACTGTTTATGTGAGCTTTTCTTCCGCAGATAATAAAAAAAGCCTTATCCACATATTTCTATGGGACAAGACTTGAATATCCTGCGGTACCACCCAAATTGATGAAAAATCATCCGCTCTTACCACTGTACAGCCATACAGTCACGCCCTGGTAACGGGTGCGCTCCCCGTCGGTTTCTACTCGCTTTTGCTTTCGACCGCCCTCATAAGTCCATTCACCAATCCTCACACTGCCACGCTCCCACCATCCGCGGCTCTCTGTAAGCTGATTTGAAAGGCTACTCCTCTTAATCACTGGTTTCTCTATTTGGATATCTTGATTATATCACTCTGTTTTTATTTGTCAATAGTGTTTCTGTAAAAAGGACAAATGTAAAAGATAAGGACTTCCAGTCTAGAAAGTCCTCATTTTGTCATTTTTATGCGATTTTCAATCTCTCCATCAGCATAGGATTTTTCATCAACTGGCGGAACAATGCATAACCCACAACGGATACGGAAAGGAATTCCCCGATGGCTACTGTCACCATGCTCAAGAGCAGTGGACTGCCAAACAAATACAGCTCAATGCCGATGAAAGCATTGCAGAACACCGCCCAGAGGCTTGCGCCGAAAAGGGTCTTGCTGTGTCTTGTGATGCCCCAGAGAGCCGCCGCTGTGCAGGTCGTGCCAAAGGCAATATCCATCAGACCAAAAGGACTGAAGCAATTGGCGATGAAGCAGCCCAGAACCAAACCGGGGGCATACTTCTTATCAATGAATGCCATCAGCATCAACACTTCTGAAACACGCACTTGGATCATGCTGAAGCTCAAAGGTGCGATTGCCAGTGTCATCACCACATAGACCGCTGCGATCAATGCCGTAGAAACTAAAAATTTTGTGTTCACTCTGTTTTTTTCCATTAAAAAATGACCTCCTGTTTTTTGTTTTACGAGATGGTCAGATACCCTGGTCGTTTCCGGTATCCTTCGCAGGTACATCTCGCTTTATTGATTTGCTTCGTTATTATAGCGTATTTTCTGAAATAAATCAACCCCGCTTTTGCGGGGCTTTTTTTATGTAAGTATGATTGCGGTTAAAAAATCATGCCAGTACAGCTGCCAGTTCTTCTACTGCTGCTGCTTCATCAGCACCTTCCGCTGTGATCAGTGCTGTCTGACCTTCCTGCATATTCAGGGCGATGGTACCCATGATGCTTTTTGCATTGATTCTTTTTTCATCAATGCTCACCTGGATTTCAGATTCAAATTTGCCTGCTGTCTGCACAAAATATGCAGCCTGTCTTGCATCCAGGGATGCTTTGATGGTAATTGATTTCTGTGTCATTCTACCTCACCTTTACCCTCTCTTAGCGCTTCAGCAATGTTGCTGATCTTACGCAGTCTGTGGTTGACGCCGGATTTGCCTACAGGCGTCATCAGGAAAGAACCCAGTTCTTTCAAGCTTTTATCCGGATATTCCAATCGAAGCCTTGCCACTTCTGCCAGCTGCTCAGGCAGGCTGTTCAGGCCAATGGTCGCTTCGATATAATTGATATCCTCCAGCTGCTTCACAGCCGCCCCGACCACTTTGTTCAGGTTCGCTGTTTCGCAGTTGACCTTACGATTGATGTCATTGCGCATTTCCTTGACGATACGGACATTTTCCAGATCCATCAACGCCAGAGGCGCTTCCATCACGTTCAGCAAATCAACGATCTGCTCGCCCTCCTTCAGATATACGACGAAGTGTTCCTTCCGTTCCACCACCTTCGCATCCAGCCCAAAGGCATTGACCAGATCTCGCAGCTGCTCAGCGGATGTCATATCTGCCAAGACGAATTCCAGATGGTAATTCTTCTCCGGATCGCTCACAGAACCAACAGAAAGAAAAGCTCCGCGGATATAAGCCCTGCGGCAGCAAATACTGCCGACAACGGGCGGATAAATCCGCTTCACTAATTTTTTCTTCCCCTCTTCCGCAAACAACATCCCTGTTGCCCGCAGAAGCGTTTCTGTCTGAGCGGGGTCTCTCACCAGAAGTGTATACTGGTGCTTCTGCCCGCTGGTTCGTACAGATACATCCGCTATAATATTAAAAGTATTTTGCAATAATGTAAAGCACTTTTTCACGACATGTAAATTTTCCGTTTGGATTTTTAAACAAAAATCACCGTCAAAGGCTGCCGTCTGTCCACAGATATTGACAAAGGCTGCCGTTTCCGCGATTTCGCAATGTCGCCCATTTCCAAAATGAAGGGATAACTCACCCTTAACCTTAGACGAAAATGACAAAATTGCCCCTCCTTTCCGTTAAGATTTCATAAATTAAAAATTTCTTATTTTTTGTGTCTTGCATCCTTTTCGATGTCATGATGTTTCAGGAGCATAGTATGCTTGTCCTTATCCAGCGCACCATAAAGGGCGTTCGCCAGCGTGACGGAACGATGCTTGCCGCCGGTACAGCCGATGCTGATGACGAGATTATTCTTGCCCTCCTTGATGTAATGAGGGATGAGGAATTCCACCATATCCACCAGTTTCTTCAGGAAAATCTGACTTTCCTCGAAATTCATCACATAGCTGCTGACAGGCTCATCGTTACCCGTCATTTCCTTCAGCTCCTGAATATAGAAGGGGTTGGGTAGGAAACGCACGTCAAACACCAGATCGCTATCCGTAGGGATGCCATATTTGAACCCGAAGGACTGGATGGTGATCACAAGATTTTCATATTTTTTATTCTCTACGAAAATGCTGTTGATCTGCTCTTTCAGTTGTCTGGTCAGGATCTGGCTGGTATCGATGATATACGTCGCCTTTGTTTTGACATCCTTCAACATTTCTCTTTCTTTGCGGATGCCTTCCTGAATAGAACCATTCCTGGAAAGCGGATGGCTTCTTCTGGTCTCCTTATAACGCTTGATGAGGACATCATCGGAAGCATCCAGGAACAGAATTTCATATTCATAGCCCTTTTCCTGCAGGTCAGACAATACCTCAAAAAGATCGTTAAACAACTTGCCGCCGCGGATATCGATCCCCATAGCAACACGTTCGATCTCCCCTTCCTGCTCATAGCACAATTCGGCAAATTTGGGCAGCAGCGCAGGAGGCAGATTATCTACGCAGAAAAAATTGATATCCTCCAAAAATTTCAGCACAGATGTCTTCCCCGCACCGGACATCCCTGTTACAATCACAAATCTCATAAACCTTCACCAGCCTTCCCTTTTCCTGTTTCTCCTTTATTCTTCCCCAACAATTTTTACTTCTGTTTCCAATGTTACACCAAACTGATCTTTGACTTCCTTCTGACAGAATGCGATCAGATCTAAAATATCCTGCGCCGTTGCCCCGCCAATGTTGATCAGGAAGCCGGAATGCTTCTCGGAAACCTGGGCACCGCCGATGGTCTTGCCTTTCAAACCTGCATCCTGCACCAGCTTGCCCGCAAAATAGCCCACAGGGCGCTTGAATGTGCTGCCTGCGCTGGGATACTGCAAAGGCTGTTTTTCTCTTCTCTGCTCTGCCAGCTCTGCCATACGGCCACGGATAGCACTTTCGTCGCCTTTTGTCAGCTTCATTTTTGCCCCCAGAACGATATAGCCTGCTTCAGGCACGATGCTGTGTCTATATCCTAAGTCAAGTTCTTCCGCGGGAATAGTCTTGATTTCCAAGTCCTTCGTCAAAACATCCACACTCACCAGAACATCCTTCATTTCGCCGCCATACGCACCTGCATTCATGACAACTGCACCGCCGATGCTGCCGGGAATGCCGCTGGCAAATTCCAGACCTGTCAAGGATGCATCTGCCGCTTTCGCCGCAACGGCACTCAAAAGCGCTCCCCCCTTGGCTTCGATGATATCACCATCTACAACGACATCTGCCATTCTGCTATAAATCTGGATGACTGCGCCGCGGATGCCTTTATCCCGCACCAGCAGATTGCTGCCGTTCCCAATGACCATCACAGGCACATCATATTTTCTTAAAATCCCGATGGCGTCCTTCAGCTCCTCTGCATCCTTTGGCTGGATGAAGAACTCCGCAGGGCCGCCCACACGGAATGTGGTATGCTCTCTCATCATTTCCTGCAGCTTCAGACCTTCTTCGCCCAGTCTTACTTGCAGTTCCTGTATCAATTTTTCCATAAGTTCACCTTCTTATTTCCCAATTCGATTTGCGAAATCCTGAGCCGTATTTCTGCCCATTTTCTTCTGGCGGTTGGTCATGGCTGCAGATTCGCAGATCATGGCAACGTTTCTGCCAGGGCGCACGGGAATGGTATTCAACTGCACCTTATTCCCCAGAATATCGATATATTCTTCATTCAGCCCCAGTCTGTCATAGGAGCCTGTCTTACCATCCCAAACCTCTAGCTTGATGACAAGATCGACCGTTTTCTGGTCTTTGACAGAACCAACACCGAACAATTCTTTTACATTGATGATACCGATACCTCTCAGTTCGATAAGGTAACGAATAATTTCAGGGCAGGAACCGATCAGCCTTCTGTCGGCGATGCGCTTGATCTCTACCGCATCATCGGCAATGAGACGATGGCCTCTTTTGATCAGTTCCAGCGCTGTTTCACTCTTACCAATGCCGCTGGCACCAGTAATCAGAACGCCTTCGCCGTAGATATCCACCAAAACCCCGTGCATCATCACACGGTCTGCCAGCTCTTCCCGCAGCCAGAAGATCAGCTCAGCTGTAAAATCTGTTGTTGTCTGAGCTGTACGGAAAATAGGCACACCATATTCCATGCCATATTCCAGCATTTCAGGAAAAATCTCCAGCTGCTTGCAGACGATCAGGCAAGGGATACGATACTGGAACAGATGGTGGATGGATTCCTTTCTCTTTTCCTCGCTCAGGCTCAGCAGATAGCTATATTCTACCCGACCAATGACCTGCAGACGGTCGCTGTCGAAGCGTTCATAAAATCCCGCCAGCTGCAGAGCCGGTCGGTTGATCTCTTTTCTAATGATAGAACGCCCTTCCAAACTCAGTTCGGGCAGCATATTTTCAAGCTCGAAAGCCTCTACGATCTTTTTTAACTCCGCAGAATACATGCTTTTCATCCTTTCTTTTGTTTTCCACAAAAATAAAACCAAATATTCTCCTGATTATATCTTATATGAAAATCATCCGTTTTGCAATTCTTCCTGATGGAAAAAGAGATATACCTGCTCTGCTGCAGGGATCGTCATGCCATCCACTTCCAAAAGGTCTGCCACTTCCGCTTCAGCGATCTTCTCAATGGAGCCAAAATGACGCATCAAAGCCTTACGGCGCACCTGCCCGATGCCCTTGATATCATCCAGAACAGAATGGAGATTCCGTTCATCCCGCAGCTTTCTGTGATAGGTGATGGCAAAACGATGGACTTCATCCTGAATCCTTGTCACCAGTTTGAAGCCTTCAGATGTCAAGGGAATGTGTATTTCCTCTTCACGGAACAAAAGCCCTCTGGTTCTATGTTTATCATCCTTTACCATACCGCAAACGGGGATATCCATGCCAAAGGCCATCAGAACCTCTTCCGCCGCGTGTACCTGGGTCTTGCCGCCGTCCATCAAAATCAGATCGGGCAGACGGGTAAAGCTGCTGGCCTTGCCTTCCGTTTTTTCCTTGATAGCGTGGTTCAAACGACGGGTGATGACTTCTTTCATGGAAGCGTAATCGTTTGGGCCAACGACAGTTTTGATCTTGAATTTACGATAATCGCTGTTTTTGGAGCGACCATCCTCGAAAACGACCATAGAACCGACAGATTCGAAGCCCTGGGTATTGGAAATATCGTAGGCCTCTACCCTTTTCAATTCTCCCATCAGGCCCAAAGCCTTCCGCAGCTCTTCCATGGCTCCTTTGGTGCGCTGTTCTTCTCTCTTTAATTTTTCACCGAACTGCTCGAAGATCAGTATAGCATTTTTATGGGCCAGCTCCACCAGCTTATGCTTCTCGCCCTTCACAGGCACAGTCAAAGTCACTTTGCTTCCTCTTCGTTCGGAAAGATATTCCGCAATCAGTTCCGTTTCCTCTTCCACCAACGCTTCCTGCAGAATGATTTCTTTTGGAACATAAGCCGTGCCGCTGTAGAACTGCTTTACGAAAGCGGTCAAAATCTCTGCGCGGCTCTGGTCTTCGAAGGCCGTCAGAGTAAAATTCTCTCTGCCTGTCATTTTGCCGCTGCGGATGAAGAACACCTGCACCAGACATTCCTCAAAAGCACGCACAAAGGCGATAACATCCGCATCTCCCAGCCCTGTATTGGAAATTTTCTGGCGCTCTGCCACGCTCTTGATGGCGCGAATTTTATCTCTTAAGGAAGCGGCTTTTTCAAATTCCATATTTTCCGCCGAGTCCATCATTCCCTGTTCCATCTTTTTCAGGATATCTTCATGCTTGCCTTCGAGAAAATCCATGGCATCCTTGATGTACGCCTGATATTCCTCCGCAGATACATTCCCGCTGCAGGGCGCAAGGCACTGGCCGATATGATGGTTCAGGCAAGGCCGTTCCTTCCCGATATCCCTCGGAAAGACCTTCTTGCATTTACGGATAGGAAACAGCTTATGCAGCGTTTCCACAGTCTCTTTTGCCGCCAGAACGTCTGTGAAAGGCCCATAATATTTCGCCTTATCCTTCTCCATGCGTCGGGTGATGAAAATACGGGGGAATTGCTCCTGCACCGTCACCTTGATATAAGGATAGGTCTTGTCATCCTTCAAAAGGATGTTGTAATAGGGATGGTATTTTTTGATGAGGTTACACTCCAACAGCAGGGCTTCCATTTCGGAGTCTGTCACGATATATTCAAATTCTCTGATATTCGGAACCATGGAGCGGGTTTTTGCTGTCTGGTTACGGCTGCTCTGGAAATACTGGCGCACGCGGTTTTTCAGATTGATGGCCTTGCCAACGTAAATGACATGACCGTTTTCATCCTTCATCAGATAGACTCCCGGCTTCTGGGGCAGTTTTTTCAACTCTTCCTGAATATCAAACATAGACCTCACCTCTTTTCTCTGTTTTGTAAAAAAAGGAGCGTCTTTATCTCAAACGCTCCTTTTGTATTTTCAACTTATAATAAACGCAATCTCTTCAAAATACGAATCAGTTTGCCGCCGCCAGGCACAGCCTGCAAATCTTCCTCCACGATACCTCTGATGAGAAGCATCACCAGACCATACACAGCAACAGCTACACAAATGGCCAGCAATGTGGCAATGGTATTGCTGCTGATGAGGGCAAAGAACAGATTGTAGCTGCCGATAGTTGCCGCCGCCATGGCGATGGAGCCGATGACAGGCTTCAGGAAGCTGCCCGTGAAGTCGAACTTCGTACCTGTTTTGCGGGACAGCATGATGACGTCAAATACTGCCGCCACCAGATAGCAGCCTGTTGTAGAAAGCACCGCACCCAATACATTGATGGAAGGGATGCGGATCAGCGTTGCATTCAGGATGACTTTAGCAATGGCACCCAAAATCGCCCCCACAACGGGAACCTTGATATGCCCGATGCCTTGCAGGATACCTGTAGAAGTCTGACACAGAGCCAGGAAGATGATGGAGATGCCACCTACAGTCAGCAACATGCCACCATCGCTGGCGTTAGGGAACAGCATTTGGATGATCTGAGGGCCTAATGCACTAATGCCCACCGCCGCAGGCACGGAAATGATCATGGAAATGCGATAGGTCAGCGCCATTTTTCTGCGTACCTGTTTCTTTTCTTTCAGCTTCACAGATGCAGCAATGCTGGGCAGGACTGCCGTTGCAATGGCTGTGGAAATCGTTACAGGCAATGTGGTCAGTGTCACATATTTCCCGGAAAGCTGACCATACAGAGCGTTTGCTTCTGTCGCAGAGAAGCCTGTTTCCTGCAGGATATTCACAACCATGCTCATGTCGATCAGGTTGGTGATGCTGAATACTGCCGTACCAGCAATGATAGGCCAAGCTGTCTGCAAAACCTTGCTGATGAGCTGTTTCTTGCTTTCTTCATAGGGCTGCTTGCAGCGTTTTGCACGCCACAGCAGATATGGACGGATCAGGCTGTAGGCAAAAATGACTACGATCAGACCTGCCAGGGCGCCGATACCGGTACCCATGGTGCCCCCGGCAGATGCCAGAGGGATATTTTCCGTCATGCCTTCGGGCACATTCACACTCAGGAACACCCACGCCAGATATACGCTGAAAAAGGCATTGAATACCTGTTCGATGATCTGAGAAATAGCTGTAGGCACCATAGTATGCATCCCCTGAAAATATCCGCGGAAAACAGACATGATGGCTACGATGATCAGCGTAGGGCAAAGGGTCAGCAGAGAATAGTAGCTGTCGGGGATACCAATCAGATCTGCCAGCTGATGTGCCGTCAAGCCCATCACGACAGCAAAAAACGTACCCAAAGTGGTAGAGATGACCAGTGCCGCCTGAAACACCCGATGGGCATTTCGATACTGCTTCAAAGCAATTCGCTCGGAAACCAGCTTGGAAATGGCCGCAGGCAGCCCCGCAGAGGAAAGGATCAGCAGGAAGGTATAGATATAATAGCCCCCTGCATAGATGGCATTCCCCTCGTCCCCGATCATATTGGTCAGGGGCAGACGGTAAACGAAGCCCAAAAAGCGCACAAGCAAACTGGCCGCTGCCAAAATCGCCGCCTGTTTGATGAAGGATCCGCCTTTTTTCTTTGCTCTTGCTGCCATGGTGCACCTCTTATTTCAATACAACTTTATTTCTTAACTGTTTGCGCGGTTTCTCGCTTTTCTGCGCTGTGTGTTATCCAGGATCTTCTTACGCATACGCAGGCTCTGGGGTGTAACCTCCAGCAATTCATCATCGCTGATGAATTCCATGCACTGTTCCAGAGACATGGTGATATGGGGTGTCAGTTTCAATGCATCATCGGAACCACTGGCACGGGTATTTGTCAGCTGTTTTTTCTTACATACGTTGATATCCATATCGTCAGCCCTGGAGTTTCTGCCAACTACCATACCTTCATATACCTTCACGCCTGCGCCAATGAACAAATCGCCGCGTTCCTGGGCGTTATACAGACCGTATGTGATGGCTTCGCCGCTTTCAAAAGCCACCAGGGAACCCTGGGAACGTGTCACGATATCGCCTTTGTAAGGTTCATAGCCATCAAACAGGGAGTTCAGGATACCATTACCCTTTGTATCTGTCATAAATTCACTGCGGTAGCCGATCAGGCCACGGGCAGGGATGGAAAATTCCAGTCTTGTGTAGCCGCCCTTTGCGGGGTACATATTTGTCATTTCGCCCTTTCTGCTGCCCAGTTTTTCGATGACATTACCCACAAATTCTTCAGGAACATCGATGGTAACAGCTTCCATGGGTTCACATTTTTTGCCTTCGATTTCTTTATACAGAACTTCAGGCTTGGAAACCTGGAATTCATAGCCTTCTCTTCTCAGAGTTTCGATCAGGATGGACAGATGCAGTTCGCCTCTGCCGGATACCTTTACACTGTCCAGATTATCTGTATCTTCTACGCGCAGGCTGACATCTGTGTTCAATTCCTTGAACAGTCTGTCGCGGATCTGACGAGATGTAACATATTTCCCTTCCTGACCTGCGAAGGGGCTGTCGTTTACGGAGAAGTTCATGGAAAGTGTAGGTTCGGAGATCTTTACGAAAGGCAGTGCTTCCGGCTTTTCGGGAGAGCAAATGGTATCGCCGATCATGATATTTTCGATACCGCTCAGCGCAACGATATTGCCAACGCTGGCTTCTTTTACTTCTACTCTCTGCAGACCTTCGAATTCATACAGCTTTGTGATACGAACTTTTTTCTGTGTTTCTGCATTATGCATATTCAGAACGACTACTTCGTCATTGACACGCAGTACGCCGTTTTCGATTTTACCGATACCGATGCGACCCAGATATTCGCTGTAGTCAATGGTGGAGATCAGCGCTTGGGCAGGAGCCTCCACATCGCCCTTGGGTGCGGGAATATGGTTGATGATCGCTTCAAACAAAGGTTTCATATCCCCTTCTCTTGCGGAAGGTTCTTCGGAAGCATAGCCGCCTCTTGCGGAAGCAAACACAAAGGGAGAATCCAACTGATCGTCATTTGCATCCAGCTCCATAAACAATTCCAGAACTTCGTCGATAACTTCATCGGGGCGAGCTTCAGGTCTGTCCACTTTATTGACACAGACTACTACGGGGTGATTCAGTTCCAGCGCCTTGCGCAGAACGAATTTTGTCTGGGGCATGGGGCCTTCGAAAGCGTCTACCACCAGAACAACACCGTCAACCATTTTCAGTACGCGTTCCACTTCGCCGCCGAAGTCAGCGTGACCAGGAGTATCGATGATGTTGATCTTGATATCGCCATAATTTACAGCTGTGTTTTTGGAAAGAATGGTGATGCCTCTTTCTCTTTCGATATCGCCGCTGTCCATGACTCTTTCCTGCACTGCCTGGTTGGAACGGAAGATACCACTCTGTTTCAGCAGCTGATCTACCAGGGTCGTTTTACCATGGTCAACATGGGCGATGATTGCTACGTTTCTGATATTTTCAATATTCTGATTCATATAGAATTACTCCAATCATATAAACAATTTTCTCTTACGTACGACACTTAATTGTAGCACACTGTTCCCCTCGATGCAATCTTTCCAAAGAAAAAAACTCTCTTATTTTGCAGGAAAACAAGAGAGTTTTATTCATCTTTCAATACTGTGATGGTGCCGTTTTCTACCAGTTTTACAAACAATTCCGCCAGCTGAGGGTCAAATTGTCTGCCGGCTTCGCTTCTTACGATATTCAGCGCACGATCTGTGTCATAAGCGTCTTTATAGGAGCGCTTGGAGACCATGGCATCGAAGGAGTCTGCGATGCAAAGGATACGAGCAGAAAGAGGGATATCTTCTCCGGCAATGCGACGGGGATAGCCCTTGCCATCCCAGCGTTCATGGTGACCGATGACTGCGGGGATAACGTAATCCAGAGAAGGCAGATGACGGATGATACCGATGGAGTTTTCTACATGTTCCTTCATCACTTCGTATTCTTCCGCTTCCAGTCTGCCGGGCTTATTCAGGATATTCTCGGGGATACCGATCTTGCCGATATCGTGGAGCAGAGCTGCTTCTTCGATGATGGAAACGCTTTCCTTATTCAGGCCATAAGCCTTCGCCAGCTTTGTGGCATATTCTGCCACGTTTTTGGAATGACGGAAGGTATAATGGTCCTTCGTATCGATGGCTGCCGTCAAGGCATAGATGGTAGAAGCATATTCGGAATAGATACCTTCACGGTAGCCTGTGCCATTATCCATCTGTGCCGCGCGGGAATCTTCCACCTCACCGATAGAATAGATCATAACTTTGTTTTTACCCGTATGCTTCGCCTGATACAATGCCATATCCGCATTATCCAGAAGCTGCTTCATATTGGAAGCCGCATACGGGATGGAACAGATGCCGACGCTGGCCGTCAGTGCCTTCTGACGATACATCTGTCCTCTCTGCTGCTTGTTGATCTCCATGATCTGCATACGGATATTGTTCGCCATATTTTTTGCAGCCAGGATATCAAACTGAGGCAGGATGATGGCAAATTCCTTGCCATTATAACGGGCTACATAGCCGTTTTCCCCTACGCTGGCCTGCAGCACCATGGCTACATTGCGGAGGGCCTTGTCCCCTTCTTCTGTGCCATAAAGCTGGTTATACAGCTTGAAGTCATCGATGCTGACCATCAGCAGGCTCAGAGAAAGGTGTCTGTTCTTTTCTACTTCCGCTTCCAGTGTTTCATAGAAATATTTACGGTTCAGGAGGCCTGTCAGTTCATCGATGCGGGCTTCCATGTAAACCTTTTCGTACAGATGAGAATTTTTAACAGCGATAGAGCCGATGGAACCAACGGAATCCAGGAAAGCCAGGTCATCCATATTCAGGATGGCCTTTCTTTCTTTTTCCGTTACCATCACGAAGCCTACCAGCTGGTTATCGTCTTCCAGAGGAACGATACATTCGATCTCCAGAAGCTGCAGCATGCGTTTTTCCGTTTCCCACATGGATTTATAGGCCACTGTGCGGCGGAAATCCTTCATTAGCAGGTATGTATGATTCTGTTTCAGCCAAAGGACAACGGGATTATCCGCTGTCAGAGAATAGCTGCGCTTATCCAGAGGGCTGGTGCTGTAGCTTACCTGATACTGATCACCATCATTATTGACCAGGCAGACATAAACTTTTTTCACGCCAATAGTGGTTTGGATGACCTGAACCATGACATCCAGGATTTCATTGATCTTCAAGCTCTTGGATACGGCTGCGCTGAATTCCTTCAGAGTCTCAGAGCGGGCCAGTTCATCACGGATGAAGATCTTATCGATCAGATGCTTCATGGCTGTGTAGATCACGATCGTAGCGATCATAAAGACCACAGAAACGATCAGGATATCATACTCCCCTGCAACAGAGAATGTTTTGTTGATAAATTTACGCAGAGGGAAAATCGCATTACTGAAAATCAGCAGCGAGCAGATCCCAGCGATCACATAGCAGCTGCCTTTAGAAGCCAACAGTGTCAGTCGGAACATACGTCTTGCATACAAAGCGTATACCAGGCAAAGCACGTTCACGATACCCATCATGATATCCACAGGCACCCCGATGAAAGGAGGCAGGAAGATCAATACGTTACCGGCATACATGATCAGCAGCCCCACAACGATGGGAGCCAGCTGACGTTTCAGCATTTCATCCTTCTTCCCTGCTTTCCAGATCAGCCAGAACATATGCACACTGGCACCAAAAGTAACACCATACAGGAAGATAACCTTCCATGTCGTTTCATAAATGAAAGACACAGAACCATCCGCCATCGTCACCACTTCGGGCGCTGCCAGCAGGCTGTTGGTCAGGATATTGAATGCATTGGCAATGACCGCCAGGATCAGCCACACCCTGCGGGAAATGCCGACCCTAATGCCGCCGAAATCCACGGCAAACAGGAAGGATACATAAGGACACAGCGTCAACCCAAGAACGGAAACATCATACCAGAACTTCACGCCCGGCCAGAATTGGGCACGCATGAAGAAGGAACCGCCTGTCCAAAGGATCATTGTAGTCAAAATCAGCATAAACTGATTGATATGCTTATTCTTTTTCGCCGCAAAGAATGTGAGGAAAAGGAATACATAGCACACCAGCGCAATGATGGAGATGAAGGCATAGCCAGTTGTCATAAGCGCCCACCTCCCCGGAACTGATACCACAGGTCAACGGATTCTTCTGTCTGCAAAAGCTCCATCACTTCATATTTGGAAGGATTGATCTTACGCAGCTTCTTTCCGCTCTTTCTATGATATTCAGCGAAAGTGCCGCACTTCAGGATGGTGATCTTCAGGGGATCCACGCCCAGAATGCGTTTCAGGTCTTTATAATCCTGATCGACATATTTAAAGTAAACGCTCAAATGCTCTCTTAAGATCTCCTTGCTGACTGCCTGAGAAACCAGAGATTTGGGCGACATTTCCACATAAAGATGCAGCAAAGGCCGTTTTTCTTCATTATACTCCTTGATGGCTACCCAATCCTCGATCTCCAGTCTAGAGAGTTCAATAACATTCTGAATGGAATTTTCAGTGATACGGGTAAAACCTGCGATATCGATGACCGTAGGGATACGGTCGATATAATGGAATCTTGGAATTCTTGTTTCATCCTCTGCATTTTCCAGACCCACGCAGCGATATACATCGCCCACGCGATAGCGAACGAAAGCGCCACCCTTCAATACAGAGATGACCAGTTCATATTTTTCACCGGGAATGACTTCATTCATCAGATACGTCTTCGGCTGATAGCTGGGATCATCCAGACTCAGCTCCATCTCCTTTTCAGGAATGAATTCATAGAAGCAGGTATCGGGGAAGAAATACATCCCGTCTTTTGTCCATGTTTCTGTGCCGATACAGCTGGGTTCTGTCCCTGCGAACAGTTCCATGGGACGGATACCCCACAAACGTTCCAAGTCATCTTTATAGCTGTTGTTATCCGTACCGGCAACAACGAAGCCCTTGGGTTTGAAAAGGTCTTTGGGCATCAGCTCTCTACCCTCTTTTTTGCAGGTATGCTTTGCCTTGATAAGGCGAGCCAGCATAGCGGGAGAGATGGATTTCAGGCTGGATTTGCCGCTGCCGCCGCTGCCCATAGCAGCCACGCTAAGACTGACAAAATAAGCCACACTGCCCAGGCCAAAGAAGAAATCAATGCCCCGCTTCATGCCCATCTTGAAGCCCTTCACGTTTCTTTCACTGAAGGACATCTGCACCGCTTCTTTTACAGGAGGCAGGAAGTCGATCTCAATTTCATCGTTCAGCGCCAGAGGGAACAGACCTGTCGCATAAGGCAAAGGTGCCAGTGCGTAAAGGAAAGTATCCTTGGCCTTCAGGTCAAATTTTTTCTTTTCATGGGCTGTTGTCAGAATCATGCAGGCCAGCACGTTATTGCGGTAGGTATCCAGCATGCTCTTTGTATAAGGCGCAACTTTAACGGGATGGCGTCCGCCTTCCCATGTAGTCTGTATCCAGATGATAGGGTCATCAGGAAGCATACTGCCCTGCTTCTGCAGCAGCACATCGGCATAATCGCCATAGGTCGTCAGAGGGATTTCCTTACGGAATTCATCGATACTGCTGATTTGCTTTCCTTTCAGGAAACGCTGCCCCAAAGCGCAGTTGCTCCAGAGGGCGATCTGCTCTTCCATCAGACGATTCTGGATCTGCATATATTCCTCAATGGACAGATCAAGGAAACCACAGTATTCCTGCCAGATCTCTTCCTGAGATAATGTTTTCAGTTTTTCTTCAAATCTCATAATCCAGTCACCGGCTCTCCTTGAAAGTATCCAGACAATGTTTCAGACTTTTCCCATTGGGGAATAAAAATGGTACGTGTTTTTTATAATCCCCATAATCAGAAAAGATCCGAGGAAATGTATAAACATCCTGCAGGATGATATAAGCAACATTCAAACTGCTGAACCAAATGGCCGCCCAAAGCAACGCCCCGCCGCCAAAGGCCAGCCACAGGCAGAAATAAAAGCCTGTAAACCACAGCACACCGGGGTGTCTGCACAAGGCGTACATCTTTTTATCGTAGATCTTATGGACTTCCTGGGCCACATAGGTCTCCTCAAAGGGCAGTGCAAAAAACAGTGTGTAGATAAGCAGCAGCAGGAACACCACCGCTAAAATCAGAAACACGATCTGCTTCAGTTCTAATGAAAGGGATACTTCTTTGCCCAGCAACAAAACCGTTGCAACACAAAGCAGGAACGAACCGATCGTAAAGAAAAACTTCGTTCCTTTATGAAAACGATGGGACACCACACCCGCCTGTTCCAGGTCGTAAACCATGAACAAAATGAATGCAATTGTGCCAATGATCGTCTCTCCCATGTTCCATCCTCTTGCATATTTTCAGCAATTTCTATTGATATACATAAAAATCGACATTAAGTCATCTTTGATAATAGCACGAACAAAAAGTGTTTTCAATGAAAAATTACAAAAGTTACAGAAAATATTACCGATTCTTTAAGAAATTTCACTTTGTCACCATTAATTGATATAAATTTTTCGTTAAAGTTGGAATAAAGAAAGGCCCTCCGAAAAACGGAGAGCCTTTTTTGCATAACCAAATCTAAATGTATAATTTTGAATGCTTTCGCAGTCTATTCTATAATTAAAATCGATTAAGCACGTGTTACGTTTGCAGCCTGAGGGCCTTTTGCACCCTGAACTACTTCGAATTCTACTTCCTGGCCTTCTTCCAGTGTTTTGTAGCCTTCAGCCTGAATTGCGGAGAAATGTACGAATACATCGTCTTCACCAGGTACGGAGATGAAACCAAAACCTTTTTCTGCGTTGAACCATTTTACTGTACCTTTTTTCATTACTTAAAATCCTCCTACTTGAGATAGATAAAATTTGTTACAGACTGATACTAACATATATTTCCGTCAGTGTCAATCAGATTTCTACCACTCCACTTGGAATTCGGTTTACAATAACTTACATTTTCCCGTAGTTTTCGTCCTCCAGCAGATTTCCATTCTGGATGGCCATACGGGCCAGTTCATCACATCTTTCATTACCCGGATTGTCCGCATGGCCCTTTACCCAGATGAAAGATACTTCATGCTTTTCCAGCAACACAAGCAGACGTTCCCAAAGGTCAACATTGGACGCTTTTTCCTTTTTATTACGCATCCAGCCATTCTGTCTCCATTTCACAACCCAGCCCTTTTCGATGGCATCCACCACATATTTGGAATCGCTGTAAAGGTTCACCTTACAAGGCTCCTTCAGAGCCTCCAGCCCCTTGATGACCGCCAGCACCTCCATACGGTTATTGGTAGTCAGTCTGTAGCCTTCAGAAAGCTCCTTTTTTGCCGCACCGTAGAGCAAAACAACGCCATAGCCCCCGGGGCCGGGGTTGCCGGAGCAGGCACCGTCCGTATAGATCGTTACTGTTTTCATGGCGTTTCCTCCTTTAAAAATGCTTCACCGATGAGAAGGTCTTCCTTCGTCGTAATCTTGATATTGCGGTAGCTTCCCATAATGATTTTGACAGGATAGCCGCAGTGTTCCGCCAGGGAAGCATCATCTGTGCCCATAAAACCATCGGTTTTCGCTGCTTCATATGCCTTTAAAATCAGATCTTTACGGAAGGTCTGCGGGGTCTGGATCTGCCAAAGGGTGCTTCTGTCAGGAGTGGCAATGGCAATATTATTTGCATCGCAGACCTTAATAGTATCCTTCGCCGGAACACCTGCCACACAGCCGCCCATTTCCAGCGCAACTGCGATGGAATTCTCTATAATCTCTTCTGTCACAAAGGGCCGCACCCCATCATGGATGAGGACGATCTCCGTATCCTCGCTGACCCGTTTCAGGCCATTGCAAACAGAATCCTGCCGTTCCTTGCCACCTTCTGTGATGGAAACGACCTTTTTCCAGCCGTATTCCCAGGCCATATCCTTTACATCCTGCAGGGAATCTGTTCCTGTTACCAGAACGATATCCCGAACTGCTTCTGTCTTTTCAAATTTTTCTACGGTATGGGCAAGGATCTCCTTTCCGTAAAGGGGCAAAAACTGCTTGCTGATCTCCGTCCCCATGCGTTTGCCCTTCCCTGCTGCCACAATGACAGCTGTGCTGATGGGTCTCATACTTATACCTCCCTCTAAGAAGCCTATTCGTAAAACTACGTTTTACTCATGATTTGCTCCACAAATCTCTTCATGAATAAAAATGCGAAACCAAGCAAGCTGATTTCGCATTTTATTTCATGAAGAGGCATTCTCCGCTTTTCACGCCGCAGCGATCATTTTTGTAAAAATCATACGGCCTGCCGCTGTCTGCAGCACGCTGGTAACGATAACGGTTTTTGTTTCGCCAATATGTCTGCTACCACCGTCTACGACAATCATCGTACCGTCGTTCAGATAGGCAACGCCCTGTCCCTGTTCCTTGCCGGCTTTGATGATAGTGACCTTCATCTCTTCCCCAGGCAGTACCACAGGTTTGATGGCATTTGCCAGTTCATTGATATTCAGTACACGAACGCCTTGGAATTCCGCCACCTTATTCAGATTGAAATCGTTTGTCACAACGAAAGCATCCATGCTGTCCGCCATTTTCAGCAGCATGGAATCCACCTCCATGGACTGGGGCGTGGTAAAACTCTGAATCTCTACAGGCACTGCCAGCTGCTTCTGTATCTCATTAAGGATATCCAGGCCACGGCGTCCTCTCTGTCGTTTCAGGCTATCTGCGGAATCGGCAATATGGCGCAATTCCTCCAGCACAAAATCAGGAATGATGATCTTCCCTTCGATAAAGCCCGTCTGCAGCAGGTCAAGGATACGCCCATCGATGATAACGCTGGTATCCAGAATCTTAGGTCTGCCGTAAATGGAGTCCTCCGTGGTGCTGGGTGGTGTTGTCATCAGCACCTCTTTCAATGTACGAACATTGACATCATCCTTTTTCCTTCTGGCTACGCGGATACCCAGAATACCGAAAATGACATTCAAAAGAACGATAATGAATGTCCCCAGGGCACCAAAGCCCGTAAAGGCAAGGCCGATCAGATTTGCCAGGACCAGCCCGACAATACAGCCAATAACGGAAAGAGAAAGCTCTTTCAGGTTCATTTTAGAAAGGCGATCTTCCGTTTGTTTCAAACGTTTCATAAGCAGATTTGCCAGCGACGAGGAAAAAATAAAATAAAATATGAATCCGACGATCACCGATATGGCAGTAGGCACATAAGCAGGCAATCTATGTTGAAAATTGAATAAGTCCATAAAAAGCACAACATGCATCAATGCGTAGGTAGCCGCTGTAACGATCAAGCTCATGATCAATTCTAACGCTCTTTTCATTTATTTCACCTCCTTTTTATGTATTTTTCACAGGTAAAGAAAGAAATGGATATAATCCCCTCACTTTACCATACTGAAATTTTATCTTATTTTTATCCATTTGGCAAGGAGTTCTTTTTCCTGTTGGCGTAAAGCTCTTCCTGATTCAGATAACTTTCGCTTTCTTCAAAAACGTTCCAATTTCGATTCGAAAAACATGCTTCATGGTTTCCCTGACTACATAATCTGTTTCTGATATTGAAATTTTCAATATGATTTGCTATATTATTCTTTGAAAAAATCAAAAAATTCCAGTAGAGAAACCTGTATTCAGAATAGAAAAAACGCCAGAAAGTAAGGAGAGGATGTTATGGCAGAATATCAAATCTTCAGCGATGGTGCCTGCGATATCGGCTTTGAAAAAGCAGAAGAACTGGGCATTCAGCTGATCCCCTTTTATGTTTCCATCGACCACGAAAACTATTATAAAGAGATCCTGGAAATCTCTTTGGATGATTATTTCCGCTATATGACACAGGAAAAGGGCTATCCCAAAACATCCCTGCCCTCTATCCAGGATTATATCGATGCCTTCACCCCTGCCCTGGAAGCAGGCAAGGACATCCTCTGCATCACCATGACCCGCAGCCTGACCGCCTCTCTGGAATCCGCCATGACAGCAAAATCCATGCTGGAAGAGGATTTCCCCCGTGCAAAGATCCACGTCATCAATTCCTGGCTGGCGACCGGCGCCCAGAGCCTGCTTTTGATGGAAATGGCCCGCATGCAGAAAAACGGAAAATCTCTGGAAGATGTAGTCGCTTATGTGGAAAAAGCAAAGGCGGATGGTCGTATCCACTTTATGGTAGGCGATCTGAGCTATCTGGAAATCGGCGGTCGTATCGGCAAAGTAGCTACTGTTTCCGGCGGTCTGTTAAAGATCAAACCTATCATTATACTGAAAGGTGGCGAGATCGGCGTTGGCGGTGTTTGCCGTGCCAGAAAAAAAGGGCTTTCTCAAATCGTTGATGTAACAGTGAAGCACTTCAGGGAAACAGGCGAAAACCCTGCCCACTATATCGCTACTCCCGGTACGAATACCATCTGGGATGACATGGAAGGATTTTACGCAAAAATACAGGAAGCCCTGCCCGGCATGGAATTTCTGCCCCCCTTCCAGATCGGCGCTACCATCTCCGCCCATACAGGCCCTGGCACGACCGGTTTCTGCTTTGTAAAAAAATACGAACATTACGGTTTCTAAAAAACAAACCTCAAGTCAAAAAAGACTTGAGGTTATTTTTTGCAAAAAGAAAGGAGCGACAAGGTCGCTCCTTAAATTTCAAGTGTTTCTTATTTGTACTGGTGCAGAACGTGGTCTACGATACCAACGATTTCACCATTTTCTTTGTAAACACGAGGAACACGTTTTGTGATAACGCAAGGCAGTTCATAGTTGATTGTGCCCAGGATAGCTGCCAGGTCATCGAATGTTACGTGTTTGTCGCCATCTGTACCAACAACGATTACTTCTGTGCCCATTTCAACGCCGGGGATACCTGTAACGTCGATCATCAGCTGGTCCATGCAAACACGGCCAACAACGGGAGCGTACTGACCGTTAACGATCATGTTCGCTTTGTTGGACAGTGCTCTGTTGTAACCATCAGCATAGCCGATAGGTACTGTTGCGATGATTCTTTCTGTTTCTGCTGTGTATGTTCTGCCGTAGGACAGCTGAGAACCAGCGGGAACTTTCTTAACCAGACCGATTGTGGATTTTACTGTCATCAGAGGTTTCAGGTCGATCATGCCTTCGCATTCGCCGGAGGGCAGCATACCGTATGTAATGATACCGGAACGGCACATATCGATGTGTCTTTCAGGGTAAGCGATTGTTGTTGCACTGTTTGCACAGTGACGGATACCAACATTTACGCCTGCATCCTGCAGAGCTTTTACCATCTTGTCGAAACGATCGAACTGCATTTTTGTGAAATCAGGATGATCGCCTGTGTAGGAGTCAGCTACTGCATGGTGTGTGAAGATACCTGTGATCTTAACGTTAGGCATTTTGCTTACTTCGATGATATCTTTCAGGGACTGTTCAAAATCTTCATCATCTGTCTGGAAGCCAACACGTGTCATACCTGTATCCAGTTTAATGTGGCCTTCTACAACAACGCCTGCTGCTGCAGCTGCTTCCTGCAGGCTTCTTGCATGTTCGATACCAACGATAGCATTTGTGATGCTCTGCTGGCACATGATTTCAACGCATGTAGCAGGTGTGTAGCCCAGAACCAGGATGGGTTTTGTGATACCTTCGTTTCTCAGGCTCATACCTTCTTCGATATTGGATACACCGAACCAGTCGAAGCCGCCAGCCTGCAGTTTACGTGCTACGAAACCATCGCCGTGGCCGTAAGCGTCAGCTTTTACGATACCCATAACTTTGTGTTCGGGAGCCATTTTAGATTTGATGCTCTTGATGTTGTAATCCAGTGCATCCAGGTCGATTTCAGCCCATGTTCTTTTGATAAAATCCATAAATTCCGCTTCCTTTCCAAGAAAAAATGGTTGATTTTTCCAGTATTTTTTCATTGCCAAAAAGAAAATCACTGCGTTTTTTCCCATGGAGGATGATAATCATCTTTCATGATTGGCAATTATTTAACACTTGTATTTAATATAGCACAATGAAGCTCGTTTGACAATATCTACTAAAAATTATTTCAGTCTTAGAGGAAAAAAATACAATATTCCCAGACCTTGTCATGCAAGGTACATGCGGGTAAAAAGATCGTAAGCATCATGGATGGCATTGCCGCCGTCGCCTACCTCATTGGCATCGCCCACGATGGCGTAGCTCATACGTTCATCCATCAGCCACATGGTCAGTTCCGTATCCACAGAGGATTCGCTGCCGCCGGCCCAGATAACCGTATCTGCAGAAACAAACATCGTCATGGCGCCGATCTTTACATATAGTTTTCTGTCTTCCATCAAAGTCGCTTCCGTTGTTGTCAGCATGCTGATACCTTTCCTTTTCAGATCATTCAGCAAAGGTCTCGCCATGGCGCCCATATCCATGCCCATTTTCTTTTCTTTACCGATGACCTTGATGGGAGAATATTCCTCTACCGTCTCTAGTCGTTCCGCCAGGAATGCCGCTGTTTCCAGGCCGATGGCGCCGCCGCCAAGGATGACCACTTCACCTTGCAGCAGTTCTTCTATTTTTTCTTCCTTCATCTGCAAAACTTCCTGTGCAGTGAAATATTTTTCATCCGATAGGCCTTCAATGGACTGTTTTTCAGGCTGACTGCCCGTCGCCAGAACCGTGAAATAAGGTGTTTTGTCTTTGATAAAATCCAATGTGCCTTCTGTTTCTGTCAAAATATTCACGCCTAATTCTTCCAGCGTGTACTTCATATAATCGATATATTTCAGCAGATCGCCCTTTTTGGGAGGCAGTGCCGCCAATCTCAGCTGACCGCCCAGTTCCTTTTCCTTGCAGACGATGGTCGTTTTAAAGCCACGTTCCGCAGATTTTTTCGCCGCTTCCATGGCTGCAGGGCCGCCGCCGATGACGATACATTCCTTTCTGGTAGCGATTTTTCTTCGCTGATTTTCAAATTCCTCTCTGCCCGCTTCGGGGTTAAAGGCACAGGTAATCTCCTCGCCTTTCAGCACAGCTGCAATGCATTTATTGCAGCCCTGACAGGGCAGATAAGGCTTGCCTTCCTGCATCTTATTGGCAAAAGCAGGGTCGGCAAGGAATGCTCTTGCCGTACCACAGAAATCGCACAAACCTTCCGCCAGCAGGCGTTCCGCTGTTTCCGCATCATGGATGCGGTTGCAGGCGATAACAGGCACATTCAGATACTTTTTCAAAATACCTGCGAAAGGCGCATAGGCCCCCTTTGATACGTGATAGGAAATCTGCTCGATGAGAGATTCATGCCAGCCGCCTGTGACGGTGATGCCGTCAATAGAGCCTGCATCTACGGCTTTTTTGCAGAACATCAGCGTATCTGTCAGCTCGTAGCCACCCTCCACCATCTGGGCTGCAGAGACTTTCACCAATACAGGATATTCGCCTACTGCGTCTCTTACCGCCGCCAAAACTTCCAAAGGATAAGTCATGCCGTTTTCGTTTTTATAACCATATACATCTTCTCTCAGGTTGGTGATGGGAGAGAAAAATTCAGAAAGCAGATAGCCCGCAGAAGCACTTATCTCCACCATATCTGCGCCAATTTCTTTGCAAAGTGCCGCCGCTTTTGCGAAAGCATTTTTTGTTGCAGAAAGGTCTTCCGCTGTCATTTCCTTTGGCTCCGTTTTAAAAATGGGAGAAGCTACTGCGGAAGGCGCCAGCAAAGGCTTTTCACCGTGATTTTTTTCGTTTTCATTTCGTCCACAGTGGAACAACTGCACGATCAGTTTACAATCATGGGCATGGACGCGATCTGCAAGCGTTTTCAGGCTTTCCTTATCCACTGTTTCTGCGTCATACATACCTTTCAGGGCGCCTGCTTCATTTACCGCAAGCAAACAGGTCACTGCCGCTGCGCCACCTTTTGCTATTTCTTCATAATAAGCATAATCCCGCTCCGTCAAAGCATTTCCCCCAGCGAAGCCCGTGTGCATCGCCAGCATGATCCAGCGGTTTTTCAATTCTAACTCTCGAATTCTAAATGGTGTAAAAACCATATTCATCCCTCCATTCTTTTCTTAGGATATCATATCCACCTGTATTTTTCTATATAAAAACCGGGAACGGTTTTATTCCATCTCCCGGTGCATTTCCTGTTTATGTATATACATTCTTTCGTCGGCCTTTTCCAGCAGTGTATGCATGGTACAGTTTTCGAATTCTACAGAAACAGCAAAGCCGGCCGCATAACTGATTTTCGCATTTTTTGTCTCTGCATTATATTTTTCCACAGCCGCCGACATATCCCGCAGGATACGTTCTGCATTTTCTTTTCCGGCACCCTTGGCAATAACGATGAATTCATCTCCGCCATAGCGGCCTACAAAATCACTGATACGGATGGTTTTCCGAAGAATAGCCGCAAAGTCCGCGATCATCTGATCCCCCGCCTTATGTCCCAGTGTATCATTGACCTTTTTCAGATAGTTCAGGTCGAACATAATTAGAGAAACATTCCCCTCCAGAATAGTTTCATCTTCGATCAATTCATTACAGCTGCTCTTGTTAAACAGCCCTGTATGGCGATCCATGCGGGCCCTTTTCGTCAGCTCTCTGTTGGAGAAGATGGCCTTCACCGAAACAAAGATCAAAAATGACGTCAGCGTAAATTGCAGCCCCGCGGAATTGCCGTGGAAATAAAAGGACACTATATCCAGCGCAGCGCCGCCTGCACACAGCAAAAAACAGACCATATTGATCTTCATGCGGAAGTCGTTTTTTCCGCGTTTCCATTCGTAGACCATCAGAGAAACGATGGAAAAAACAAACAATATAATCGCAATATGGGTCAGATGCAGGGTTTCCTTGAAATCGCAGATGCCCGTCATCTGCAATATCGTAACGACAACGCCATAAAGAATCACGATCCCACAAACGATATCGTACAAAGGGTAACGCCGTTTTTGGAATTCCCCTCGGATAAACAGCATCAGCGCAACAGGAAAGGTCAAAAGCATCGCCAGCGTGATATAGGATAAAAGCATAGGATTCCCAGCAAACAACAGAGGTGCTGTCCGCAGATCTGTCAGCTTCCAAAGGCCCACCATGATGGAAAACAGCCCCAGATATCCAAGATTTCGGCTTTTCCGCTTCAGATACAGATCAAAGGCCGTGGTGGCGAGAAAAATGATCCCTGCCAGAATGGCCAGCGCACTCAGAATGATCAATGGCAGATCCATGCGGAACTGATCCAGACAAAACTGCATCTGAGAACCAAGATAAAAGGTAACATCATTTTCTGCCACAGATTCATAAATAGGATACAGGTCTACCTTGATTTCCTTCCCGATATCCGCTGTCCGCAGGTGCAGCATGACCCAGTTGCAGCCAATGGTACCGCCGATCCGATTTCCTTCTTGCGGCATCAGCTGATAGACCACTTCCCCGCCAATGAAAACTTCCGCCCAATGATGCACCAGATAAAAAGCAAAGCAGTTGCCGCTTGCAGGGATATCCTCCAGTACCCACTTATATTCCCGGCAGATGCCAATAGGTGCTTCTGCGTCCTCCAACACCTGATAATCGTAAGCATCTATGGTCTGATACTCACCGCTCTCCCGCGTCTGAGAAACAGAAACGTTTTCAAAACACCCCAGATAAAGCAGTATCACAGCCACCAGAAGCACAAGGACACCATATCCCCTGCGCAGGATGCAGTCTGTCTTTGTATTCGATTTTGTTTGAAAGGATAAGCTCATCTTCGTACACCTCAAGCAAACATTTGTCATTCTTAAATACTATACCATCCAAAATTCTACTTTACAAGTAGGTTTCATTATATTTAACAAAAAGGGAAAGCGGCAAAGTTCGCTCACAACAAACTTTGCCGCTATATTTAAGAAAAGAGTAACCTAATTTTTAGAGAGGAAGTATTAAAACTCGAGATTTTTCTCAGTTTCTTTATCAAAAATATTCACATTTTTGCCGCGGAAGGTAAAGGAAACAGGTGCGCCGATGGAGAAATCCAGATTTTCATCATGGATATCGTTCATCTGTACGATCATGATGCTGTCCTGACCGCAGGCATCCACATGCAGATGGATAGCAGAGCCCATCATTTCACTGACATCTACTTTACCGTGGATCATCTTATCTGCATCGCCCTTCAGCAGCAGGTGTTCGGGACGCACACCCAGTGTAACGGACTGGGGTTTTACATCCTTCTTCGCCAGATTTGCCTGTTTGTCTTCAGAAAGAACCACTTTTGCACCATCCAGAACAACAGCATATTTTCCGTCTTCTTTCACCAGTTCTGCATCATAGAAGTTCATCTGAGGCATACCGATGAAGCCTGCAACGAATTTATTTGCAGGATGATCGAATACTTCCTGGGGTGTACCAATCTGCTGTACAACACCATCGCGCATGATAACGATACGATCACCCAGTGTCATGGCTTCTGTCTGGTCATGGGTTACATAGATGAATGTTGTATCGATCTTCTGGCGCAGCTTGATGATTTCTGCACGCATCTGGTTACGCAGTTTTGCATCCAGGTTGGACAGAGGTTCGTCCATCAGGAATACTTTAGGGTTTCTAACGATAGCACGGCCGATGGCTACACGCTGACGCTGACCGCCGGACAGGGCTTTGGGTTTTCTGTCCAGATACTGTGTGATATCCAGAATTTCAGCCGCTTCGCGCACCTTCTGGTCGATTTCTTCTTTGGGCAGTTTTCTCATTTTCAGAGAGAAAGCCATGTTATCGTATACTGTCATATGAGGATACAGAGCATAGCTCTGGAATACCATTGCAATATCTCTGTCCTTAGGAGATACATCGTTTACTTTTACACCATCGATCAGCAGTTCGCCGCCGCTGATCTCTTCCAGGCCGGCAACCATACGCAGCGTTGTGGATTTGCCGCAGCCGGAAGGGCCAACCAGTACGATAAATTCCTTATCGGCGATCTCTAAGTTGAAATCCTCAACGGCCACAACGCCTTCCGCTGTGATCTTCAGATTGGATTTCTTTTCAGGCTCGCCTTTTTTCTTCTTTTGCTTTTGTGCATGAGGATAAATTTTCTTGATATTTTTCAGCGTTACGCTTGCCATTTTTTCTTGCTCCTTCCATAAAGCCGCGTCATTTCGGCGATCTTTTCGGTCAATTCATCGGTGATCTGGCCTTCCGTCAGTCTCCACTGCCAGTTGCTGCCCAGGGTGCTGGGGGTATTCATGCGGGCCTCTGCGCCCAGACCCAGAAAATCCTGCATCTGTGCCAGAAAGAGATCCGCAACAGAACTCATGCCGCCTCTGAGGATGCCCCAATGGAAGCCTTCCTCTTCATTCAGGCCCAGATATTTTACCGCCATGGTGATATCTTCGGCCGCTGCGGCATCTTTCCATGCCATCACAGTTTCATTATCATGGGTGCCTACATAGCATACACAATGGGATGTGTAGGTATGGGGCAAATAGTCGCTGGGTTCACGGGAATCAAAGGCAAATTCCAGCACCTTCATCCCGGGGAATTCGGAATCCTTTAAAAGCTGCTGTACCTCGGGGGTCAGATAGCCCAGGTCTTCCGCAATAAAGGAAACATGAGGGAACCAGTTTTTCAGCACAGAGACCAGCCCCATGCCGGGGCCCTTTACCCAATGGCCATTTTTCGCATTGGTATCGCCATAGGGCACTGCCCAATAGCTTTCCAGACCACGGAAATGGTCGATACGAATGACGTCATACAATTTGGATGCGCCGTCGATGCGTCTGATCCACCAGCCATAGCCATCTGCTTTCATGGCATCCCAGTCATAAAGAGGATTGCCCCAAAGCTGCCCTTCTGCACTGAATGCATCGGGAGGTACACCGGAAACTTCATGAGGTACATTCTTTTCATCCAACTGGAAGAAATGGGGTTCTGCCCAAACATCAGCAGAATCCATAGCCACATAAATAGGCATATCGCCAATGATGCCGATGCCCTGTTCTTTCGCATAGGAGCGCAGTGCGTTCCACTGTTTGAAGAACAGATACTGGATATATGTAAACAATCTGATATCTTCTGCCAGTTCCCGACGGTATTTCGCCAAAGCATCATTCTTTCTCAGGCGGATGTCTTCATCCTCCCATTCTGTCCATGCTTTCATGCCGAAATTGCGTTTCAGCGCCATATACAGAGCGTAGTCAGGAAGCCAGCTTTTATTTTCTTCTGTATATTTTTCAATTTCTTCTGCATCTTTTTCCCAGCCGCGCTGTTTTGCTTTTTCCAGCAGATCAAAGCGGCTTTCGTAAACTTTTGCATAATCTACCTTTGCAGGGTCACTGCCCCAATTGGCAGCATCGATTTCCGCCTGTTCCAGCAGACCCTCCTTGCAAAGGACCTCCAGATCGACGAAATAAGGGTTGCCTGCGAAGGTAGAAAAACTCTGATAAGGCGAATCCCCATAGCTGGTAGGGCCAACGGGAAGGATCTGCCACCATTTCTGTTCGGCTTTCACCAGAAAATCGATGAAATCATAGGCCGCTTTGCCCAGGGAACCGATACCATAGGGAGAAGGCAATGCAGAAATCGGCATCAAAATGCCGGAACTTCTTTCCATAGCCATTCCTCCTTACCCTTTAACAGCACCAGCCAGAACACCTTTGATGATATGCTTCTGACCCGCCAGATAGATGATAACGACAGGCAGGACAGTCATAACGATACAAGCCATCATAGGGCCCATTTCTACTCGGCCATAGCTGCCGCGGAAATACTGGATCAGCATGGGAATGGTTCGATACTGCTTGATATCCAGAACCAGTGTAGGCAGAAGGTAGTCGTTCCATACCCACATGGTCTCCAGAACACCTACAGAGATCATCGTAGGCTTCAGCAGCGGAAATACTACTTTAAAATAGGTCTGCAAAGGGTTGCAGCCATCGATCATTGCTGCTTCTTCCAGCTCCACAGGGATAGATTTCACAAAGCCGGAGAACATGAATACTGCCAGACCCGCACCAAAGCCAAGATAGATGAAGCAGATCGTCCAGGGAGTATTGAAGCGCAGACCGAAAATATTCAGGCTGTCCGCTGTCTGGGACAATGTGAACATTACCATCTGGAAAGGCACTACCATGGAAAAGGCACACAGGAGATAAATCAGCTTGGAGAGCTTTGTATTTACCCTTGTGATGTACCATGCACACATGGAGCAGCACAGCAGGATCAGTACTACGGAAGATACGGTGATAAATGCGCTGTAGGCAAAGCTCTGCAGGAAGCCCTGGGCGCCTAAAGCGCTGATATAGTTTTTCAGCCCCGCGAAGGTATCCGCATTGGGCAGTGTAAATGTTTCTGCTGTGGTGATAGCTGTTTCCTTTTTAAAGGAGTTCATTACAACCATCACGATAGGATACATGTACAGCACGCAGATAACAGAGAAGAAAATTGTACCAATAGTGCTCCACATGGATTTTTTCGCATTGTTCATTACTGCTGCACCTCCTTAGAACGTGTTGCACGAAGCTGTGTCAAACCAATGATAACGACCAGGATGAAGAAAATAACCGCTTTCGCCTGACCGATACCTTTCCAGGCCGCGCCTGCGCGGGCATAGAATGTATAGTAGATATTCAGAGCCATCATTTCTGTTGTATGACCGGGGTCACCTGCTGTCAGGGACAGGTTCTGGTCGAAGAGCTTGAATGCGTTTGTGATTGTCAGGAACAAACAGATCGTAATAGAAGGCATAACCATAGGCAATTTTACCTTCAGCAGTGTCTGCCAGCTGGTCGCGCCATCGATGGAAGCCGCTTCCATCAGATCAGGAGGTACGTTCTGCAGGCCTGCAACATAAATGATCATCATATAACCAATCTGCTGCCAGCAAAGCAGAATGATCAGACCCCAGTAACCGGCCTGAGTATTCAGCGCCAGCAGGGGTTCGCCCAGTTTCATCAGAACGGCATTGAACAATGTCTGCCAGATATAACCCAGCACGATACCACCGATCAGGTTGGGCATGAAGAATACAGTTCTGAAAACATTTGTGCCTTTCAGTTCTTTTGTCAGCGCCAGGGCGATAGCAAAGGCTGTCACATTGATGATCAGCGTTGCCACGATCACGAAGGCAACTGTGAACCAGAAGGAATCAATAAAGGATGTATCTGTCAGGGCTTTCACATAGTTGGAAACGCCTGTGAATTTCGCATTATCTACTGTCGTAAACTGGCAGAAGGACAGATACAGGCCATGCAGGAAGGGCCAGATAAACCCTACACAAAAGGCCGCCAGCGTGGGGGCTACAAATATAGGAAACCACCTTTTTAAAGTTTTTTCCACGGGTAGTTCATCTCACTTTCTTTTTTGAATGTAAGGGATATTTGCCAAAAATAATGGGGAAGCATGCGCTTCCCCACTCTTTATCTTTCGTAAGAATTCATTTCAGTCGGAATTGTTTACCAGCTAATCAATTGTTTGCCAACTGATATTCTGTTACCCAACCGTCAACGAATGCGGAAACAACTGCAGCCCAGTTATCATCTGTCTGATCAGCAGCATAAGCTGTCAGAGCAGAGCCAACGCCGTTTTTCCATTCTTCGGAGGGCATTGTAGGGAAGTTCCAGGATACAGGTGTTTTGCCTGCTGCTGTCAGTCCAGCATCCTGTTTTACGAACAGGTTTGTGGATTCCTGAGCACCCTGGAAAGGAATTACGAAGCCCATGCCTGCTGCGCCGCTGGGCATTGCGCCTTCGCCGCCGCACATAGCTGTTGTACCAACTTCAGATGTTACGCACCAGTTCATGAAGTCCAGAGTTGCCTGGATATCAGCTTCAGATGCTGTGTTGTTTACACACCAGTAGTTTTCTGTACCTGTGCACAGACCCTGGTTTGCTTCATCGCCAACGCCGAAGTAGATAGGGATCATAGCCAGGTCTTCATCTGCGAATTTACCTTCGCCTACCAGGTTGCCGTATTCCCAGGAACCATTCTGGAAGAATACTGCTTCGCCTGCCAGGAATTCATTTCTGGAGTCATCGCCTGTTTTTGCAGACAGTTCAGAAGGATCGCATGTGCTGTTGTTGATATACAGATCCCACATTGCGCGGTAGTTATCCAGGTATGTACCCTTGATCGCATCTGTGGAGCCGATGCCGTCTGCCTGATATTCGAAGTAGATGGGCAGGTTAGCCAGATGTGTTTTGAATCTCCAGTCGGAGGAGCCATCCATACCTGCGGAGGAGAATGCTGCGAAGCCCAGTGTGTCTTTATTTGCTGTGATGTCTTCTGCTACAGCCTTCAGTGTTTCGAAGGATGTGATTTCATCTACAGAGTGGCCTGCTTTTGCCAGCAGAGTTTTGTTTGCGATAATACCATAGGATTCGATTACATAAGCGATACCTGCTACGGAACCATCTTCATTTTTCAGAGCAAAAGAGTCGCTTGTCAGCTGGCTCAGTACATCTGTGCCTGTCAGGTCATAGCAGTAATCTGCCCAGTTTTTCAGGCCAACGGGGCCGTTAACCTGGAACAGTGTGGGTGCATCAGATTTACCCATTTCTGCCATCAGAGTTGTTTCATAGTCACCGGAAGCTGCTGTTACAACTGTTACAGGCACGCCTGTTTCTTCTGTATAAGCTGCTGCCAGTTCCTGCCACTGTGCATCCTGTTCGGGTTTGAAGTTCAGGTAGTACACAGATGCTGTGTCGTCGCTGGAAGAATCTGTGCTGCCGCCGCATGCTGCCAGGCCTGCACACATAACCAGAGACATCATAAGTGCTAATACTCTTTTCATGTTACATCTCCCTTTCATTCTTTCATTGTTTTAAAATATATCTTCATACCCCCGGAATATTTTCATATTCCGTAGGATATAAAAATCAATCCAGTTTACGGATACTGCCGCCCTCTCTCAGGGATGTTTCCAATTCCATATGGCGATTACCCGCTTTCTTTTCTACCATATCCAGCAGGATACGCACGGAACGTTCGCCCAGCTCTTCCGCCGGCTGCACCAGGGTCGTCAGCGTCGGCACTGTATAGGTCGACATGGTAATGCCATCAATGGCGATGACGGAACAATCCTCAGGTACGTTCCAGCCTTCATCAGAAAGAGCCTTCATAGCTGCCACTGCCATGGAATCAGCAATAACAAAAGCCGCTGTGAAATCTTTTCTGCGCCGGGCCAGCCTGTGCATAGCGCCATAGGCAGATTCCATATCGAATTTTCCCGTTTCTTCCACCAGTTCTTCATCCAGTTCAATGCCATGATCGAGCAAAGCCTGACAATATCCTTTATAGCGCAGCTCTGATACGGAATGGTCATGTCTGGAATCCAGGATCAGGGCAATTTTTTTATGCCCCTGTTCGATCAGCAGTTCCACCGCTTTATAGGCTTCCTTCTGGTCATTGATGGTAACAGAAGAATAGGCATCTTCCTTCAGCCCGCCAAAGCTGTTGGTATAGGAACAGCAGACGAAAGGCACCTTCAGCACTGCGATCTGCTCCTTGGAATAATCGAAGCAGCCACCCAGAAGGATCAGCCCCCGCAGTCTTTTGGATTGCACCAGGCTTGCCCCTGCGCTCAGTTCATCTTCGCCGCTGGCGATCTGATGGAAGATCATGGTATAGCCTGCCTGCCCCACCGCATTTTCGATAGAACGGATGACTTCCGTAAAAAAGGGGTTGCCGACACCACGCACCACCAGGCCAATGGAGTTGCTTTTGGGCTTTACCAGATCCCTGGCGCTGCCATTGGGCACATAATGGACTTCCTCTACCACCTGCATAACCTTTTCGCGCACCTTTTCGCTGACATCAGGATGGTCATTGAGGACACGGGAGACTGTACTGACAGACACACCGCAGCGCTCTGCAATATCCTTGATCGTCATCCTCCGCACCTCATTTCTTCCGTAAAAAGATTTTCGAAAACGTTTCCAGAAACGTTACCGGGAACGTTTCCAGAAACTTTATATAAATGATAGCAACTTTTTGTCTCACCGTCAATCCCCCTTTGTGCATTTTTGTAGAGAAGAACAAAAACAAACTTCATCTTTGCAGCATTTTTCACAGCGATTTCGGCAACCATCAGCAATTTCACCTGTTTTTTCGATGAAAAAACGGCTTTCTGCAGGTTTTTTTATTCAAAATGTCCTATTTCGAATCCTTTCGCCTGAGAAAGCCGTTCTTTTAATTGCTATTTTCTATGAGATTTGGATCATTTTTCCCGTGCAATGATGATCCTTACCGCATCATCAAAGGTATATCCTTCCAGATAATATTTCTCAGCATCCATCGTGTTGATGTTTACCTTCGTATATGTCCTGCTGTCTGTCTTGATGTAGCACTGAACTTCTTCACTAACACCCAGCTTCGTGCTGCCGCTGTATGCTGTCAGATAATCTACGCTGCTCAAAGACTTAGAGGGCAAGCTGATAGAATAGGTCCATGTGCCATCCACCATACGGAATACCGCAGGACCGCTCTTCACGCTGTTTGTAGATGTACCAGTATATACCACGCCATCCATGATGTACTTAAAGGTATAAAGTGTTTCTCTTTCTCCATCTTCATCTTTTTCACCAGTATAAGATTCATCCACAGAGTAAACGATACCATAGCCTCTACCCTCGCTGACTGCATCATACAGGATCAGATCGGTGATCTCATTGCTGTTGTTCACAGCATAATAATATACGTCGTTGGAAGAGATGGAAACGCCCAGCAGCTTGCTTACATAGATACGTGTTGCAGAACCATCCTGAGAAACATTGATGATCTTCACATCATCAGCAAATTCACGGGAACCGATCTTTGTACCATCTTTGCTTACAGTGCCAGACAGAGTACGTTTATTCAGTTCCTTGATGTTGAAATCGCTGCCGGAGAAGGTGATGGATACCAGATCGCCTGCTTCATAATCGTCATCGTCAGCAGTAAATGTTCTTGTGGTACCGTCGGTACATGTCACGTAAAGCACTTCATCTACTGTAGCCACGCCTGTTTCGTCGACATAGTTTGTTACACCTGTGCTGGTCACGATACCGATATAACTGCCGCTGTATGCGCTGGTGGAAACTACATCCACCGCAGAGCCATCCATACCGATCAACAGTGTTACGATGTCGCCGATCTTATAATCGCCCAATGTAGACAGTTTATATGCTGCCGCTGCTTCCAGTTTGTATGTGCAGCCTGCTACTGTCGCTGTTTCAGGAGCCACTGCATTAGGAGAAGCTGCAGTATAAGTACCTGTAACGTGGTTGCTATAAAGCCATACGGTCTGCATGCCTTCGTTGTAGTAGTAAACGTCGTAAGCCTTCGCTTCTGCCGCTGTAGAAGCCACGCCGTTTTTGTAAACAGCACCGATAGAGAAAGGTACAACTGCAGACAAACCGCCGTCTGTTTCCAGAACAAAGGGGCCTTTCAGGTCTTCGGAAACGATTGCAGAATAATTCAGGGTGTCGCCGCTCATACTGTAGCCAAGCGTTTCCGCATAGCTCTGACCTGTTGCTGTATCTGCATTCATCAAATTGTAAAACAGGTAAACGCAATCCTGTTTTGTCAGGGTCTCCCCTTTGGTAAAGGAAATGCCATCTGCCAGCCCCAAAGCCTTCGCCTTAGAGATCTGAGCATACGGGAAAGTACCTGCCAGAGAAGCAGGATCATAGCCCAACAATTCCAGCAGAGAAGCCGCCGCTTCTTCTGTGCGGATACCGTCATTTACGCGGAATTTGCCGCTGACACTGCCCGTCATCCAGCCCTTTTCCACAGCTACGCGGATATATTCCGAAGCCCAATGGCTTTTGGGCACATCGGGGTAAAGGGCGCTGATGCCCTCCTCCTCTACTTCATCTTTATATTCAGAAGCGGAAACCAGCATTTTTGCAAATTCCCCACGGGTCGCTGTGGCAGAACTTGTGTCGGACAGGATGCCCAATGCCTTCACTGTCTGCTGGGCTGTGGCAAAATCCGCAGCAAATGTCATCTGCGGGAATGCAGCGCAGAGCATGGCTGCCGCTAAGATCATACATAATCGTCTTTTCATACAAACCTCCTTAATCATAACGCAAAGCATCAATGGGATTCAGCTGTGCCGCTTTTTTGGCGGGCATATAGCCGAAGAAAATACCGATACCTGCGGAAATGCCAAATGCCAGAAGCACTGAGAACAATGTAGGAGAAACGGTCATTTCCGCTTCCATCACACTTCGGATAACCCGAGTCGCTGCAAAGGACAGGATATAGCTCAGAATGATGCCGATGATGCCGCCCAAAGCGCTGGTCACTGCCGCCTCTGTCACAAACTGGCGCATGATATATTTTTCTTTCGCTCCTAAAGCCTTACGGATACCGATCTCCTTTGTTCTTTCCGTTACGGAGACCAGCATGATATTCATAATACCGATGCCACCAACCACCAGAGAAATGCCCGCAATGACCGCCAGAACGGTGATAAGGACATTGGTCATACTTGTCATAGATTCCAGCATTTCGGAAACGCTGGATACCATATAGGAATCCTCATCCCGATAAAATTCATAGAGCTCCTGTTCCAGAAGTTCCTTACTCTGTGTAGCGGTATCTTCGGAAACCATCGTCACTACAAAAGAATTGATAGAACCATAGCTCATACGGGAAGCTGTGGTATAAGGGATATAAATTGCATCGTCGGTGCTGTTCTCTTCACTTTCCGCCTTTTCATCCAGCACGCCAACAACGGTAAATTCCTTCCCATTGATCTTCAGACTCTGCCCTACGGCATTGCCCATAAACATTGTCTGATTGATATAACTGCCTACTACACAGGTATTCATTCGTTTCAGTTCATCGACATACTGCAACAGACGCCCATTCACCAGCTCCAAAGATTTGATCTCGAAATAATCCTTCCCAACGCCTGTTACCGTAGTGTAATCCATGCTGTCTGTACCGATTTTTACTGTACCATTGACGCTGACTGTAGGAGAAAGCAAATCGAAATAATCGGCGTTTTCTTCCACAATGGTTTCCATATCTTCTACCTTCAGTGTTTTGGAAGAAGAACCACGGCCCATCAGATTGACGGTCATAGTATTGGTGCCCAGACTTTTGAAACTGTCTCGCATATAATTTTCCATACCGTTGCCAAGCCCCATGATAACAACGACCGCCGTGACACCAATGATAATGCCCAGCATCGTCAGAATGGAGCGGGTCTTGCTGGACATGATGTTTTTCCACGCCAGCAAAAAGGTTTCAGAAAAACTCATTCTTCCACCTCCTCATCCAGCATCAGGTTTGCCTGTACGAAAGCCTTCGGATCATCGGCAGAGCCATCATAGACTACCTTGCCGTCATCCAGACGGATGACTCTTTGGGCCGTTGCGGCTATGCCGTTATCGTGAGTAATAAGAACGACCGTATTGCCCTCTTTATGCAAAGTCTGCAGCATTTTCAGCACTTCACGGCCTGTTTTGGAATCCAGCGCGCCTGTGGGTTCGTCCGCAAGGATGACCGAAGGATTTCCAACTAACGCGCGGGCAATGGAAACACGCTGCTGCTGCCCGCCGGAAAGCTGATTGGGCAAATGCCTTGTTTTATCCCCCAGGCCAACCCGCTCCAATGCCTGCTGCGCCAATGCATGGCGCTCTTCTTTGGGCACCCCAGCATACATCAGGGGCACCTCTACATTTTCCAGAAGATTCAGTTTCGGCAGTAGATTATACTGCTGGAAGATAAACCCTAATTTTTCATTTCGAATGGCTGCCAGTTCATCTTTATTCATGGAGCCAACGTCTCTGCCGTCCAGAAGATATGTCCCTTCGCTGGGAACATCCAGGCAACCGATGATATTCATGCAGGTGGATTTCCCCGAACCGGACTGACCGACGATGGATAGGAATTCTCCCTTATATATTTTGAAATTGATCTTATCCGCTGCAATAACTGTGGTATCGCCCATAGGATAAATTTTAGAAACATCGCAAAATTCAATGATCGGTTCCATCTGATCACCTCATTCCGCCGCCGGGAGCACCGCCACTGCGATCGCCGCCCATATTGCCGCCGCTAGGGCCTCCTTGCATTCCGCCGCCCTGCTGCATTCCGCCACCAGGCATACCGCCGCCCATACCGGGCATCATGGTCATTTCTTCACTGTCTCCTGCAGTAATCTGCATATAAGCAATACTTTCGCCTTCTTCGATCCCGCTGACGATTTCGATATAGCTATCATCGCTAACGCCGACTTCTACTTCACGATAGCCATAGCCTGCGGGAATATTGTCGCCTTTGGCTTCAATTTCGCCACCCTTTACCAGAACGCGATTGCCTTTTTCCACAGCGGAAATGGGAACTGCTACCACGTTTTCCGCATTCTGAATCAAAATTTCCGTGGAAACGTTCATGCCAGGCATCAAGCCTTCTGTTTCCGTCAGCTGAATTTCTACAGGATATGTGGTTACACCATTGGTAGTTGTACCCATCATGGTGATGCTTGTGACAGTGCCTTCATAGGTCTTACCTTCCACCGCATCGGCTGTGATGTTTACCTTCTGTCCCTCTTCAATGCTGCTGATATCCAATTCATCCACATTCAGTGTGATTTTCAGATAGGACAGGTCGTAAACGGTACAAAGACTTTCCCCTGCATCAGAGATCGTATCGCCCTGCTTGAAATTCTTTTCGATGATCGTACCTTTGATGGGAGATTTGATCGTATAGGAATCCAACTGATCCTGCCTGCTTTCCAGAGACAGTTGAGAATTGCGCACCTGATTTGCCGCAGATGTAACAGAATCAGAAACATCGCTGCTTTCCAGAACCACCAGTGTAGCATTTTTCCCTACAGTATCCCCTTCCTTGACAGGAATAGAAATGACTTCGCCGCTGACGGCTGCTGTTACCGTGCGGGATTCCTTATATGTAAAGGTACCTGCGGAAGAAGCACCACTGCTGCCGATTTCTGCCGTTGCTTTCTGAGTATCGGAAATGGCGCCGGGGTTATCCACTTCAATGGTAACGTATTTTACCAGTACATTACCATTCAGAATGGTATCCGCACCGCTGACCGCTGTTACCTTGCCCGCCAGGGTTTCAAAGGAGCCATACAGCGTTACTTCCGCTCTCTGGCCCACATAAAAACTGCTGGCATCTGCAGAGGGGAAAGGTAGTTTGATGCTCATAGAAGAAGCATCTCTTACCACTGCAATGGTATCGCCTGCCTTTACTTCATCGCCTTTATCTACGGCAATTTCCACTACCGTGCCCTTTACAGGAGATTTTACGTTCAGGTCTGCCAGATTTTCCAGTTTTCTTTGATAACTCAGCTGAGATTCAGACAGGGATATCTGTGCCTGTTCGATGCTGTTTGCCGCATCGGAACTGTCGATCTCATAGAGGACTGCATCTTTCTCTACCTCATCTCCCACTTCAAAATTCGCAGACAATACATCCCCTTCCACCAATGTGGTGATGGTATAGGAATCGGCAGGCTCCAGGGTGCCGCTGCCGGAAATGCTTTCGGCAATATCCCTTCTCTGGGCTTCTTCTGTCAGATATTCCTCCTCCACTCTGGCATCTTTTCCGCCGCC
>NZ_JAFUMA010000100.1 GCF_017483025.1 Anaerotignum sp. | reverse complement strand
TGATGCGTTCCAGTTCTCGTTCGGACATCTGCCCGTGGGCGTATGTCACGTTGGCATCGGGCACCAGATTCTGGATGCGGAAGGCTTCCTCGCTGATGGATTCCACGCGATTATACAAATAATACACCTGTCCGCCGCGGCTGATTTCACGATGGATAGCCTCGCGGATATATTCAGGGTTGTTTTCCATGACATAAGTCTGGATGGGATGTCTTTCCTGGGGAGGTTCTTCCAGCAGGCTCATGTCTCTAATTCCCGCCAGGCTCATGTGCAGCGTTCTGGGAATGGGCGTTGCGGAAAGGGTCAGCACGTCCACATTTTCCCGCAGAGCCTTCAGTTTTTCTTTGTGTGCCACACCGAAACGCTGTTCTTCATCTACGATGATCAAACCAAGATCATTGAACTTCACATCTTTCGACAAAATGCGGTGGGTACCGATCAAAATATCGGAATAGCCCCGTTCCATGTTGTGCAGGCTTTCCTTCTGCTGCTTGGGCGTACGGAAACGGGAAAGCAATTCAATTTTAATAGGATAACCCGCCATTCTCTGCACGAAGGTATTGTAATGCTGCTGGGCAAGGATGGTAGTAGGCACAAGGAATGCCACCTGTTTACCTTCCTGTGCCGCCTTGAAGGCCGCGCGGATGGCAACCTCCGTTTTGCCATAGCCAACGTCGCCGCAGATCAGTCTGTCCATGACCTTGCTGCTTTCCATGTCTTTCTTTACATCTTCGATGGCGTTCAGCTGGTCGTCTGTTTCTTCATAAGGGAAGTTTTCCTCAAATTCCTTCTGCCATACGGTATCGGAGCCATAAACGAAGCCTTTTGCTGCCGCTCGTTTTGCATACAGCGCCACCAGATCCTCCGCCATGATCTGCACGGCTTTTCTGGCTTTGGCTTTTGCTTTTGCCCAGTCCTGACCGCCCAGCTTATTCAGCTTCGGCGCCGCGGAGCCGGTACCAATATATTTCTGCACCATATCCATCTGGTTGACGGGCACAAAAAGATTGCCCCCATCCCGATAGGAAATTTTCATATACTCCTTCTGCACGCCATCCACGGAGATTTTTTCCAACCCACGAAAGACACCGATGCCGTGATTATCATGTACCACATAATCGCCAATGTGCAGGTCGGTAAAGCTTTCGATGGCTGCGCCATTTTTCTTGCGTTTTTTCTTTTTCTTCTTTTCTTTTCCACCGAATAATTCGCTGTCGCAAAAAACGGCGAAGTCGATAAAATCATAGCGGAAACCCTTGGAAAGGCTGCCCTTTGCCACCCATACGGAGCCTTTTGGCACTTCCTTTTCCAAATCCTCTATATAAACTGCTTCCAGCCCCATTTCCACCAGTTCCTTCGCCATGCGCTGGGCTCTGGTGCCGCTGCCGGCAAGGATAAGGGTACGGAAGCCGCTTTTTTTCAAGTATTCCAATTCTTCACAGAAAAGGTCTGCCCTCTGCTGGAAGGAAGGCGTAGAACGGACAGCAAAATCCACCATCACCTTGGGGTGGAAATCCACCGTTCTCTGGCTCAGACCTGCAAAAAGGACGGTAGCAAAAGATTCCGCCTGGCGCAAAATGGACGTATAGTCATAGAGCATATGGCTCTGCCCGGGCAGCAGGTAACCCTGGGCGATACGCCCCTTCACGCTTTCCTGATATTCTTCCATGAGGATGTCCATGTGTTCCCGGATGCGTTCCGGTTCATCGAAAATCAAGAGGGTATTTTCCTGCAAATAGGAAAGCAGGCTGACGGTTTCCTCATAAAAATAATCCACGTATGCGCCTACTGCAGGCAGGGTCTTTTCCGCCCGCAGGCGTTCCGCATCCTCACCCACATGCTCCCGCAGGCGTTCTGCCGCCTCTTCTTCCCCCTTTTTCTCAAAATTTTTCAGGGTTTTCACAAATTCTTTTACGATTTTATCTGCTGCGGAAACAGCCTGTTCTTCTTCATAGACGATTTCCCGCATGGGGAAGATGACCGTTTCCTCCAGTTTATCTACAGAACGCTGGCTCTGGGCATCCATACTGCGGATGGAATCGATCTCATCATCCCAGAATTCGATGCGGACGGCATCCTCCGCCGTCAAAGACCAGATATCCAGAATACCGCCGCGAAGGGTAAACTGTCCGGGGCTTTCCACCAGTTCTGCTCTCTCGTAACCCATCAGCACCAGTCTTCTGGTCAGGTCGGAAATTTCCACGATATCTCCCACCTTCAGCTTCATCTGGAAGGATGCAAAAACCTCTTTTTTCGGATATTTATCCAGCAGAGCTTCCATGGATGCCACAATGACGGGACATTCCCCTCTCAGCAGGCGTTCCAGCACCAGAAAACGCTGGCGGTTCATTTCCATACTATGGACATCGGCGCTGTAAAACAGGATATCTTTCGCAGGATAATAGACGCAGTCCTTTTCGAAGAAGGTCAGGTCTTCCAGGATTTCCTTTGCCCGCAGCTCGCTATAGGTCAAAAACAGCAGCGGGCGTTTGGTCTGCTCCTTCAGACTATAGGCCAGATGATTTTTTGCAGCATCAATGACCCCTGTTGCAAAAACAGGGGTGTTTCCCTTTTCAATTCCTTCCAAAACCTGCCGAAAGCTTCCCAGTTCCAGCAGGGGGTCTGTCAGGGCTTTCATCATTCCTTCACCTCGGTAGAAGTTTTTGTTTCTTCTTTTGTTTCGGATTCTTTCTTTTCTGCTTCGGCTTTTGCCGCTTCTTCTTTTTCTTTCTGCTTTTTCGCAGTTTTTGCTTTCTGGTTCACGCGATTTGCCGCATCCTTGATGCCACGGGAAAGCATGATTTCCACGCCCTGCACAGCCTTATCCATGCCTTCTTCCATGGCAGGCAGATCATCAGGGTTAAATTTTGCCAGAACATAATCCGCCAGATCCCAACCGCTGGGCTTTTCACCGATGCCCACTTTAATGCGGTAAAATGCATCGGTACCCATCTGATCAATGATGTTGCGGATGCCATTATGGCCGCCATGGCTGCCTTTTTCGCGGATGCGCACACTGCCGCAGGGCAGGCTGGTATCATCGAAAATAACCACGAATCTTTCCTGGGGGATTTTATAAAAGTTTACGATTTCTCTTACGCTTTCGCCGCTCAGGTTCATATATGTCTGGGGTTTCACCAACAGCACTCGTTTGTTGCGGATCGTACCATCACCCACGAATGCCTTGTTTTTAAATTTATCTACTTTGATATCATATTTTTCCGCCAGCTTGTCGATGACTTTGAAACCAACGTTATGTTTGGTTTCTGCATATTCTCTGCCGGGGTTGCCCAGGCCAACGATGCAGTAAAATTCCTGCCCTTTCGTTTCCTGGTTTCTGAATCTGTCAAATAAACCCATGAAAATTCCTCCTATTATTCTATACACAACGAAATGCCCTAATCAAAAAATTAGAGCTGTTTCAATCAATCCTATTCTGTTCATTTCTCGGGGCTATTATAGCACAAAAAAAGAACGGGTACAAATGTACCCGTTCGAAAATTCTAATTATGTAATTAGATTATTTTACTTCGTTAACCAGTTCTGCGCCAGCCAGGAATGCTTTTGCATTGTCCAGTGTTACTGTAGCGATTGCATTCAGAGCGTCAACTGTCAGGAATGCCTGGTGACCGGACAGCAGGAATCTGGGGTTAGCCAGCAGTCTTGCCAGTGTAGGGTCTTTTTCAGCGTTTTCGCAGTTTTCGAAGAAGTATTCATGTTCTTTTTCGCAAACGTCAGCACCTACGCCACGGAATTTGCCTGCATCCAGAGCGTCTGCCAGAGCTTCGGAGTCAACCAGAGCACCACGAGCAACGTTGATGAAGATAACGCCATCTTTCATTTTGGAGATAGCTTCTGCGTTGATCATGTGTCTTGTAGCGGGCATCAGAGGGCAGTGGATGGAGATAACGTCAGCACGAGCGTACAGTTCGTCCAGAGTTACATATTCCAGACCCAGGTTGGGGTTGGGGAATGCATCGTATGCGATGATGTTCATGCCGAACCCTTTCAGGATGTTGATCATGCACTGACCGATTTTACCTGTACCGATGATACCAGCTGTTTTACCAACCAGAGCGATACCTGTCAGACCAGCGATATCGAAGTTGAATTTTGTTGTTCTTGCATAAGAATGGTGAGACATTCTGTTAACAGCCATCAGCAGAGCTGCGCCCTGTTCAGCAACGGATTCAGGAGAGTAAGCGGGTACACGCAGAACGGGGATACCAGCTTCTTTAGCAGCTTCCAGATCAACGCTGTCGAAGCCTGCGCAACGCAGCAGGATAACTTTGATACCCAGGTTTTTCAGTTCTTTTACAACTTCTGCGGGCAGTTCATCGTTTACGAAAGAGCATGTAGCATCGTGACCAGCAGCCATGTGAGCTGTTGCGGGTGTCAGTCTTTCTTTGATGAATGTGATTTCATAGCCGTATTTTTCTGCCAGGGGTGCAAAACCGTCAACCCAGTAAGATTTTGTGTCGAAAAATGCAATTTTCATTGGTATCTTCCTCCTAAAAATTTAAAAATTTGATAAGTGGATAGTAAAATTTTATAGCAAACAGAGTTATCTCCGGACTGCGCATGGAGATATTGTCCTCCTCTGCTTGTTTTACTTTTAACAATATAATCTATTTCACCTTTTTTGTCAACCGTATTCCCATAAAATTGTAAGTTTTGCCGAAGGCTTTTTTCCTGAAATGATAAAAAAAACACGGTTTCCAGACAACTTGCAACGCCAGTTTTTGGATATTATTTTATTTACCCAAAATTCACCAGAAAAACCCATCTCGGCTGCACTATTTTTCAGTGAATAAAAAGAAAAACTCCCATCCAAAGGATTGGGAGTTTTTTTCTGCGATTTTGTCAAAAAACTGTTTTTCTCAAAATCAATCAAACAGCTGAGAAATAGAAACACCTTTATGAATGCAGCTGATGGCATCTGCAAACATATCAGCAACAGAAACCATTGTGATCTTGTCGATCTTCTTTTCTTCAGGCAGTTCGATGGTATCCAGAACCAGCAGTTCATTGATAGCGGAATCCTGGATTCTCTTCAGAGCGGGGCCGCTCAGTACGCCATGTGTACAGCAAGCGTCAACTTCGATGGCGCCTCTTTCCTTCAGCGCGTTTGCAGCGTTTGTGATGGTACCTGCTGTATCGATCATATCGTCGATCAGGATAACCTTTTTACCCTTCACTTCACCGATGATGTTCATGATTTCGCTCACGTTTGCTTTGGGTCTGCGTTTGTCGATGATCGCGATGGGAATATTCAGTTTTTCAGCGAATTTTCTAACTCTTGTTACGCTGCCCAGGTCGGGAGAAACTGCAACGAAATCTCTTTCCAGGTCTTCGCCGTATTTATTGATGTAGAAGCTTGTCAGCAGAGGGCTGCCGACCAGGTTATCTACAGGGATATCAAAGAAGCCCTGGATCTGTGCACAGTGCAGATCCATTGTCAGCACACGGCTTGCGCCCGCACTTGTCAGGATATTTGCAACCAGTTTTGCACTGATGGGATCTCTTGCTCTTGCTTTTCTATCCTGACGAGCATAGCCATAGTAAGGCATAACTGCTGTGATTCTTGCTGCGGATGCACGTTTCATTGCATCGATCATGATCAGCAGTTCCATCAGGTTGTCGTTTACGGGATAAGATGTGGACTGGATGATGAATACATCCGCGCCGCGGATCGTTTCATTGATCTTTACGGAAATTTCGCCGTCACTGAATTTTTCTACTTCGCAGTCACCCAGTTTCAGGCCAAGTTTGCTTGCGATAGATTCTGCCAGCTCTTTGTTGGAGTTGCAGGCAAAAACTTTGATGTTGCTGATGCCGGAATTAAGCATGTGTTTGTCCCCCTATAAAATATGTCTTTAGGTAATATAAGCCCATACAATATTATGTTACACCGAAAAACGGTCAAATTCAACTGCAATTCGACAATTTTTTCAATTTATCCGTCAATTCTCTTCTTTGTCCAGCCTGTGATGACCTGCTGTCTTGCTCTGGCAACTGCCAGCACATCCTCAGGCACATCCTTTGTAATGGTGGAACCTGCAGCGATGTAGGAGCCTTTCTTCACGGTAACGGGAGCCACCAGGTTTACGTTGCAGCCAACGAAAACATTGTCTTCGATGGTGGTACGGTGTTTCTTCTTGCCGTCGTAGTTTACCATGATGCTGCCGCAGCCAAAGTTGATCTTTTCACCGGCGTCTGTATCGCCTACATAGGACAGGTGAGGAATCTTTGTGCCATCGCCAATGGTGGAATTTTTCACTTCAACGAAATCGCCAACTTTTACCTTGTTGCCGATGTGGCAGTTGGGGCGGATATATGCATAAGGGCCTACAGTCGTTTCGTTGCCGATCTCGGATTCAATGGCTGTGGAAGTCTGGAATTTCACACCATTGCCCAGTTTTGTATCTGTCAGTCTGGAATTAGGGCCGATTTCACAGTCTTCGCCAATTTCTGTATTGCCTTCCAGCACACAACCGGGCAGGATCACTGTATCCATGCCGATCTTAACGTCGCTGCCGATGTATGTGTTTTCGGGATCAACGATGGTAACACCGTTTTCCATGTGTTTGCGGTTGATACGGTTTTTCATGATCTTCGCTGCTTCCGCCAGCTGTACACGGCTGTTTACGCCGAAAAATTCATCGGCATCCTTGGCAATCACAGCTTCCACCTTACCGCCCGCCTTCAGGATCAGTTCCAGGCAATCTGTCAGGTAGTATTCCCCCTGGGCGTTGTTGTTATCCAGTTTGCCCAGAGATTCTTTCAGCTCTTTACCATTAAAAATATAGATGCCTGTGTTGATCTCATTGATAAAACGTTCTGCATCAGAAGCATCTTTGTGTTCTACGATACGCTGGAAGCCGCCATGATCGTCTCTCATAATGCGGCCATAGTCTGTAGGATCTTCTACTTTGGAAGAAACAACGGTTACGCTGTGTGCTTCCCCACGGTGTACTTCCACCAGCTTTGCCAATGTTTCCCCTGTGATCAGGGGTGTATCGCCGTAAAGGATCAGCATATCGCTGTTTTCATCAATAAAATCGCCTGCCATCATGACTGCATGGCCTGTCCCCTTCTGTTCTGCCTGCAGCGCAAAGGAAACGCCTTCGGATCTGATGCCTTCCTTTACCAATTCTGCTTTATGGCCTACTACCACGCAAACATCTTCTGCACCGCAGCCCTTCGCTGTATCGATAACATAATCAACCATGCTCTTATTGAGAATTTCATGGAGCACTTTGGGTCTTTTGGATTTCATACGGGAGCCTTCGCCAGCTGCCAGAATGATCGCTTTCAGATTTTTCATTTATTTTTCCTCCTCCGCTGGTTTTTCAGCGTGAATGTTTATACTGATATTGTATACATAGATAGCTTATTTTCTCATTTTTCCCCATAAAATTCAATATACTCTTTTACTAAAAAATTACTGCGCGGCACAAAAAAAGAGTAGGAATTCTCCTACTCTCTTTTGGTTATTTCATTAAAGCACTGTGCCCTTTTTCAGAACTGCAGGTTCTTAAGAAGAAGCACCGATGATTCTCTGACCATCGGACAGAACAACATCTTTATCCAGGATCGCATTTTCAACCACACAGTTTTTGCCGATCTGGCAGCCTTCCATCAGAATGGAATTTTTCACGACCGCACCTGCGCCCACGCGAACCTTACGGAAGATCACAGAATGTTCTACCTTGCCATCGAAGATCGCACCGGCACCTACGATGGAATCTGTGATATCTGCGCCCTTATTATATTTTGCAGGGGGTTCATCCTTAGGCTTTGTTTCAATATAAGGATATTCATTGATAAAGTGATCTCTGATCTCTTTATTCAGGAAATCCATATTGGTTGCGAAATAAGCCGCTGTGCCTGCGCCGATGGCACTCCAGTAACCGTCATATTCGTAGCCATAGATCTTCAGTGTATGGATGAAACGGATGATGATATCCTTAACCAGGTCATATCTGCCTTCGGGGATGGCCTGTTCCAGCAGATCGATCAGCAGTGTTCTGGAGATCACATAGATACCCAGGGAAGCTGCATCGGATTTGGGCTCTTCGGGTTTTTCTTCAAAACCGATCAGTTTAGCGTCAGCATCCATTTCCAGTACGCCAAATTTGGACAGATCCTTTTTCTCTTTTCTCTGATAAACAACAGTGATATCCGCGCCTTTTTCCACATGCTGTTCGATCACTTTGCGGTAGTCCATCTTATAAATGGAATCACCGGATGTGATCACAACATATTCTTCATTGCTGCGGTTCAGGTATGTCATATTCTGATAAATGGAGTCCGCAGTACCACGGAACCATGTGGAGCCTTCATTGCTTGTATAAGGCGTGAATACGAACAGACCGCCCTGTTTTCTGCCGAAATCCCACCATTTGGAGGATGTCAGATGGTCTCTCAGGGAACGGGAATTGTACTGTGTCAGAACAGCCACCTTACCGATACCGCTGTTGGTCATATTGCTCAATGTAAAGTCAATGGCACGATAGCAGCTGCCAATGGGCAGCGCCGCTGCTGCTCTGTGGTCAGTCAGGACCCCCAGTCTGCCGTCATTGTTGCCGCCTGCCAGAATAATACCGATTGCTTTCATGATTTACACCTCCCGAACAACAGATTTGCCGCTTTCCAGTCTGCCTTCAGGATAGTCTTCAGCGACAGTTTTTCCGTAAATCACACAGTTTTTGCCAAGCATTACGCCATCGGGCACGATGCTGTTCATGCCCAGAACAGTGATGCCTGTATTATAAATATTGGGCTTCAGCTCGTTGGGAACATCTTCCCCAACGCCCATCTGTACGTTTTTGCCGATCTTACATTTTTCATCGATGACGCACTTATCTACCAGCGCACCTTCGCCGATCACTGTACCGGTCATGATAATGGAATCCTTGACCACTGCGCCTTTTTCTACAATAACACCGGGGCCCAGGATGGAGCGATATACTTCACCATATACTTCGCAGCCATCAGACAGCAGAGATTCTTCTGCCTTCGCGCCTGCCGCTGTATACTGAGGAGGCTGATGATCGCTGTTTGTATAGATCTTCCAGAAATCTTCATACAGATTGAATTCGGGCAATGTACGGATCAGATCCATATTGGATTCCCAGTAGGACTGGATGGTACCAACATCCTTCCAGTAGCCGTCGAATCTCCATGCGTACATGGGCTGGCCTTCATCCAGCATTTTAGGGATAATATGTTTACCGAAGTCACTGTCGGGATGAACGGAGTTATCCTCGATCAGGGCTTCACGCAGTCTATCCCATGTAAAGATATAGATACCCATGGAAGCCAGATTGCTCTTTGGATTCGCGGGTTTTTCTTCGAATTCATAGATCTTGTCGCCCGCTTCCGTATTCATGATACCGAAACGGTTTGCCTCATCCATAGGAACCTCCATAACAGCGATAGTTGCTGCTGCGCCGTTTTCCTTATGGAATGCCAGCATTTGGGAGTAATCCATTTTATAAATATGGTCACCGGAGAGGATCAGCACATATTCAGGATTGTTGCTGTCGATAAAATCGATATTCTGGTAGATGGCATTGGCTGTACCATTGAACCATTCGCCGGAATCGCCTGTTTTTACATGGGGCGCCAGAATGGTCACGCCACCGTTTTTCTTATCCAGATCCCAGGGAATACCGATACCGATATGCTGGTTCAAACGCAGAGGCTGATACTGTGTCAGCACGCCTACAGTGTCAACACCGGAGTTGATGCAGTTGCTCAGAGGGAAATCGATGATACGATAACGACCGCCGTAAGCCACAGCGGGTTTTGCCACTTTTCTTGTGAGCACACCCAGGCGGCTACCCTGACCACCTGCCAATAACATTGCTATCATTTCTTTTTTACGCATATTTTATCCACACCCCTATCTTTTCAGGTTGTATATATGTACTAAAGCATTGCACTTTGTATCCCTCATTATAGCACAAGAATACAAAGATGCAAAGATTATCCACTAAATTTATAACGAAATTTCACCTGATTTTTACAGTTTTTATTTGGTTTTTGGCAAAAAATTCCCAAAATCCGATCGCATTCTGCCAGGTTTATTTTTGGGTTTTTCTGTATAAAATATAAAAATACACCCACAAAACATTGCCTTTCCAGGTTTCGTATACTATAATGATAGACAAAATATGACCGATAAAATCGAAACAAAAACGAACCCAAAACATCTCATAGAAATTGAGGCGATAATACATGACAGCATTCAAAAAAGATCAACATATTTATTTCATCGGCATCGGCGGCATCAGCATGTCCGGCCTGGCAGAAATTTTGGCAGACCGCGGCTGCGTAGTCTCCGGTACAGATATCAAGGAAACACCTGTAACAAAACATCTGCAGAGCCTTGGCATCCGCATCAACTTCGGCCATAAAGCAGAAAACATTACCGACGATGTGGATCTGGTGATCTATACGGCAGCGATCCACCCCGATAACCCTGAATATCAGGCAGCAATGGCGAAAAACATTCCCTTGATGGACAGAGCCCATCTTCTGGGCGATATCATGGCGGAATACAACAATTCCATTGCCGTAGCCGGCACCCATGGCAAAACGACCACAACCTCCATGGTTTCCGAGATCCTGCTGGCAGCAGATACAGACCCTACTATCACCGTTGGCGGCATTCTGCCCACCATCGGCAGCAATCTGAAAATCGGCCATTCTCCCTATTTTGTGGCAGAAGCCTGCGAATATTGCGACAGCTTCCTGCAGTTCAATCCCCTGGTCGGCGTTATCCTGAATGTGGAAACCGACCACCTGGATTATTTCAAAAACCTGGAAAATATCCGCCGTTCCTTCCACGCTTTTGCCCAGCGTATACCTGCAAAGGGCGTCGTAGTTATCAATCAGGAGATCGACAACGTAGCAGAGCTGACAGCAGGTTTGGATTGCGCCGTTGAAACCTTCGGTCTGGAGGAAGATGGCGCTACATGGCAGGCAAAAAACATCATCCATGAACCCGACGGCAAAAACACCTTTGATGTATATTACAAAGGGAAACTGTTTGGCAATTTCCACCTGAACGTACCCGGCGACCATAATATCATAAACGCGCTGGCATCCATCGCATCTGCCCATTATCTAGGCATTTCCGCAGAGGACTGCCGCAAGGGTCTGCTGCATTTCACAGGCACAGAACGCCGTTTCCAGCGCAAGGGCGAAAAGAACGGCATCGTGGTTATCGATGACTATGCCCACCACCCCACAGAAATCAAAGCAGCACTGGCGGCTGCCAAAAAGGTTCAGCACAACACCACATGGTGTGTATTCCAGCCCCACACATACTCCAGAACAAAATTCCTGTTCGATGAATTCGGCGAAGCCTTTGGCGATGCAGATGAAGTTATCATTGCAGATATTTATGCCGCAAGGGAAACGGACGATGGCAGTATTTTTGCTGCAATGCTGGCAGAAAGAGTAGCTAAGGCAGGCAAATCTGCCCGCTATGTAGGCGATTTCGAAGCCATCCGTGCATATCTGGAAGCCAACTGTAAATGCGGCGACCTGCTGCTGACAGTCGGCGCAGGGGATGTCGTAAAAATCGGCGAAGCGTTTTTGAAACCCTAAGACCTTGGGAATCCGTCCCAAACCCTGCTTAGGGGTAATCCCCTAAGAACCTTATACGCCGCAAACTATCGTTTGCGGAAGGGAAAGAAATATGTAAATAAACATAAAAATAAAGCCCCAATCATTCGGGGCTTTTTGTTTTATATGTTAGTCTGCAGGAAAGATCACTGTGCTTTCCACTTCTGTTTTTTCGCCGTTTTCATCAATCTGGTTTACGATAGCTGCCTGCTGTGCGGCTTCCTCCGCTTCCTTGGCTGCTTTCTTTTCCTGATGACCGTCGATCAGGAGGAACAATGCCAAAAACCAGCATACGATACCGATAAATCTGACGATTTTGCCTTTTTTGTTCATTTTTATACTCCCCTTCTTATTTATGATATGGTTCATTTCTCTGGATGCGCTCGGAACGGTAGATCTGTTCCAATAAAACCACACGCATCATCTGGTGTGGGAATGTCATTCTGGAAAAGCTGAGTGCAAAATCCGCCCTTTGCATCACCGCAGGAGACAGCCCCAGAGAACCGCCGATGATAAACACCATATGGCTGACGCCGCCGACACCTTTTTTTGCCATGAAATCCGCCAGCTCTTCGGAAGAAAGCATCTTCCCTTCCACCGCCAGCGCCACCACAAAAGCATCGTCCTTTACATTTTTCAGGATACGCTGGCCTTCCTTATCCTTCACCTCTGCCTCCTGGGCAGGGCTCATGGTCTCCGGCGCTTTTTCGTCCGCCAGTTCAATGATCTCCAGCTTCATATAACGGCTGAGACGCTTGCTGTATTCCGCGATGGCATCCCGCCAATATTTTTCTTTTAATTTCCCAACACAAACGATCGTAACTTTCATAACGACCTCCTGTTATACTTCCACCTTCACGCCATTGCGAAAACGGCTGGCCATGTCCATTTTCACATGGGTACCTACTTCGATCTGCTTCTTCCGCAGGATCTGTTCCACCGTTTCATAGGCCAGGTGGGGATTGTTGTTTTCATCACTTAAATGCCCCAGGAAAACATACTTCATTTTTCCTGTCATTACTTCCGCCAGCAATTCCCCTGCGGCAACATTGGACAGATGTCCGTTTTCGCCCAGGATACGCTGTTTCAGATGCCAGGGATAGCTGCCCTTTCGCAGCATATCGATATCATGGTTGGATTCCAGCAGCAGCACATCACTGCCTTCGATACTTTCCCGAATGGTATCCGTCACATGACCGATATCCGTCGCCAGAGTGACTTTCTTTTCCCCTGTGAAAATATTATAACCCACAGGTTCCGCCGCATCATGGGGAATGGCAAAGGGTTTCACGCAGATATCATTGATGGCGCAGACTTCGTCGGCATAAATAATACGCTTATTGCTGGGCGCAATTTTTCCCAGACTGCCTTCCATGGCTGCCCATGTTTCCGCCGTAGCAAAAACAGGCAGATCGAATCTTCTGGAAAGGATACCTGCCCCCTTGATATGATCTACATGTTCATGGGTAATGAAGAGCGCATCGATATCATTGCCCGTCAGTTTCAGTTCCGCCAGGCCTTCTTCGATCTTCTTGCCGCTGATGCCCGCGTCGATGAGTATTTTCGTATAGTCTGTGCCGATATATGTACAGTTGCCGCTGCTCCCACTGGCGATAGTGCAAAATTCCAGCCGCAAGATGATTCACCTCTTTTCGCTGATACTATCCTAAAAAAGCAGGCTTCGGACTAACATCCGAAGCCTATTATGTTCTCGTAATTATTCGCCTTTGATACGCGTGATATCCGCGCCCATAGCATTGAATTTATCTTCCACATGCTCATAGCCTCTGTCGATATAGCGAACGCCATCGATGAGGGTTTCGCCTTCTGCTGCCATCGCTGCCAGAATCATAGCCGCGCCTGCACGCAGATCTGTTGCGGCAACTTCCGCACCATGGAAATGTCTGATGCCGTAGATCGTAGCTTTTCTGCCTTCGATCTCCACATCTGCGCCCATTTTGCGCAGTTCATCCATATATTGATAACGATTTTCCCAGACATTTTCTGTCAGAACGCTGGTGCCGTTGCAGACTGCCAAGAGCGCCGCGATCTGAGGCTGCAGATCTGTAGGGAAGCCGGGATAAGCCATTGTTTTCACATTGACTGCACGAAGGGGTTCATCCGCCATAACACGGATGGAATCTTCCCATTCCGCCACTTTTACGTTCATTTCATCCAGCTTCGCTGTCAGGGAATCCATATGCTTGGGAATGATATTTTTCACCAGCACATCGCCGCCTGTAATAGCTGCCGCGATCATGTATGTACCCGCTTCGATCTGGTCGGGAATGATGGTATACTGAGCGCCTTTCAGTTCAGAAACACCCTTGATACGGATGACATCTGTACCTGCGCCCTTGATATTTGCACCCATCATGTTCAGATAGTTTGCAGTATCTACAACATGAGGTTCTTTTGCTGCATTTTCGATCGTTGTCGTGCCTTCTGCCATGGTCGCAGCCAGCATCACGTTGATTGTCGCGCCTACGCTCACCTGGTCCATATAGATGGAAGTACCTACCAGTTTTTCCGCATAAGCCTTTACCATGCCGTCCTCTTCGATGACTGTGGCACCCAGGGCACGGAAGCCCTTCAGGTGCAGATCGATGGGACGTTTGCCGAAGTTGCAGCCGCCGGGCATTGCCACTTCTGCTTTTTTATAACGAGCCAGCAACGCACCGATCAGATAGTAGGAAGCACGCATTTTCTGTACGCCTTCAAAATCTGCTTTATAGCTTACGCCTTCGTTACAATCGATCTCCAATGTGTGTTCATCAATAAATCTGCATTTGCCGCCCATTTCTTCGATGGTGTGGCAGATATTTCTTACATCTTCAATGGCAGGCAGATTTTCCAGCACGCTGATACCTGTTGCCATTACTGCTGCAGGGATGACCGCTACTGCTGCATTTTTTGCACCGCTGACAGTAACCTCGCCCTTCAGTCTTCTACGGCCTTTTACAACCAATTTATCCATAAAAACATACATCCTTCCAATGATTTCCAAAAGGACAATATATATCATCTGAACGGGCGGAAATGCCGCCGTTCCTCAAAAAATAGTCGTTTTCTCTATATTTCGCCCTA
>NZ_JAFUMA010000099.1 GCF_017483025.1 Anaerotignum sp. | reverse complement strand
CGAGTTCGAATCTCGTCTCGCGCTTTTATTTCAGCTAAAATGCATTATCGTATATTGGGCTATCGCCAAGCGGTAAGGCACAGGACTTTGACTCCTGCATTCGCTGGTTCGAATCCAGCTAGCCCAGGTCTCAAATCCAGCTGAACAGTTGGTATAATGGGGTATCGCCAAGCGGTAAGGCAACGGATTCTGATTCCGTCATTCGCAGGTTCGAATCCTGCTACCCTAGTTTAAGAGAGTCTGAATAGACTCTCTTTTTCTTTTGTTAAGAATATTGTGAGAAATAAAAACGGCACTGTCGTAGAAAAGCAGTGCCGTTTTTGTTATACTGAGAAAAAGAATGGAGGGACTACTGTGAAGAAGATACTGATTTTGATGATGGCATTTATGATGTTGTTTGGAACAACAGCGTTGGCAAAAGACGAAAAAGATTTTGAAAAGATAAAATTAAAGGCAAGTGGAGAAGAAATTGAATTTGATATAGAAGGACAAGTACATAAAATGGATTGTAGTTGTTTGCCGGATCCGGAAATCAAGATGGTATTTCCAGAAGATTTTGATGCAGATGGAAAAAAACTGTATTTCCGAATCAAATGGCAGACAGATAACGCGGAAGAAGTTGATATGGATAATTATTATATTCCTCCAAGAATATTTGCTGTAACATTAAAGGATGCGGAAGGCGAGGAGTTAGAAATGAGCATCCGTGTGGAATATGATAAAAAGGTTCAGGGCGGAGTGACACATTCTCTGTGGCTGGTTGGCGGTGACGATTATAAAGATAATTTTTTGAAGGGGAAAAAAGATATTCTACTGCGAGAAGACTTTGTGGTATTTGAAGAACCGGAAGAAAAAACGCCTACAGAGGTTCTTTTGACAGTTGGAAAACAGACAATTCAATATAAAGGCGAGGAAAAACATATTTTAGAGCCTATCATTTTAAATGACCAAGGGAGAATCATGGTTGCGGCGAAAGATGTTGGCATGGTGACGGAAGGAGCCCAGACAGTAGGATTCAACATTCTTTGGAATAAGGAGACAAAAACTGTAACACTGCAAATGGGAGCAAGAACGATCTCCATGGCAGAAGGAGACCACAGATGGTTGTATCAGGGGCAAGAGATGCAGACAGGTACAGTACCTGAAATCAGAAATGGAATCATGTATCTGCCATTGAGAGAAATGGCGCAGGTTTTTGATTATAACCTCACATGGGATGGTGAGACGCAAACGGTTTGTTTATATAGAGATGCATATTAAGAAAAGATCATCGGAAGAAATTTCCGCGATCTTTTAAAATCATTGTCAGATTTAGCATGTTCTGGGCAAATAGATATATAGAAAGGGACAGAGCCATGGATGAAAAAAATTACTGGAGCTGCTGCAAAAGAGAAAGAATAATTGTTGATTTTATCAATAAAAATCATCCTTCTTTTTTATGAGAAATGCAAAAATATCTTTCAAAATTGCATGATTGGTGGTATACTATTAATATCTATACATCTGTAAAAAATTAGCCGATGGTTTTAGAATAGGAGGCTGGTCATAATGGCAGCAAAATTGGAAAACGAATATGGCGTTATTAGTATTGACCGTGAAGTAATTGCAAGAATTGCAGGTTATGCAGCGATCGAATGTTATGGCATCGTTGGCATGGCAGCGAAAAATGTAAAAGATGGTCTGGTTCAGCTGTTGAAGCTGGAAAGCCTGACAAAAGGCATCAAGATGACGATCGATGCAAATAAAGTAAGCATTGACCTGCATATCATCGTGGAATACGGCACAAATATTTCCGCCATTGCAGACAATATCATCAGCACTGTGAAATACACAGTGGAAGACCAGACAGGTCTGGAAGTAGAAAACGTGAATATTTTCGTTGACGGCGTAAGAGTCGACGGTTGAGCAAGAGGAGGAAATGAGTGGTGAGTAGTACAACGACACTGAATGGCGTTCGCCTGGGCAGAATGATCATTGCCGGTGCGAACGAATTGGCAGCGAATAAACAGCTGGTAGACGCAATGAATGTATTCCCTGTACCCGATGGTGATACAGGTACAAATATGTCTCTGACGGTTATGGCTGCGGCAAGAGAAGCAGAAAAGAAAGGCTCTCTGATGGCGGCTGATGTAACAAAAGCAGCATCCAGCGGCGCGCTGAGAGGCGCAAGAGGTAACTCCGGCGTTATCACTTCCCAGCTGTTCCGTGGCTTTGCAAAAGGCCTGGAAGGTCTGGAAGAAGCGGGCGTAAAGGAACTGGCTGCAGCGGCAGAACAGGCTGTAAAAACAGCTTATAAAGCCGTAATGAAACCCAAGGAAGGTACCATCCTGACAGTAGCGAGAGGCTGTGCGGAAGCAGCTGCAAAACTGGCAGAAGAAACAGAAGATATCGAAGTATTCCTGAAAGGTATCATTGAATATGGTCACGAAGTGCTGGCACAGACACCCGAAATGCTGCCTGTACTGAAACAGGCTGGCGTAGTGGATGCCGGCGGCAGAGGTTTGCTGTATATCCTGGAAGGTGCCCTGAAACAGATGGGCGGCGACCTGCCTGTAACACTGAATGATGGTCAGAGCACAGCAGCGGCTCCTGAAATGGATTTTGCTTCTTTGGCTTCCATCGAAAATGAAAGCATTACTTTTGGTTACTGCACAGAATTCTTCATCAACGTAAAAGATGCAGATGAAGCAGTGACAACTGGTTTGAAATCTTATCTGGGTACTATTGGTGACTCCATCGTATGCGTAGCAGATGATGAGATCATCAAAATCCACGTACACACAGACCATCCCGGTCTGGCGATCGAAAAGGCACTGACGATCGGCAGCCTGAGCGGTCTGAAAATCGACAATATGCGTGAACAGCATACAAATAAGATCAACTTCGCAGGCGAAGCAGCAGCAGCGCCCAGTGCCCCTGTTGCTGCCCCTGTAGAATCTGCAGTGGAACAGCCTAAAAAAGACGTTGGTTTTGTTTCCATTTCCGCAGGCGAAGGCCTGACAAACATCTTCAAAAACCTGGGTGTTGATGAAGTCATCGAAGGCGGTCAGACAATGAACCCCAGTACAGAAGATATCCTGAATGCGGTGGACAAGATCAACGCAGACCACATCTTCGTACTGCCTAATAATAAAAACATCATTCTGGCAGCGGAACAGGCAGCAAAACTGAGCGAAGATAAGAAACTGCATGTGATCCCTTCCCGTTCCGTACCCGAAGGTATCAGCGCGATGTTCTGCTTCGAAGCAGATGCTGACCCCGATGAAATGGAAGCAGCAATGAAGGATGCAATCAAACTGGTAGATACAGCAACTGTAACATACGCAGTAAGAGATACTTCCATCGGCGATAAGGAAATCAAAGAAGGCAATATCCTGGGCATGCTGAATGACCAGATTGAAGTGGTTGCTGATGATGTTATGGAAGGCACAAAAGAACTGATCAAAGCATCCATCAAGGATGAAAGCGAAGTAGTTGGTATCTACTATGGCGCTGACGCAACAGAAGAAAGTGCAGAGGAACTGGCTGCATTTATCGAAGAAAACTACCCTGATTGTGAAGTAGAAGTACAGAGCGGCGGTCAGCCTTTGTATTACTACATCATCTCTGTGGAATAAGAAAAAGTATCATAAGGAAACAAAACAGGGAGAGATTCTTGCGGGAATTCTCCCTGTTGTTATTTTAGAAAGGAGGAGAAATCTATGGAATGGAACAGCCCTGTATCGACCTTGAAGGGTATTGGGGAGCAGAGAGAACGAAAACTGCAGAAACTGGATATTTATACGATAGAAGATTTGCTGACTCATTACCCCAGAGAATACAAGGACAGAAGTGAGATCATCAAAATTGCAGACCTGCCCATGGATGAACCCTCCACATTTCTTGCCCAGATCAAGGAAGAAGGGCAGAACAGCCGACACGGCAGGCTGGTCTATACCCGCATGAAGGTGTATGACGAAACAGGCTCTGTGGGCGTGCTTTGGTATAACCAGCCCTATATGAAAAACAGCCTGAAGATGGGCGAATGGTATCTTTTCTCTGGAAAACTGCAGAAAAAATACGGAAGGAAAGAAATTTTATCTCCTGAATGTGAGCGCATCGGGGAGAACTTCGCAGGGGGACGAATCATCCCTGTGTATCCTGCTTCCGTGGGCATTTCACAGAAAATGCTCCGCAACCTGATGGAAGAAGCGCTTTCTCAGATGAGCGGCGGCATGCGGGAGGAACTTCCCCTTTGGCTCAGAAAGGAATATAAGCTGGCAGAACGGAATTTTGCCATTGAAAATATCCATTTTCCGAAAACAGAACAGGGCTTTTATGATGCCCGAAGACGATTGGTTTTTGAGGAACTCTTCATCCTGCAAACAGCCCTTTACCAACTGAAAAATACGCTGGAGGACAGTGGAGAGGGCATTATTTTAAAGAAGAAAAAAGCCTTGCAGGAAGGAGAAGCACTGCTTCCTTTTGCCCTGACCAATGCCCAGAAGCGCGTGCTGAAAGAAATTGAAAAAGACATGACTTCGGGCAAAATTATGAACCGTTTGGTGCAGGGGGATGTAGGCAGTGGGAAAACGGCTGTTGCAATTATCACAGCATATTGGGCCATCAAAAATGGCTATCAGGCGACCATTATGGCACCTACGGAAGTGCTGGCAAATCAGCATTTTGAGTCCTTTCAGAAAATTTTTGAACCTGTGGGTATCGAAGTGGTGCTGCTGACAGGCAGCCTGAAAGCAAAGGAAAAACGGGAAACCTTGGAGAAGGTGGCAAATGGCGAAGCCCAGATGATCGTTGGTACCCATGCAGTGATCCAGAAGGGCGTGGAATTCTACAAACTGGGTTTGGCAATCACTGACGAACAGCACCGTTTTGGCGTACGCCAGAGAAGCACCCTGGCGGATAAGGGAGAAAATGTCCATACTCTTGTTATGACGGCAACGCCTATCCCTAGAACGTTGGCCTTGATTCTGTATGGCGATCTGGATATCTCCATCATCGACGAACTTCCTCCCGGCAGACAGAAGATCGACACTTCCGCCGTAGACAGCCGCTATCATCAGCGCATTTATGCCTTTATCCAGAAGCATGTAGCGGCGGGCAGACAGGCTTATGTCATCTGTCCGATGATCGAGGAAAGTGAAAAACTGGAAGTACAGTCCGTTTTGAATTATACGGAAGAATTGGTAAAAGAACTGCCTGATTGCCGCGTGGCTTGTGTCCACGGCAAAATGAAGGCAAAGGAAAAACAGGAAATTATGGATGGCTTTGCGGCGGGAAATATTGATGTTCTGGTTTCTACGACAGTTATTGAAGTTGGCATCAACGTACCCAATGCCACCATTATGCTCATTGAAAATGCGGAGCGATTCGGCTTGGCGCAGCTGCATCAGCTGCGGGGGCGAGTGGGCCGTGGCAGCGAAAAATCCTATTGTATCCTTGTCAGCGATACAAAAACGAAAGTAGCGAAAGAGCGTATGAAAACCATGACGGAATCGGAGGATGGTTTTGTCATTTCGGAAAAAGATTTGAAATTACGTGGACCGGGTGAATTTTTCGGCATCCGACAGCATGGTCTGCCGGAATTGAAGATCGCTGATCTATATAAAGATATGGCAATTTTGAAGGAAGCCCAGAGCGCAGCGGCGGAATTATTGAAAAAAGACAGGGCTTTGGAGGCGGTAGATCATCAGCTTTTGAGGGAACATATTGAAGGATATCTGGAAGAAAAGAGTCTGGAAATGTGAGTTTTTCGTTGTTTTTTCTCTTTTTGGTTGTCAATTGAAAATTTTTTTGCTATACTCTAAACGATATAATGTAAAATTAGGTGTTTTGGGTGGTGCAGACAGTATGCGTGTTATCGCAGGAGCAGCAAAGGGTCATAATCTGCAGACCATCGAAGGGCTGGAAACCAGACCTACGACGGACAGGATCAAAGAAACCCTCTTCAATATCATAGCGTTTGATCTGCCTGAGTGCAGTTTTCTGGATCTTTTTTCCGGCAGTGGTGCCATTGGCATTGAAGCTCTTTCCAGAGGCGCAAAGGAAGCTGTTTTTGTGGATGCGGCTGCAGAATGTCAGAAAGTCATCACGGCTAATCTGCAGCATACAAAACTGCAGGACAGGGCAAGATTGATGAAAACGGATGTTTTCTCTGCGCTGGACAAGCTGGCGGCGGAAGGAAAGAAATTCGACATCATTTTTATGGACCCGCCCTATGCAGCGGGGCTTTATGAACCCGTGTTGGAAAAAATTATGGAGAAGGGACTTTTGAAAGAAGAAGGATATCTTATCACAGAAGGTTCTTCCCAAATCCCCTTAACACCCCCGGCAGGTATGAAGATCCTGCGTGAAAAAGTGTACAAGACAACGATTTTAACGTTCTTGTGCCTGGAGGAAGAAGTAGTATGAGAAAAGCAATTTATGCGGGCAGTTTCGACCCTGTGACCCTGGGGCATATGGATATCATCGAAAGAGCCGCAAAATTATTCGACACCTTAGTGGTGGCAGTGTTGGAAAACCCCAACAAAAAATCTCTTTTTACCGTAGAAGAGAGAAAACATCATCTGGAATTGGCAACAAAACACATTGAAAATGTAGAGGTCGCTTCTTTCCGTGGACTTTTTGTAGATTTCGCAAAGGAGATCGGCGCGAATGTGGCAGTCAGAGGGCTGCGCAATACGCTGGATTTCTCTGCGGAATATCCTATGTTTCTTGTGAACCGCAAGCTGTATAACGAAATTGAGACCGTTTATCTGGCAGCGGATGAAGAACATCTGGCGCTGAGTTCCACAAATGTGAAGGAAGTTGCAGTTTTCGGCGGCGATATCAGTTTTATGGTGCCCGCTGAAATCAAACCGTTTATTATAGAAAAATATCAGAAGTGAGGGAGATAGAATGGATTCTGTACTGCAGTTATTAGATGAATTGGAAGACGTTATGGACAGCAGCAAGGCTGTGCCTTTCAGCAACAAAGTTTCCGTTGATAAAGAAGAAATTTATGATATCATCAGCGAGATCCGCATGAAACTGCCCAATGAACTGAAACAGTCCAAATGGGTCATCGAAGAAAGAAATAAAATTCTGATCGATGCACAGAGAGAAGCAGATGAAATCGTGAAAAATGCGGAAGATCGTATGGTTCGCATGATCGATGATAATGAAGTAACAAAAAAGGCTTATGAACAGGCTGCAGCCATCATCGATTCTGCAAAGAAAACATCAAAAGAAATGCGTTTGGGCGCCATGGAATACGCAGAAAGCGTACTGGCAGATGCAGAAGGCAAGCTGAAAGAACTGAAAGCAGTTGTTTACAGCGAAAGCATCAAGACAGACGATTACTTTGGTCAGACACTGAATGTACTGGCAGAAAACATTCAGGAACTGCGCATGGGCAAATAATCAGCCTCTGTGGAGGATAGCGTAACAAAATACGCTAATGAAAAACAGGCTTGGCAAGAGCCATAAAAACGACAATGTAAAAGCAGTTTCCGTGAAAGAAGAAAACACGGGGACTGCTTTTTGTGCGTTCTGTTCGAAAAACGGATAGAGAAAATAGAAGAAAAGACTGCTGAAAAGGGCATTTGTGAGCTTTCCTTTGAGGTAGTCTTTTTTTAATACAGGGATAGAGGACAACACGCCGAAGGTCTGTCCCAAAATGGAAAGCCCGCCGAAGGAAACGAGGAATGAAACCAGAGCCAGCCGCAGGCGAAGCCCATCGGGAGACTGGCTCAGCAGATATGCCCCATTGGTCATTTCCAGAATACCACTGCAAAAGCCCTGCAAGGTTTCCGTGGAAAGGGGCAGAAAGAACAGCAGGCGGGAAAGCAGAGAGAAAAAGTTTGTTTGTTCCATAGCTTCGGAAAGTGCCCCGAAAAGAATGAGATATCCGCCAATGAGAAGCACCGTATTTACTGCATCGGAAACGGAAGCGGAAAGGGCTTCTGTGAGAGAAACTTCCGAATTGGAAGCGGGATATATATGGGAAACGCAAGATGCTTTTTTTCTTCGGAAACGCCAGAGGATGCCTGTTGTCATGGCGCCAAGAAAAGAACAGAGCAGCAGCCCGTAGCCGAAAAGGGGCATGCCGAAAAAACCCACGCCAATCGTGCCAATCAAAAACAGGGGGCCGGGATTATTGGAGAAAACCAGGATATGCTGGGCTTCGTTGAGGGTGATGAGCTTTTTTTCATAAAGCATGGCGGTGATCTTCGCCCCCATGGGATAACCGGAAAGGATACCTAGAAAGAAAGAAAATGCGGCAATGCCGGGCAATTTAAACAGCGGCCCCATCAATGGGCGCAACGCGGCGCCCATCCGCTCTGCAGTACCAATGCGCAGAAGGATGCCACAGGCGGCAATGAAAGGGAACAGGGAAGGAAATACTTTCGTTAGCCAGAGTTGGATGCTCTCCGCAGAAGCGGCAAGCATGGCTTGGGGAAAACGCAATAGGGCATAAATCAGAAAACAGGCACAGAACCCTAGTATCATAGTCGATTTCTTCATGGGAAAACCTCGTTTCAGAGATAACTATGATACAAGAGTATGTGTGCCTGTTTCAAAAAATTCTATTTACAGGATGACCAAAGGTTTGGTAAAGTCCAGGTTTGGCCCGCGATAAATAGGGTTAGGATATGCCAGGGCATGCAGGTCTGTGGCTGTTTTTTCCAGAGCCAGCAGAGCCAAACCATCCTCATTGAGAATATCGGGGGCTTTTTTCAGATTGGTCAATACGGGACATCTAGCATTTTCTGTCAGGTCTGCCAGAATATCGGAACGTTCCTTCTGGAAGCCCAGCACGCGGATATAGGGCATTTTGGGTAGATTCAGAAAATAAGCCACTTCCTTTTCCTTGATATCCAGCAAGATATGCAGCAGGATGCGCTGGATCTTCGTGCGGGTATAGCGTTTTGTTTTGATGAAATCCATGATGTCCTTCATTTCATAGCAGGAATCGATGGAATGGAGGATACGATTTTCCAGACCTTCGACGACTTCTGCCATTTCCTTGATGTCCTCAGCGGAGGTGGTGCGCAGCTTATAGTGCAGAGCGGGTGCCAGTTCTTCCCAGAAAACAGGAGCCGTACCCAGAGACAATGCTTTATTATACAGATTATGGGTGTTTTCCGGCAGCTGTGTCATGGCTTCTGTACTGCGGCCTTCGGCAAGAGCTTTGCGGATGGCTGCGGCGGAAGCAAAGCCCTCTGTCAGGGAGGGACTGTTGTAATCGCCTTCCCGGCGGATGGTCATAGGCTCCATGGAGCAGGAATAATAATCCAGCGCTTTCAGATATTCCAGTCCAAGAATATCATTGGGGCGGGATAAGATCTGGCTGTTGATATGGGAAACGGTCTCCAGCGCTTTTGCGCGGGCAGCAGGGTAGGAAAGGCCTTCATCCAACTGTTCCTTTAGCAGGCGCTGAAATTCTTCTGTTTCATTGGCCATCACCTTGGCTGCTTCCTGCAGAGAATATAAATTTCCGATTTCGGAGCCGAAGCAAAGCACATCTACAATACCACTCTCCTCCAGAATACGGACGGCGGCCCGGGCAAAGGTTTCCGCGTTGGCGGCGGCAAAAAGGACAGGCAGCTCCAGTACCAGGTCTACGCCGTTTAAAAGGGCAGCCTCTGTTCTTGTCCATTTGTCGAAGATGGCGGGCTCGCCCCTCTGTACAAAACTGCCACTCATCACGACCACAACGCGGTCTGCGCCGGCTTTTCGTTTGGCTTCTTCGATCATATATGCGTGTCCCTTATGGAAGGGGTTGTATTCGGTAATGATACCAAGGGTCTTCATCATTTCTCATCCTTTCTTTATGCAGAATAAAATATTTCAAAAGCAGGATTTCTCTTAGTCCATACTGGATAAAATTTCCAGTTTTTTGCGCTTTTGTGGACAAATTTATGCCATAAAAAGACGATTTTGAATTTAGTAAAAGTATACCACATTTTTTGTAATTTTTTGAGAAAATCGTCTGGAAATTTTCTGAAATTAGGTCTATACTTGTGGTAACATGGGGGTAAAAGGGAAGTGGTAATAATCTCTTTCTTTTTTCCTTCTGCAAACGGAGTACGATTGAGCAAAAAAAGGAATGATAATTCCTTTGATATACAGTAGTAAGAGGATGATAAAGTGGAGAGGTTTGTAGAAAATCCAGATTTTCTGCAGGAACTTTTTCTGGAAGAGACCTGGAAAAATGTTGATAAGATCGATGGATTTATAGAATCCAAAGCAAATTTAGAAGAATTTGAAGTAACGGAAGGGGAAGTAAATAGTCTGTATCGCACGATGCACAGCATCAAAGGCTCTGCGGCGATGATGGGATATCCTGCTATTTCCGAAACAGCCCATGCGGCGGAGGATCTGTTTTCCTATCTACGAGAGGAGGCAAGTCCCGCCCAGAAGGATCTGCAGACGATTTTGCAGCTGCTGCGCATGGTTTCCGGCTTTTTGAAGCGGGAGCTGCGTCGACTGGAAACGGACGATGAAGTGACAGATTTCGGCTGGGCAGTGGTGCGCCGCATTAAAAATTTCCTTTCCCATGTGGACAGTGAAAATGAGCCGGAAGGCCCCAGCTATCAGATCGCCTATACCAGAAAAGGGAAAAAGCGGATTCCATATACCAATTTTGAAGCGTTGCTCCCTCAGATGGATCGCCTGGCAAAGGTAATGGGCCGAGAACTGGAAAAAGAATTCATGGTAAAAGTATCCGGTGCGGACACAGAGGTGCCCAGAGATATTTACGATAAAGTATCCATGGCGGTTTTGCAGATGATGAAAAACAGCATGGATCACGGGCTGGAAGCAAAGGCTGACAGAGAACAAATGGGGAAAACCCCTGTGGGTGAGATTTCTTTGGAAATCAGCAAGGCAGCCCAGAAAGTATTCGTTGCTTTCCGTGATGATGGCCGCGGTCTGAATCGTGATCAGATATTACAGAAGGCAAAGGAAAAAGGCATGCTGAAAAAGGCGGAAGAGAAATATGAGGACAGTGAAATTTATGCATTCCTGCTCCGCCCCGGCTTTACCACAAAAAGCAGCGCAACCCTGTTTTCTGGCAGAGGTGTCGGCCTGGATGTGGTGAATGCTGCGGTGGCTTCCCTTGGCGGCAGCATCCGTATCGAAAGCCGCGAATATATGGGCACGACCTTCTTTATGGAATTCCCCGTGGTGGATGAAATGCCCTGATATGACAGGGGAAAATTCCGGTGGAAAATGAAGATTTTTTTAAAAAAATTACGGTTTTTTGCGGGATGGTCTTGTATACAGAGCGTGTTTTGTTTATAATAAAATAGATATGCATGTCCGTTTTTTTGGACGGATTGCTATATAAAAGGTAACGTAAACTTAAAAGTATTTTATAAAATGGGAGGTAATACCTGTGGACTTTTTAAGCACAATGAAAGCAAAAGCAAAGGCAGACAAAAAAGTTATCGTACTGCCCGAATCCTATGAAAAAAGAAACCTGGAAGCAGCAGCTGAATGTCTGAAAGATGAACTGGCAGACATCGTTCTGATCGGTAATAAAGAAAAGATCATCGAAGCAGCTGGCTCCTTCGACGTCTCCAAAGCAATCTTCGTAGACCCCGAAAACTACGAAAGAATGGATGAAATGGTTGCTGGTCTGGCAGAAGCTAGAAAAAGCAAAGGCATGACTCTGGAAGAAGCAAGAAAGATCCTGCTGGACGATTCTTTATTCGTAGCTGTTATGCTGGTTAAAATGGGCGTTGCCGACGGTATGGTATCCGGCGCGATCCACTCCACAGCTGATACACTGAGACCTGCTCTGCAGATCCTGAAAACAGCACCCGGCACAGAACTGGTATCCTCTTTCTTCATCATGGTTACAAAAACACCTCAGTACGGCGATGACGGCATCCTGCTGTTCGCTGACTGTGCGCTGAACCAGAACCCCAACCCCGCAGAACTGGCTTGCATCGCTGGCGATTCCGCAAAATCCTATGCTGCATTCGTAGGCAAAGAAGCAAGAGTTGCTATGCTGAGCCACTCCACAATGGGTTCCGCAAAACATGCTGACGTAACAAAAGTTGTTGACGCAGTTAAGATCGCAAAAGAAAAATTCCCCGAACTGAAACTGGATGGCGAAATCCAGCTGGATGCTGCTATCGTAAAAGAAGTTGGCGAACTGAAAGCTCCCAACTCCGACGTTGCTGGTAAAGCAAACGTTCTGGTATTCCCTGATATCGACGCAGGTAACATCGGTTACAAACTGGTACAGAGATTCGGCGGCGCTGAAGCCTTCGGTCCTATCCTGCAGGGTATCGCAAAACCCGTTAACGACCTGTCCAGAGGCTGCTCCGCAAGCGATATCGTTGCTGTAGTTGCTCTGACAAGCGTACAGGCTCAGGTAATGGGCAAATAATTTTCCCTAAGTTAAAAAAGTAATACATCGGCTGGTGGCTCAGGTTCCCTGAGCCCATAGCCATTTAAAAAACTAAAAAACAAAGAGAATTAAAGGAGAGAAAAAAATGAAAGTTCTTGTACTGAATTGCGGCAGCTCCTCCCTGAAGTATCAGCTGATCGACATGGAAACAGAAGGCGTACTGGCAAAAGGTCTGTGCGAAAGAATCGGTATCGAAGGTTCCAGACTGAAACACCAGCCTACAGGCAAAGATGCAGTTGTTTTTGATGACTACCAGGAAGACCACAGCGTATCCGTTAAAATGGTTCTGGATGCACTGACAAACCCTGTACATGGCGTTGTAAAATCCATGAAAGAAATCAATGCAGTTGGTCACCGTGTAGTACATGGTGGTGAATACTTCGCTAATTCCGTAATCATCACACCCGAAGTTATCGAAGCGATCGAAAAATGCTGCGAACTGGCACCCCTGCACAATCCCGCAAACCTGATCGGTATCCATGCTTGCGAAAAAATCATGCCCGGCGTTCCTCAGGTGGCAGTATTCGATACAGCTTTCCATCAGACAATGCCCGAAAGAGCATATATGTACGCTCTGCCTTACGAATACTATGAAAAATACAAAATCAGAAGATATGGCTTCCACGGCACATCCCACAGATTCGTATCCGAAGAAGCAGCTAAAATGTTGGACAGACCTTATGATCAGACAAAAACAATCACATGCCACCTGGGCAACGGCGGTTCCCTGTGTGCTGTAAGAAATGGTAAATCCATCGATACAACAATGGGCTTCACACCTCTGGAAGGTCTGGTAATGGGTACTAGAGCTGGTGACATCGACGCAGCTGTAATCACATACCTGATGGAAAAAGAAAACCTGACAGCAGCACAGATGGATACAATCCTGAACAAACAGTCTGGTGTACTGGGTATCTCCGGTGTATCCTCCGACTTCCGTGACATCGAAGAAGCTTCCGAAGCTGGTAACGAAAGAGCAGGTATGGCTCTGGATGTATTCGCCTACAAAGTAGCTAAGAGAATCGGTGCTTACGCTGCAGCTATGAACGGCGTAGATGCAATCGTATTCACAGCTGGTCTGGGTGAAAACTCTGCTTCCACAAGAAGAGAAATCTGTGACTACCTGGGCTTCCTGGGCGTTCACATCGACTCTTACAACAACTCTCTGAGAGGCAAAGCAATGGAAATCTCCGCTCCCGATTCCAGAGTAAGAGTATTCGTTATCCCTACAAACGAAGAACTGGTAATTGCAAGAGATACAAAGGAACTGCTTGACAAATAAGAGTTGTTTTAGTATAATACTGTGGTATGACTGTTTAGGGGTGATAAAATGATTATCGAAATGGGATATTTGTTCAATAGAAAAGGGGCGACCCTGCCTGTAGAACTGGTAAAACAGATCGATGATGCAAAAGATTATCCCGATGTCGTGGAATTTGTAGAGCCTGTAAAAATTGAGGGAACTCTTAAGAATGAAGACGATGTTTTCGTTCTGGATGCAAAGGGCGAAACAGCAGTGCTGATGGAATGCAGCTGTTGTCTGGCCCCTGTCAGAAAAGAGCTTTGCTTCGAAATTAAGGAACGTTTTGCTCATACAGGCAGAGATGACGAAGAGACAGAAACTTTTACGGGAGATCAGATCGATCTTGCGGATTTTGTGAAAAGAGGTATCATTGGAGAAATCCCTATGAAGGTAATTTGTAGGGAGGACTGCAAGGGGCTCTGTCCTGTCTGCGGCAAGGATCTGAATGACGGTGATTGCGGATGCGATCGTACCATTAGAGATCCTAGGTTCGAAAGTTTGAGGGCTCTTTTCAATGATGACGAGGAGGTGTAGAAATGGCTGTACCCAAAGGTAGAGTGTCTAAATCCAAAAGAGACAAGAGAAAAGCACAGAGCTGGAAAATCGCAACACCCAGCCTGGTAAAATGCAGCAAATGCGGCGAACTGATGGTTCCTCACCAGGTTTGCAAAGCTTGCGGCGCTTACAACAAAAAAACAATCATCAAAGTTGACTAATTAGCGATTTTGATTGAGGGCGACCTTTTGGTCGCCCTTTTGTTGTTTGAGTGATATTTCTGCCATTTTTATATCGGAAACGGCATTGTAATTTCTTCAAAATTTCGGTATACTTAAATATAGTGTATTGAAAAATCCCACAGAAAGGTGGAAGAAATATGGAAAAACGAATCGTTGTAGCGATGGACGCTATGGGCGGCGACTATGCACCTGTGGAAACAGTCAAGGGTGCTGTAGAGGCTGTCAAGGAACTGAATGTAGACATCAAACTGGTAGGCCAGGAAGATGTGATAAAAGCGGAACTGGCGAAATATGAATACGATAAGGATCGTATCCAAGTGGTACATGCTTCTGAGGTCATTGGTACAGATGAATCTCCCACTATGGCAATCCGTCGCAAAAAGGACTCTTCTCTGGTAGTGGCGCTGAATCTGGTGAAGAATGGCGAAGCGGATGGTATCGTTTCCGCCGGCAGCACAGGGGCGCTGCTGACAGGCGCGCTGCTGATCATAGGTCGTCTGCCCGGTGTGGAACGTCCTGCTCTGGGTACATGCCTGCCCAATAAAAAAGGCTTCTCTTTCCTCATCGACAGTGGTGCTAATGTAGACTGCAAAGCGAAATATCTGGAACAGTTTGCAAAGATGGGCTCTGTGTATGTAGAAAATGTTTTCGGCATCAAAGATCCCAAGGTTGCTCTGGTGAATATCGGCGCGGAAAAGGAAAAGGGCAATGCCCTGACAAAGGAAACATATGAACTGCTGGAACAGGCGGAAGGCATCAATTTCACAGGCAATATTGAGCCCAGAAACATCCCTTATGGCGATGCTGATGTAGTGGTTTGCGATGGTTTCGTTGGCAATACGATCCTGAAACTGTCCGAAGGTCTTGCAAAAACAATTTTTGATATTCTGAAAGGCGAGATCATGAAGGGCTTCTACAAAGTAGGTGCTATGATCCTGAAAACCCCTTTCAAAAATATGAAAAAATTTATGGACTCCGATGAGATCGGCGGTGCGCCTTTCATCGGCCTGAAATCCCTGGTAGTAAAGGCTCATGGCAGTTCCAATGCCAAGGCGTTCAAGAATGCAGTGCGCCAGTGCGTGCTGTTTACGGAAGCTGATATCATTGGCAAGATCAAAGATAAAATTTGATGAAAGAAGTGTAAATTTTTTCTCAATTTTCCTGGATTATTGCTGACAAAAGCAGTGAAATGGGGTATAGTAGGAAAGGTAATCAACGACTTAAATTTGGAGGTAATGAATATGGACGAATCTTTAGTACTGAGCGTAATTGCTGAACAGCTGGGCGTGCCCGCAGAAAATCTGTCTGCAGAAACAGCATTTGCAGATCTGAATGCTGACTCTCTGGAACTGTTCCAGATCATTGTTGCACTGGAAGAAAAATTCGAAATCGAATTCGATAACGATAGAGCAGAAAACATCAAACTGGTAGGCGATGTGCTGGATTACATTGCAGAACTGGTTGCTGCTAAGGAAGAAGAATAATTATGAATCATCTGAATCTGGAAGAATTTGAACGAAAAATTGAATATACTTTTTCGGATAAAAACTTGCTGATTCTGGCTCTGACACACAGTTCTTATGCCAATGAGATCAAAAAAGGCAGCCATGAGAACAATGAACGACTGGAATTTTTGGGGGATGCCGTGTTGGATATGGTGGTAAGTGAATATATGTACCGCCATTTCCCCAAAATGCCGGAGGGTGAATTGACAAAGCTGCGTGCAGCAGTGGTATGTGAAGGCTCCCTGGCGGAGCTTTCCAGAAAGCTGGGCATCGGCCGCTGTATGCTGCTGGGCAAGGGCGAAGAAAGCACCGGCGGCAGAAATCGTGATTCCATTCTGGCGGATGCTTTTGAAGCTATCATTGGCGCTATCTGTATCGATGGCGGCATGGAAGCGGTGACAAAATATATCATGCGTTTCATGGTGGATCAGATCGAGCATACAAAGAGCAATTTCCGCAATTTGGATTGCAAGACCCATTTGCAGGAAGTGATCCAGAAGATCAGCAAGGTGCCCCTGAAATATGCCATTGTAGACGAGCAGGGCCCCGACCACAACAAAGTATTTGTGGCAGAGGTGACCCATGACGGACGTGTGCTGGGCAAGGGCAGCGGCAGAAGCAAAAAAGAAGCGGAACAGAATGCCGCCAATAACGCATTGGAGCATATGAACCGTCCCTAAGGCGGGGTATGCTCGAGGGTGTTGTAAAAAAATGACCTCAAGTCTTAAAAGGACTTGAGGTTTTTGTTTATCATAAAAAAGAATAAAATATAACGATTTTATCAACAATTTATATTAATTTGTAAAAAGGCTTGCTAAATTTAGTAAAATCTGATAAACTTTAAGGCAACAAAGCGTAAAAGCATAACAGCACGAAAGCGTGAAAGTTACTAAGGGAGAGATTATTATGAAATTGAAAAAACTGATGTCCATTATGTTGACAATGTGTTTGTCTGTTGGCGTACTTGCTGGTTGTGGCGGCGGCACAGAAGAAGCGGCTGATGCAGCAACTGGCGAATACCCTGCACAGAATATCAGCGGTATCATCCAGTGGGGTGCAGGCGGCGGCACTGACTCTCTGATGAGACCTTTGGGTACTCTGGCGGAAAAAGAACTGGGCGTTTCCATCGTTATGGAAAATAAGACTGGTGGCACCGGCTCTATCGCAACACAGTATGTTTACGACCAGGCAGCAGATGGCTATACATTGCTGCTGGGCGCAGAAAATCCTCAGTTGTATGAGGCTTTGGATATCATTGATCTGACATATGCAGATTTTGTTCCCGTTTTTGTAATTGGTGATGAAACTGTTGGTGTTGCAGTTGGTAAGAATTCTCCTTATACATCCCTGACAGAAATCATCGACGCAGCGCTGGCTGCACCCGGCACAGTAAAACTGTCCACAACAGGTACAGGTGGTTTGCCTTGGGAAGTAGCATCCTTCCTGACAGCAGTAACAGGTGCTACATTCAGCCAGATCCCTTACGATTCTGATGCAACAGCAAAAGCAGCTGTGCTGAGCGGCGAATGTGATTTTACAATTTGTAAAGTACAGTCCGGTATCGAAGATTATAAAGCAGGCGAACTGAATTTCCTTTCCATGCTGTCTACAGAACCTGTAACCCAGATGGAAGATGTTCCTCTGATCACAGCAGAATATCCTGATTTTGAACAGTATCTGCCTTGGGGTCCTTTCTATGGCGTATTTGTAAAAGCTGATACAGATCCTGCAGTAGTGGAAACACTGGCAAACGCATTTGCAGCAGCCTTTGCAGATGCTTCTTATCAGGAACTGCTGGCAGGCTTTAATATCAACGCACTGGGCCTGACCGGCGATGAAGCCAAGGCTTACCTGGATACATGGCAGAAAAATACGATCACAGCACTGGTAGAAAGTGGTGCGATCACAAAGAGCCTGGAAGAACTTGGTGTTGAATAATAATGATAGCTGCGAAAAAGCTGCTTTTTCAAAGGCAGCTTTTTCGTTTTCTCCTGGAGGTTTGAGTATTTATGGATGAAGAAAAGAAAACCATTCGACCGGATGAGCAGGCGCCCTACCAGCCCGGAGAAAAGGGATTTGCAGTATTTCTGCTGTTGATCGGTTTGTTTTTCACCTGGCAGGCAGTCAAGCTGTATCAGCAGGCGCCGGGAGCATCTTCCTATGGCGCGGTGCCTTTATTTTGCAGCGTCCTGATCGATCTTTTTGCAATTTTGATTTTGATTTTTGATCGAAATAAAAAATCCGCGAACAGCGGGCAGCCTTTTGCGGCAGCGGTGAAAAATGTGGCGAAATATTTATTCAATGCAGATATCCTGGTGGTATTGGCAATGGTAGTCGTTTATTGCGCTGCATTGTATTTCAAGCTTGGCTTTATGCTGGCAACGCCTGTGTTTCTGTGGGCGATTATGACATATTTGGGGCGAGGCAATTTTTTCAAAAATGTATGCTGGACAGCATTGTGTATGGTATTCATCTATCTGGTGTTTAAAGTGCTATTCAGTGTTGTTTTGCCCTGATTGGAGGTGAAAGTTTGGAAGCGTTACAATATTTACTGATTCCTTTTCAGGAACCTATCCTGATTTTATACGTGGCTCTGGGTTGTTTTGCGGGGGTCTATGTAGGGGCGATCCCTGGTCTGTCTGCAACCATGGCAGTATCCCTGCTGGTGTCCTTTACCTTTGGTTGGGAGACCCATGCGGCGCTGGCACTGATGATCGGTATTTTCGTTGGTGCCGTTTATGGCGGTTCCCGTTCGGCTATCCTGCTGAATATTCCGGGTGCGCCTGCGGCAGTTGCAACAGCATTGGATGGCTACCCGATGGCGCAGAAAGGGAAGGCCGGCGAAGCAATGGGTATCGCGACGACCCAGTCTGTTTATGGTACATTGATCGGTATTCTGGTGCTGGCGTTGTTTGCACCTATCATTTCTAAATTTGCCCTGAAATTTTCTTCTGTAGATTATCTGCTTTTGGGTTTCATGGGTATGATGATGGTAGGCAGTCTGGGCTGCAAATCTCTGTTCCGTGGCCTTTTGGCAGCAGCGCTGGGTGTGCTTCTGGGCACTGTTGGCATGGACTCCATGACAGCCACACCTCGATTTACCTTTGGTCTTGTTTATCTGCATACTGGTGTTGACTATGTTGTTGCTATGATCGGTCTGTTTGGTGTATCGGAAGCGCTGATCCAGATCACGAAAAAAGATGTAGCAATGGTCAAACAGAAGGTAGACAAAATTTTGCCTTCCTTCAGCACAGCGAAAAAATATTTTGGTCTGACCCTGCGTTCTTCTGTGATCGGCGTTCTGGTCGGTGCATTGCCCGGCGCAGGCGGCGATGTGGCGGCACTGCTTTCTTATGATACAGCGAAACGTACGGTGAAAAATCCTGAAGTTCCTTTCGGTGAAGGCGCTGTAGAAGGCCTGGTGGCACCGGAAACAGCCAATAATGCGGCCATTGGCGGCGCATTCATTCCTATGTTGACCTTGGGTATTCCTGGTGACTCTGTTACGGCAGTCTTGCTGGCGGCTCTGATGATCCATGGCCTGAAACCCGGCCCTAATCTGATGACGACATCTCCTGACCTGTTCTATCTGATCGTCAGCTGTCTGGTTCTGGCAGCGCTTTTCCTGGTTGTTTTCGGCCTGACGGGGGTAAAACTTTTCACAAAGATCGTAGAGATTCCCAAAGCCATCCTGCTGCCTCTGATCTTCATTCTGTCTGCAGTAGGTTCCTTTGCTATCAAAAACAGCCTGTTTGATGTGTTCTGGATGTTTGGCTTCGGTATCCTGGGTTATTTTATGAAACGATTCGATTATCCTGTTGCGCCCTGCGTACTGGGTATTATTTTGTCCGGTCTGCTGGAAGAAAACTTCCGCCGCGGCGTTATGCTGCATAATTCCATCGGCGGTATGATTCTGAGCATGTTCCACAGCCCCATTTCCATTGTGCTGCTGGCGCTGATTATCATTATGTTCGCGACTCAAACAAAAGCATATAAAAACTGGCGTGCCCGCCGCGATGCAAAAACAATGTAAGTAAAAAAGAAACGCTGTTCCAATAGTTTCAAATGTTGGAAGGGCGTTTTTTTATTGCCTAAATCTATGAAAAAACAGAACAAATGTTTGGAAATTTTGCGTGTTCGCTATACAATATTATTTTTCTATGATATAATCTTGAAATGATTTGAAAGGTTTATGGGAGGTGAAATGGAAAAATGGAATTTAAGATGCATTCGAGCTATCAGCCTACAGGGGATCAGCCTCAGGCAATCGATACCCTGGCAGAAGGCTTTCAAAATGGAATGAAATTTCAAACGTTGCTGGGGGTGACAGGTTCCGGCAAGACCTTCACCATGGCAAATGTGATTCAGAAGCTGCAGAAACCAACACTGGTCATTGCCCATAACAAGACCCTGGCGGCTCAGTTATATAATGAATTGAAAGAATTTTTTCCGGAAAATGCTGTGGAATATTTCGTATCCTATTACGATTACTATCAGCCCGAAGCCTATGTGCCCAGTACGGACACTTATATCGAAAAGGATTCTTCTGTTAATGACGAGATCGACAAGCTGCGCCATTCTGCCACAGCGGCATTGGTGGAGCGGGAAGATGTTATTGTCGTTGCCAGTGTATCCTGTATTTATGGTCTGGGCGATCCGGAGGAATACTATGGCATGATGCTTTCTCTACGTCCCGGCATGGAAAAGGACAGGGATGAAGTGCTGCGTGCTTTGATCGAAATGCAATATGATAGAAATGACATGAATTTTGAACGTGGTACCTTCCGTGTTCGTGGCGATGTGGTGGAAATTTTTCCTATTGGCTCTTCGGAACATGCGGTCCGCGTGGAATTTTTTGGTGATGAAATCGACCGTATCACGGAAATCGATTTGCTGACAGGTGAAATCATGGGCACAAGAAATCATATTTCCATTTTCCCTGCGTCCCATTATGTAACTGCTCCCGATAAAATGAAAATTGCTATCGAACGTATTGAGGCAGAATTAGAAGTGCGACTGGCGGAACTGAAACGGGAGGACAAGCTTTTGGAAGCCCAAAGATTGGAACAGCGCACCAATTACGATGTGGAGATGCTGAAGGAAATGGGCTTCTGCACGGGCATTGAAAACTATTCCCGTCACCTTTCCTTGCGAGAAGAGGGCAGTACACCTTTTACACTGATCGATTTCTTCCCCGATGATTTCCTTATCATTGCGGACGAATCCCATGTTTCCATCCCTCAGATTCGCGGGATGTATGAAGGCGACCGCTCCAGAAAGACTACTCTGGTGGAATATGGTTTCCGTCTGCCCTCTGCGTTGGATAACCGTCCTCTGAAATTTACAGAATTTGAAAGCAAGATCAACCAGTTGCTGTTCGTTTCTGCGACACCTTCCGTCTATGAGAAGGAACATTCTGAACAGACAGCAGAACAGATCATTCGCCCCACTGGGCTCCTTGATCCTGAAATTTCTGTGCGCCCCATCCATGGGCAGATCGATGACCTGCTGATGGAGGTCAGAAAGACAACAGAAGCGGGGGACAAAGTCCTTGTGACCACACTGACCAAAAAAATGGCGGAGCGCCTGACGGATTATCTTCGCGAAGCGGGCGTCCGTGTGCGCTATCTGCATTCCGATATTGATACGCTGGAACGACTGGAAATCATTCGCGATCTGCGTATGGATGTATTTGATGTATTGGTTGGTATCAACCTTTTGCGAGAAGGTCTGGATATTCCAGAGGTCAGCCTTGTGGCGATTCTGGATGCGGATAAGGAGGGCTTCCTCCGTTCCGAAACATCCCTCATCCAGACGGTAGGCCGTGCGGCTAGAAACGCCAATGGTCGTGTTATCATGTATGCGGATGTGATGACGGAAAGTATGGATAAAGCCATCACCGAAACCAACCGCCGTCGTGCCATTCAGGAGGCCTATAATGAGCAGCATGGTATCATTCCTCAGACCATCAAGAAGAAGGTCCATGATGTCATCCAGATCACAAAAGCGGCAACGGAAAAACAGAAATTCGGTCTGGAAAAAGACCCCGAATCTATGAGCGTGGAAGAACTGAACAAGCTCATCAAAAAACTGGATAAAGAAATGAAGCAGGCCGCTATGGAGCTGCAATTTGAGCGGGCGGCAGAACTGCGTGATAAGATATTGGAACTGAAAAAATTGATATGAGGGCTTTGCCCTCAAACTCCCACCAGGGAAATGATTTCCCTGGACCCTCGTTTGCAGAAGCATATACATGCTTCTGCGTGTCGGGTCGAGGGGGTGACCCCCTCGCAGGGGTCGAGAGGGGACAGAGTCCCCCGAAGAGGAGGTAAATATGAAGGATAAAATTGTAATTAAAGGGGCCAGAGAGCATAACCTGCAGAATATCGACCTGACTATCCCCAGAGACCAGCTGGTAGTCTTTACGGGCGTCAGCGGCAGCGGCAAAAGCTCCCTTGCCTTTGATACCATATATGCAGAAGGGCAGAGACGCTATGTGGAGTCTCTTTCTTCCTATGCAAGACAGTTCCTGGGCCAGATGGAAAAGCCTGATGTAGACCTGATCGAAGGCCTTTCTCCTGCCATCTCCATCGACCAGAAAACCACCAGTCATAACCCCCGTTCCACGGTAGGTACAGTAACGGAAATTTACGATTACCTGCGTCTGTTGTATGCCAGAATTGGTATCCCTCACTGCCCCAAATGCGGCAAGGAGATCAAAAAACAGACCATCGACCAAATCGTTGACCGTATCATGGAATTGCCCGAACGGACGAAGCTACAGCTTCTGGCGCCTGTGGTGCGCGGCAGAAAAGGCGAGCATGTAAAACTGCTGGAAGACGCCAAAAAGAGCGGTTATGTCCGTGTTCGTGTGGACGGCATCATGTATGAACTGTCTGAAAAAATCGAACTGGAAAAAAACAAAAAACATAATATCGAAATCGTTGTGGATAGATTGATGGTAAAGGAAGGAATGCAGATGCGCCTGACGGAATCCATCGAAACGGCTTCCGCCCTCAGCGGCGGTCTGCTCATCGTAGACGTGAATCAGGGGGAAGATGAACTGATGTTCAGCCAGAGCTTTTCCTGCCCTGACTGCGGCGTAGACCTGATGGAGATCGAACCCAGAATGTTTTCTTTCAATAACCCCAGCGGTGCCTGTCCTACCTGTACGGGTCTGGGGATGCAGATGAAATTCGATGAACAGCTGATCGTGCCCAATGAAAACCTGAGCATCAATCAGGGGGCAATTGCGGCACCCGGATATAATTCCGTCAATGCCAAGGGCAGCATGAGCAAGGTGCTGTTCGATGCGCTGGCGGAAAAATATGCATTTTCTCTGGATACACCTTTTAAGGAATTGCCCAGAAAAATCAAGGATATCATTTTCTATGGTTCCAATGAAAAGCTGCGTATCACCTATACCAATTATCGTGGTACAGGTACTTACGATTATGATTTCGAGGGGATCATCAATACCCTGCAGCGCAGATATAACGAGACTTCCGAAACCATGCGGGCGGAATTCGAAGAATTTATGACGAATATCGAATGTCCTGATTGCCACGGCAGAAGACTGCGTCCTGAGGTGCTTGCCATCACCATTGGCGGCAAAAATATTTCCGAGGTGACAGAGCTTTCCATTGGCAAGATGCAGAATTTCTTTGCGGAACTGCAGCTGACAGAACGGGAAAATATGATCGCAGAACGTATTCTGAAAGAAATACATGCCAGAATTGGTTTCCTGATGGATGTGGGTCTGGAATATCTGACTCTTTCCCGAACTGCAGGCACTCTTTCCGGCGGGGAAGCCCAGCGAATCAGACTGGCGACCCAGATTGGTTCCGGTCTGGTGGGTGTGGTGTATATTCTGGACGAACCCAGCATCGGTCTGCATCAGAGAGATAATGATAAACTCTTGGCAACGTTGAAACACCTTCGTGATATCGGTAACTCTCTGATCGTTGTTGAGCATGACGAAGATACCATGCTGGCGGCGGATTTTGTGGTGGATATCGGCCCCGGTGCGGGCCGTGACGGCGGCGAAATCGTAGCAGCAGGCAGCGTTCAGGATATTATGAAAACAGAGCGCTCTGTCACAGGGGCATACCTGAGCGGACGTAAGCGCATTGAAATTCCCAAGGAACGCAGACCTTTTACACCTGAAAATAAACTGGTCATCAAAGGGGCCGCGGAAAACAACTTGAAAAATATTGATGTGGAAATTCCCTTGGGGCTTTTTACCTGTGTCACAGGGGTCAGCGGCAGCGGTAAGAGTTCCCTCATCAATGAGATTTTGTATAAACGACTGGCAAGAGACCTGAACCGTGCAAAGACCCGCCCTGGTAAACATGAAGACATGCTGGGGCTGGAAAAACTGGATAAGGTCATCAACATCGACCAGTCTCCCATCGGACGTACCCCCAGAAGCAACCCTGCGACTTATACAGGCTTATTTGACATGATCCGTGATGTATTTGCCCAGACCACAGAAGCAAAGGTCAGAGGCTATCAGAAGGGCAGATTCAGCTTCAATGTAAAAGGCGGACGATGTGAAGCCTGCACCGGCGATGGTATCGTGAAGATCGAGATGCACTTCCTGCCTGATATTTATGTGCCCTGTGAAGTCTGCCATGGCAAGAGATATAACCGTGAGACTCTGGAAGTGAAATACAAAGGCAAGACCATTTCTGATGTGCTGGATATGACAGTGGAAGAAGCGTTGGTTTTCTTTGAAAACATCCCGAAGATCAAATCCAAGCTGCAGACGCTGTATGATGTAGGTCTTTCCTATGTGCAGCTGGGCCAGTCTTCTACGACGCTTTCTGGCGGGGAAGCGCAGCGCGTGAAACTGGCAACAGAACTGAGCCGCAAGAGCACAGGCAAGACCATGTATATCCTGGACGAGCCTACCACAGGTCTGCATACGGCGGACGTGCACAAACTGGTGCACATCCTGCAGAGACTGGCAGAAGGTGGGAATACGGTCGTTGTGATCGAGCATAATCTGGATGTCATCAAGACAGCAGACTATATCATCGACCTTGGCCCGGAAGGCGGCGATGGCGGCGGCACCCTGGTGGCAGCCGGCACGCCCGAGGAGATCTGTCAGGTTTCCGCATCCTATACGGGAAAATATCTGAAGGGTATTCTGGAAAGAAAATAAACAAGAAAAAGCGTTGTATGAGTAAAAAAAGCTGTGTTTTTCTACAAATGCAACGTTTTTTTCGTGTAGAAAAGAGAGGCTGTCATACAAGAGCTGGGCAGTTTTTTATTGACAATTGACAAAAAAGTAAGTACCATATAAGAACAAGTATTATGTTATTTTGGAGGAAGTTATGGCAAAAGAAAAAGGACCAGTAATGGACTTTGAGCAGGCGAGAAAACGAATCAACAGTTATTTCGGCTGCGATGGGGATTTCTTCGTGAAACCTCTGCTCGACTTTGAATGGGCAGTGAGGGAAGATGAGGATTTTACCTTCCTCTGCTACTGGACAAAAGAAGGAAAAAAGGTAGATGCTGTCGTTGTGAAAAAGGGCGGCGAACCTATGATTTATAGAACGAAAGATTACACGATGGTGGTTGCCATCGACTGTGTAAAGATTGGATTCATTTTCCGCAACGGGAAAAATCTGACAGAACAGTGAGAAACGGACTAAGGTGTGCGCAAAAAGCAGGATCTTGACAAGGTTGATTCTGAAAGGCTGTTTTTTCGCATAAACTGAATTACTGAAGGATCACTGCCAGGGGCCATCCCTGGTGAAGCAAAGGGGAGAAAGAGATGCAAATAGATGGATTGCCGGAAAATAACACTGTTCTGATTGCCGGTAAGATCGTGGAAGGCTGTGTCTTTAGTCATGAGGTATATGGCGAAGGTTTCTATACGTTTCAGATTTCTTCTGAACGCCTCAGTGATAAGGCAGATATCCTGCCTGTTACCGTTTCCGAGCGGCTGATCGATAAAGAATTGCTGCAGGTGGGCACGAAGGTGGATATCATCGGGCAGCTGAGAAGTTATAATAATTATAATAGCAAAAAAAATCGTCTGGTTTTAACGATTTTCGTAAGAGAGATCCGTTTGATGGAGGAAGAAGAAACAAAAAACGAAAATCAGATCTGCCTTAACGGTTTTATCTGTAAACCCCCCATTTATCGAAAAACACCTTTTGGCAGAGAAATTTCCGACATCCTGGTAGCAGTAAATCGTGCTTACAATAAGTCTGATTACATTCCCTGCATTGCATGGGGGAGAAATGCCAGATATATGGCGAATCTGGAGGTTGGCTCCAATATTCGCGTGTGGGGTCGTGTGCAGAGCCGGACGTACCAGAAAAAAATAGGCGAGATCATGGAAGAGAGGGTCGCCTATGAGGTTTCTGTTTCCAAGATTGAGCTTCCCGGCAGAATGGAGCAGGAAGGAACAGAGGACCGGATTACAGATAAGGAAAAAGCCTGAAATAGAAACAGGAGTGAAAGAAACGTGAGACAAGGTCATATAGCGATTTATTACGGCAAGGGAAAAGGCAAAACGGCAGTAGCAGTGGGGCGCGGGATGCGTGCCATTGGCGAAGGTCTGCGGGTGGTGATGATCCAGTTTATGGATTATCATAACAGCAAGGAGATTGCTTTGCTGAAAAAAATGGAACCGGATTTTCGTATTTTCCGTTTTGAAAAGGATCGTACCGGCATGGATGTGCATGATGACGCTTTGGATGAAGCAGTCCGCAAGGAACTTTCCGGCGAGATTCGGAATGCCTTTAATTTTGCGAAAAAGATCGTAGATACAGGGGAATGTGAGATGCTGCTGCTGGATGGTGTGCTGGAATGTGTGGAAAAGGGCTATCTGCAGGAAGCAGATCTGGAAGAACTTGTGGATAAGAGACCGGAATATATGGATTTTATCCTGACAGGAACGATCCTTCCCGAAGGGATGGTCTCCAGGGCTGCAAATATTTACCAGATTGTACTGGAAAAAGAAGGAAGAGCATGATAAAAATGGGGCTCTGGGCAATTTTGCTCAGAGCTTTTTTATATGGAGCCGCAAATAAAAAGAGCCCCATGGTGCATCCAAATGAGAAAACATGAAAAAAGGCTAAATCGTTAAATGAAAAAGATTTAGCCTTTTTGTATTCTATAAGGTCAGTTTTCTTATTTGGAAAGCCGCTAGCAGTTCTGCTTAAGAAATCAATTCATTTTGAAAATAATGTTTTCTTAAGCGGAACCTACGAAACGGTATTTTTTAAAATCACTGCAGAACTTCTTTCATGGTATACAGACCTGCAGGCTTACCTGCCAGGAATTTTGCAGCTTTCACTGCGCCAACGGCAAAAACTTCACGGGAAGTTGCACGGTGGTTCAGTTCGATCACTTCGTCTCTGCCGGCGAAGATGACGTCATGTTCTCCAACGATGTTGCCGCCGCGAACTGCATGGATACCGATTTCTGTTTTTTCGCGTTTTTCACGAACCTGAGAACGGTCGTAAACGTAATGATATCTTTCATCCATTGCCTGATTGATGGCGTCTGCCAGGGCAATTGCTGTGCCGCTGGGGGCATCGATTTTCTGGTTATGGTGTTTTTCTACAATTTCAATATCGAAGCCGCTTTCTGCCAGGATAGCAGCTGCGCGCTGCACCAGATCCAACAGCAGGTTTACACCAACAGACATATTGGCAGATTTCAGAATGGCTACATCCTTGCTTGTTTCTTTCATCAGCGCTGTTGTTTCATCGGACAGAGCTGTTGTGCAGAGAACAACGGGGATGTTTTTTGCTTTGGAGAATGCCAGCAGGGCGGGAACTGCCCTTGCTGTGGAAAAGTCGATGATGACATCGCCTGCAACGTCGCAGGCGTCACAGCTGGGGAATACAGGAAATTCCAGTGCGGGTGTTGTAGGGTCGATGCCCGCTACTACCTGGCAATCAGGTTCATTTTTTACCAGTTCGGCTACCACGCGGCCCATTTTGCCGCCGCAGCCGTGAATAATAATATTAACCATAGTTATACCTCAATTAGATCAAACCATAATTTTTCATTGCTGTTTTCAGTGTTTCCAGGTTCTTGGGTTCCATGTCGCACAGAGGCAGTTTGCAGGAACCAACTTCATAGCCCATCAGGTTCATAGCAGCTTTAACGGGGATGGGGTTTACTTCGCAGAACAGAGCGCCGATCAGTTCGATCGCATCCAGCTGCAGTTTTGTAGCAGCTTTTGTATCACCATTCAGGTAGTTCATAACCATATCGTGTGTGTTTTTAGGTGCTACATTGGACAGAACGGAAATAACGCCTTTGCCGCCCAGGGACATGATAGGCAGGATCTGGTCGTCGTTACCGCTGTAGATATCAAAATCGGGGCCAACCAGAGAAGCGATTTCTGCTACCTGGGACAGGTTGCCGCTTGCTTCTTTTACAGCTACGATATTTTTCACTTTAGACAGTTCAGCTACTGTTTTAGGAGCGATGTTGCAGCCTGTTCTGCCGGGTACGTTGTACAGGATGATAGGAATATTGATGCTTTCAGCTACTGCTGTGTAGTGCAGGATCAGGCCCTTCTGTGTTGCTTTGTTGTAGTAGGGTGTTACCAGCAGAACTGCATCAGCGCCTGCTTTTTCGCAGCCCTGAGCCAGTTCGATGCAGTGAGCTGTGTCGTTGCTGCCTGCGCCTGCGATGATGGGCACACGGCCTGCTGCAACTTCTTTTGCAAAGCGGATGCATTCGATCTGTACTTCGTCGGACATTGTGGATGCTTCGCCTGTTGTACCGCAGATGATCAGTGCGTCGATGCTGTTTGCGATCTGGAATTCGATCAGTTCTTTCATTTTTGCAAAATTTACGCTGCCGTCAGCGTTCAGGGGTGTTACGAGAGCTGTACCTGCGCCAGTAAAAATAGACATATGTATGACCTCCTCGAATATTGAACCTATATTTCTTTTTATCCTAAATTATATTACTTGTTCATTGCTTTTACGATTTCTTCTGCGATCTGTACTGCGTTTGTTGCTGCACCCTTACGGATGTTGTCAGCTACTACCCACAGGTTTACGCCGCTGTCAACGGATTCGTCACGGCGGATACGACCAACGAATACTTCGTCTTTACCAGCTGCTGTGACTGCCATAGGGTATTCGTTGTTTGCGCTGTCGTTCTGAACGACTACGCCGGGAGCATTTTTCAGCACTTCGATCAGTTCATCCAGTTCGAAGGGTTTTTCGAATTCCAGGTTGATGGATTCGCTGTGGGAATCGAAAACGGGAACACGAACTGTTGTTGCTGTTACGCGCATATCGTCGTTGTGCAGGATCTTTCTTGTTTCGTTCACCATCTTCATTTCTTCCTTTGTATAGCCGTTATCAAGGAAGGAGTCGATGTGGGGCAGGCAGTTGCTTGCGATGGGGTGAGGGAATTTCTTGGGTGCTTCACCCTTGATGCCGTTTTCCAGATCCTGCCAGCCTGCTACGCCTGCGCCGGATACTGCCTGATATGTGGAGTAAACCACACGTTTGATTTTGTATTTGTCATCCAGAGGTTTCAGAGCAACCATCGCCTGGATCGTGGAGCAGTTGGGGTTAGCAATGATGTTTTTGTGCCATGCGATATCTTCGGGGTTAACTTCGGGAACTACCAGGGGAACTTCGGGGTCCATTCTCCACTGAGAGCTGTTGTCGATTACGATACAACCGTGTGCAGCAGCGATGGGAGCAAATTTTTCACTTGTGCCGCCACCTGCGGAAAACAGCGCGATGTCGATGGGTTTATCGAAGGAGTGTTCTGTCAGTTCTTCTACAACATATTCTTTGCCGTTGAATTCCAGTGTTTTACCAGCGGAACGGGAAGATGCCATTACATAAAAGTTTTCGATGGGAAGCTGTCTTTCTTCCAGTACCTTCAGGAAAGTTCTGCCTACCATACCTGTTGCGCCAACAACGGCCAGATTGATTTTTTTCATTTTTGATTCCTTCTTTCTTTTGCATTTGTGTATTTGTTGCTTCAAAGCAGATTATTTTTGAAACAAAAAAGAGCCGACACACCTGCGCCGACTTTCCAAGGAAACTGTGGTATATGCCTATGCCGCAGTTTGATTGTTCTTTGTAGCGCTCCATTGGGTTCCAATGACAGTCATACGGCTCTTAACCGCACAACCAGAGAAGAAAAGATAAGGCATTTTCTTTCTTCGGCGTTTTCCCCTTTTTACAGGCTGCATCTATCCCTTATGATATTCACCTGTATACTCTTGAAAAACGCACCTCTACTTTGAAAAATTATGTATTTGCCTCATAGTCTAACACCAGTTCTCCATTCTGTCAAACAAAATCGAAGGAAAATACTGTATTTTTTCTGAAAACCATTCGTCTGTGCACAAAATACATATTTTACCTGAAATCGTGCATACTGTGAGGACAAAAAACAGGGAGGAAAGGCGTGATTTCATTGAAGAAAAAAGAACTGACGGAAGCGGAAAAGCGGGACTTGGCAATGAAATATGAGATCGCAGAGGAACTGGGCCTTCTGGAAAAGGTGGAGCAGCTAGGCTGGAAAGGGCTGACCGCTAAGGAAAGCGGACGCATCGGCGGCATTATGGGCAGACGGAAAATCGAAGCACGGAAACATGGCACTGTTCAGGAAGGAAATCTGCGGGATGAATGAGTAATTACCTATATTTATGCTTGCAAAGGCAGGTATATAGAGATATAATAAACTATTGTGAAAGAATATCTCTTTGGAGGAAGGAATATGAGTGCATACGAAGCCTTTGCATCTGTATATGATCTTTTTATGGAACAGGTAGAATATGACCAGTGGCTGAGCCATATCCATGCTGTTTGGGACAAGCATGGACTGAAGCCTAAAACAGTGATCGACTTGGGCTGCGGCACAGGCAGTATTTTGCTGCCGTTGGCAAAGGAAGGCTTCGATGTGATCGGCGTAGACCTTTCCCCCGAAATGCTGACGGAAGCAGACCATAAGGCCATGGAAGAAGGCCTTTCCGTTCGTCTGGCCTGCCAGGATATGACAGAACTGGAACTGGGCGAAGAAGCAGATTGCATTCTCAGTCTGTGCGACTGTATGAATTATCTGACAGAGGATGGTCAGCTGGAGGATGCGTTCAAAAGCATTGCGCAGCATATGAAAAAAGACAGCCTCTTCCTGTTTGATATGAATACGGAATATAAATTCCGGGAAGTGCTGGGGCAGAATGTCTTTGGTTCTGCGGAAGAAGGCGCGGCGTATATCTGGGAAAATGATTACGATGAGGAAGAGAAGATTAATGAATATTACGTAAGCTTTTTCATCGAACAGGAAAACGGCCTGTATGAAAGAGTAGAGGAATACCACTACGAAAGAGCTTACTCTGTGGAAGAAATTGAAGATGGACTGCGGGCAGCGGGCATGGAACTGGTAGAAGTCATGGACGGATATAGTTTTGATGCGCCCCATGAAGAAAGCGAACGCCTGCTTTTTGCAGCCAAATTGAAATAGAATCGGAGGAATCAAAATGAGTGACTATATCGTAAGAGCAACGGCAGGCAACGGCAGTATCCGTGCTTTTGCCGCTACAACAAAAGACCTGGTGCAGCATGCCAGAGAGATCCATCATACATCCCCTGTGGCTTCTGCAGCCCTGGGCAGAATGCTGACAGCAGCGGCCATGATGGGCAGTATGCTGAAAGGGGATAAAGACCTGCTGACATTGCAGGTAAGAGGCGAAGGCCCTCTGCAGGGCATCGTGGTAACCAGCGATAGCAAGGCCCAGGTAAAGGGTTATGTATTCAACCCCGGCGTGGAAGTACCCGACCTGATTCCCGGCAAACTGAACGTCAGCGGCGCTATCGGCAATGGTTATATGAGCATCATTAAAGATATCGGTATGAGAGAACCTTACGCAGGCAAGATCGAACTGGTAACAGGGGAAATCGCGGAAGACCTGACATATTACTTTGCACAGTCTGAACAGACGCCTTCTGCAGTAGGTCTGGGTGTTCTGATCGAAACAGATACATCCATTCGCAGAGCCGGCGGCTTCATCATTCAGCTGATGCCCGATGCAACAGAGGAAATGATTTCTAAACTGGAACAGAAACTGGCAACGATTCCATATGTATCCGATCTGCTGGATATGGGGCAGACGCCTGAAGATATTCTGCAGATGATCCTGGGCGATATGGATCTGAAGATCGTTGATACTATCCCTACAACTTTCTACTGCAACTGCACAAAAGAAAGAGTAGAAAAAGCGCTGATCAGCATCGGCAAGGAAGAACTGGAAAAAATCATTAAAGAAGACAAGAAAGCAAATCTGCACTGCCATTTCTGCAGCAAAGAATATGACTTTAATGAAGAAGAGCTGATCAAACTGCTGGAAGAAGCAAAATAAAAAAGCCAAAGGGGGCGATCCTTTGAAAAGGGATTTTGCGGTGGCTGTAAAAGCTGTCATCATAAAAGAGAATAAAGCACTGGTGCTTTGCCGTTCCAAGCATGAGATGGAGGGCAGCTTCATGAATAGTCATCAGAAATGGGATCTGCCCGGCGGCGGCCTGCATTTCTTCGAAAAGGCAGAAGAGGGGCTGCTCAGAGAGATCAGAGAGGAAACAGATCTGAACGTTTCCATCGGTCCTCCCTTATCCCTGTTCGATGCCATCAAGCATCATATTCATCTTTGCATTTTTACATATGCCTGTCGCTGGAAGAGCGGAGAGGTGAGCCTGAGTGCAGAGCATGAATCTTATTTCTGGGTGACGGAAGAGGAGATGCAAGAAAGCGAACTGCCCCACTGGATGAAGCGGGACATTCGCGCAGCTTTTGCGGCGCTGAAAGAAAATTAGAATGAAGATGAAATAATAAAATCTGGCAAGAGACTCTATTTCTTGAAGAAATAGGGTCTCTTTTTCAGTTTATTGAATTTGCATAAAGAGATCTATATACAGATAAAATGGTGTAGGAAAAATACATTTTTTGGTTATACAATGAATAATTTTTCATTCAAAAGAGTTTAATTCAGTAAAAATGGATTTTTCCTAAGAGGAAACTGGCAAAAAAACACGTAAATTTTTTGTTTGTTTTGTATATATTTTTATGCAAAAATCAGGAAAACATAGTAGGTAAAAATTGGGATACGAATAAATTGCATGCGAAAGAACATCGTCAAACCCCGTAATTCAAACGAAAACCGCTTTTTTGCGAAAGTGAATTCTGATGGATTTTTAACAAGCGTGTTCGCGAGGGAAAATGGTTTGTCATTTTGTGGTAAATGGAAGAAACATTGACATACTGGCTTAAATTTCGTATTATTTAAATTGAGGTATGTTTGATTTCTCGTACATGCCAAGAATTTTCATGGAAATCATTGGAAAATTCGAATCAACCTTCAAAGGTTGCAGGAAAAAGAACGAGTCGAACAGGAACAAATCTCTATACATTTTGAAAAATACAAACGTTATAACTTTAACAAGGTAATTTTGACGGGAGTAAATATTGTACCTGTGCAATTTGTTCAAACAAAAATACAGCAAGAGAGGTGAGTAACATGGCTTATGAGATCCTGAAAAGCATCGTGGAAGCAGAAGCACGGGCTGTGGAAATCAAAAAGCAGGCTGTCGCACAGGCCGAAGAAATGAAGGCCAATGCGCTGAAACAGCAGGAAGCCCTTTTGGAAGAGGCCAGACTGCATGGGAAAAAAGAAATGCAGGAAGCTGTAGAAGTAGCTGTAGAGGAGAGCCGCGAGGTGATCCAGAAGATTTTGAAAGAAGCTGATGAGACTTGTTCTCAGATCAGAGAGCAGGCGGCAGCAAAGCAGGAAGAAGCCGTTCAGGCTGTGATCGGAAAGGTCGTGGGAACGTATGGCAGTTGTTGAGATGCGGAAGCTTACTGTCATTGGTTTGAACAGCGGCAGAGCCCCCTTCATCTACGAACTGATGCATCTGGGAGTTGTAGAGATCAACTCTCAGGAAGGTATTATCAGCGATGAAGACTGGATGCCCGATATTTTCCGAACCAGTAACAGTGCCGATGTTTCGCGTCTGGAAGGGGATATCATCCGTGTCAGCACTGCCCTTGAGGCCATTCAGAAATATGATACGGCGAAGAAACCTTTGCTCATCACCAGAAAGGAAATGGGCAGAGAAGCATTTATCGCCTATATGAATGAGGTCAGGACAGATACGGAACGAAATATGGATAAGGCGGTAAATGCCTACAAAAATATTACAGATGGCAACGCTGAGATCAACCATCTGCGTTCCCAGATCGCAGGGCTGCAGCCCTGGCTGAAACTGGATATCCCGTTGGAAATGAATGAAACGGAATTTGCCAGTGTCGTTTATGGCACGACCGGGGCAAAGACCGATACAGGGCAGCTGATGACAGCTGTTCTGGAAGGAGCACCTTCTGCCATCGTGCAGGAAGTGAGTGCGGACAAACAGCAGAAATATTTCTCTATCATCGTATTGAAAGAAGAAAAAGATGCTCTTTATGAGGCGCTGCGTCCCTTCAACTTCTCCGCAATCTCCATGGCAGACCAGAAGGGGACTCCTGCAGAAGCGACACATCGTTATGAAAAAGAAATTGAAGCGATCGAAGCAGAGATCGCTGAAAATGAAAAAGTGCTTGCGGGACTTTCCCATGCACGCAAAGATATTGAATTCCTTTACGACCTGCTGGTTACGCAGAGAGACAGGGCAAGAGTCGTAGGGGATATGCTGAGTACCGATACGGTATTCTATTTCGATGGCTGGATGCCCGCAAAGGCACAGCCTGAGGTCGAAGCTCTTCTGAAGAAATATGAATTCTATTATGATATTCAGGTTCCCGATGAAGAGGAAGAAGTGCCTGTATTGCTGCATAACAGCAGTGTAGCGACACCCTTCGAGGCAGTTACCAATATGTACAGCCTGCCTTCCAGAAGTGATATCGACCCTACAACAATTCTGGCACCATTCTATTTCATCTTCTTTGGTATGATGCTTTCCGATGCGGCATATGGTATCATCCTTTCCGTATTGTGCTTCTTCGTACTGAAGAAATATAAGCCCGAAGGTATGATGTACCGTATGTTCAAGATGTTCTTCTTTTGCGGTATCTCCACCTTTATCTGGGGTGCATTGTTCGGCGGCTGGTTTGGTGACTTTTTCCAGGTCGCAGCAAGAACATTGTTCAATAAAGAGATCACCATTAACCCCATTTGGTTCAATCCTATGGACGACCCTATGAAGCTGTTGATCTTCTCCCTGATTTTGGGTGCGATCCACTTGTTCGTAGGTATGGGCATCCAGGCGTATATGTCTATTCGGGATGGCCATCCCATCGATGCTCTGTGTGATATCGGTCTGTGGTATGTACTGCTGATCGGTCTGGTGCTGTTTGGCGTAGGCGGCATGGTCGCTCCTGCGCTGACAACAGTGGGTAAGGTAATGTCTATCGTAGGCGCAGTTGGTATCCTGGTAACAGGCGGCAGAAAGAAGAAAGGCATCATCGGCAAGGTGACAGGTGGTCTGGGCAGCCTTTACGGCATCACAAGCTATTTGTCCGACGTACTTTCCTACTCCAGACTGCTGGCGTTGGGTCTGGCGACCGGTGTAGTTGCACAGGTTATCAATACCCTGGGTTCTCTGGCAGGCGGCGGCGTAGTTGGTGCCATCCTGCTGACAGTAGCGCTGGTGTTTGGTACGATCTTCAACCTGGCGATCAACGCCCTGGGTGCATTCGTACATTCCTGCAGACTGCAGTATGTAGAATTCTTTGGTAAGTTTTATACGGGCGGCGGCAGAGAGTTCCGTCCTTTTGAAAGAAAAACAAAATATGTCAAGATCATGAAGGATCGAGATGAATAAGGAGGAGAATGAACATGGTAGAAAGTTTATTCAGCGGTGAATTTTTAGCATTATTAGGCGCAGCAACAGCAGCTCTGGCTGGTATCGGTTCTGCGATGGGCGTAGGCGTTGCAGGTGAAGCTGCAGCGGGCGTTGTTTCTGAAGACCCCAATAAATTCGGTCAGGTTCTGCTGCTGCAGGCTCTGCCCGGCACACAGGGTATCTATGGTCTGCTGATCGCATTTATCATCATGGTAAAAGTTGGCCTTCTGGGCGGCGATGGCATGCTGGATCTGTCTGTAGCACAGGGTGCTTCCATTTTTGCAGCGGCTGTTCCCATTGGCCTGGTTGGTATCTTCTCCGGTATCGCGCAGGGCAAAGCAGCGGCTTCCGGTATCATGCTGGTTGGTAAAAAACCCAGCGAACTGGCAAAAGGTATGCTGTTCGCAGCCATGGTAGAAACATATGCCGTACTGGCTCTGCTGGTTTCCTTCCTGATGCTCAACAGCATCCAGTTGTAATCAATATAAGGAAAAGGAGGAGAAACTCCTATGAATGACGGCAAGATCATTATCGATAAAATCATTGCAGAAGCAGAGAAAGTGGCAGAAGCGACCCTGAAACAGGCCCAGAAGGAAGTAGATTCCATCCTGAAGGCTGGGAAAGATAAAGCGGAAAAAGAAGCAGATGCACTGGAAAGAAATGCCCAGGCGGAAGCGGAAAAAGTAAAATCCAAGGAAATTTCCGGCGCGGAAATGCAGGCGAAAAAAGCCGTTCTGGAACAGAAGCAGACGATTCTGGCTGATGTGATCGCAGAAGCGGAAAAAAGACTGCTTTCTCTGGAAGATGCGGAATACGCAAAGGTCATCGGCGGCATGCTGGCGAAACTGGATAAATCCCTGGGTACAGAGATCATCGTTTCCCCTAAAGATGTCGCAAGACTGGCTGCAACGGTGAAGGAAAACGGCTTCGACCTTTCCGAAAAAACTGCGGATATCAGCGGTGGTTTTATTGTGAAAAACGGAGATATCGAATATAACTATTCTTTTGAATCTATCATTACAGTAGAAAAAGAAGCGATCCGCCAGACAGCAGCACAGATCTTATTCTAAGGAGGGGGTAGAGCATGGCTAGAAACAAGATTTACCCTTTCGCCGTGGCGAGTGTTCGTTCCATGGAAAATAAACTGCTGACAAAGCAGAAACTGATGCAGATGGCAGAAGCCAGAGATGCTGGCGAAGCATTGCGCATGCTTTCTGAAACCGATTACGGTAAAACAGAGATCAAAGACGTTCACGAATTCGAAAAAATGATTCAGAACCATCTGGAAACGGAATATCAGGCAGTTGGTAAGCTGATTGCCTCCGAAACCTTCATGGATATTTTCCGATTCAAGAACGACTATCATAACGTAAAAGTGTTGATCAAAGAAGAAATTTCCAAGGTCAACGGTAAAAAATATCTGATCCAGGGCGGCAGCATCCCCGTGGATATCCTGCAGAAAAACTTCCGTGAAAGAAACTACATGGAACTGCCTAATATCAAGGCAGATGCAGTGCAGGAAGCCACAGAAATGTATGCGAAAACAAAAAATGCCCGTTATATCGATTCCATTCTGGATAAGGCCTGCTTCCAGGTCATGTCTGATGCGGCAGATAAACTGGGCAACGAATACGTTTCCAAATACATTCGCAGACTGGCCGATGTGACGAACCTGAAAACACTCCTGCGTATCTGGCAGATGAAACGCAGCGATGAAGAACTGGAAGAAAGCATCGTGCCCGGCGGCGAACTGCCTGCGGAACTTTTGATCAGAGCATTGAAAAACGATACTGTCATCCAGATGCTGAAGGAAACATCCTATGGCCCTCTGTGCGAAACCTATATGCCCCAGGGCTTCACGGTGTTCGAAAAAGCCTGCGATGATTATCTGATGGAATGTATCAAAGATGCAAAATATAAAACGCTGACGCCTGAACCCGTTGCCGCTTATATTCTGGCGAAGGAAACAGAGGCGAAATGTGTGCGCATCATTATGACATGCAAACTGCATGACATTGATGCGGAAACGATCAAAGAAAGGGTGAGAGAAGCATATGTCTAAAGTTGGTATCATTGGCGACAAGGACACAGTTATGGGCTTCCTTGCTCTGGGGATCGATATTTTCCCTGCTTACACAGCAGAGGAGATAAAAAAGACCATCCACAGACTGGCGGAAAGAGAATACGCGATCATTTATATCACGGAAGAAGCCAGCCTGAAGGCAAAGGAAAGCATTGCCAAATACAAAGATATGGAATTGCCCGCCATCATCGTTATCCCCGGCATCGGCGGAAACATGGGCCTGGGCATGAATGAGGTGCGCGAATCGGCAAAACGTGCCATCGGCGCAGATATATTGTTTAGTGAATAAAGAATGATTGTAGGTGAATGAGCATATGAAAACAGGCACGATCGTAAAAGTGTCAGGTCCACTGGTCATTGCGGAAGGCATGAGAGATGCCAACATGTTCGACGTGGTTCGTGTATCTGACAAACACCTGATCGGCGAGATCATCGAAATGCACGGAGACAAAGCCTCCATTCAGGTATACGAAGAAACCGCAGGCCTTGGCCCCGGTGAAGAGGTTGTATCCGTTGGCATGCCTATGAGCGTAGAACTGGGCCCCGGTCTGGTTTCCACGATCTATGATGGTATCCAGCGTCCTCTGGAAAAAATGTACGAAGTAGGTGGCACAAACATCCGCAGAGGTGTTGAAGTACCTTCTTTGGACAGAGAAAAGAAATGGAAATTTGAACCCACAAAACAGCCCGGCGATGCCGTTGCTGCAGGCGATATCATCGGTTTCGTTCAGGAAACTGCTGTGGTTCAGTGTAAAATCATGGTGCCCTACGGTCTGAAGGGTGTCATCAAAGAAATCTTCATTGGTGATTTCACTGTTGAAGAAACCGTTTGTGTCATCACAGATGAAAAGGGCAAAGACGTAAACGTAACCATGATGCAGAAATGGCCCGTACGTCGTGAAAGACCTTACAAGGAAAAACAGTCTCCCAATGCGCCCCTGATCACAGGTCAGCGTGTTGTTGACACATTCTTCCCCATCACAAAAGGTGGTGTAGCAGCCATCCCCGGCCCCTTCGGTTCCGGTAAAACTGTTACACAGCATCAGCTGGCAAAATGGGCGGATGCAGACATCGTTGTTTATATCGGCTGCGGTGAACGTGGTAACGAAATGACAGACGTACTGAATGAATTCCCTGAACTGCTGGACCCTCGTACAGGTCAGTCCCTGATGCAGAGAACTGTTCTGATCGCAAATACTTCCGATATGCCCGTAGCGGCTCGTGAAGCATCTATTTATACAGGTATCACTATCGCAGAATTCTTCCGTGATATGGGCTATAGCGTAGCGCTGATGGCTGACTCCACATCCCGTTGGGCAGAAGCCCTTCGTGAAATGTCCGGTCGTCTGGAAGAAATGCCCGGTGAAGAAGGTTACCCTGCTTATCTGGGTTCCCGTCTGGCGCAGTTCTACGAACGCGCTGGTAGAGTCGTTTGTCTGGGCAGTGAAGGTAGAATCGGTACACTGACAGCCATCGGTGCCGTATCTCCTCCCGGCGGTGATATTTCTGAACCCGTATCTCAGGCCACTCTGCGTATCGTAAAGGTATTCTGGGGTCTGGATTCCGCATTGGCGTATAAACGTCATTTCCCTGCCATCAACTGGCTGACAAGCTATTCCCTGTATCAGGCAAAGGTTGACGCATGGGCAGATGAAAACGTAGAACCTAACTTCTCCGCACAGCGTACAGAAGCCATGAGACTGCTGCAGACAGAAGCAGAGTTGAATGAAATCGTACAGCTGGTCGGCGTGGATGCTCTGTCCCACAGCGACAGATTGATTCTGGAAGTTGCCCGTTCCATCCGTGAAGACTTCCTGCATCAGAACTCCTTCCACGAAGTTGACACATACACATCCCTGCATAAACAGTATCGTATGATGAAGCTGATCCTGACCTTCTATAAAGAAGCAGGCGAAGCCATCAAGCAGGGCGTAACGATTCAGAAACTGGCAAAACTGGACGTGATCGAACACATCGGCCGTGCAAAATACGTAGAAGAAATCAACGTAGATAAGCGTTACGATGAAATCGAAAACGAAATCAAAGCAGAAGTAGCAGAACTCATCAGAAAGGGGGCAGATGAATTATGATAAAAGAATATCGTTCCATTCAGGAAGTAGCCGGCCCTCTGATGGTTGTTTCCGGTGTTGAAGGCGTAACATATGACGAACTGGGCGAGATCGAGCTGGCCAGCGGCGAGATCAGAAAATGCAAGGTTCTGGAAGTAAATGGCGACACTGCTCTGGTACAGCTGTTTGAAAGCGCAACAGGTATCAACCTGGCAGAAAGTAAAGTACGTTTCCTGGGCAAGAGCCTGGACTTCGGCGTATCCCCTGATATCCTGGGTCGTGTCTTCGACGGTATGGGTAACCCCATGGATGGCGGTCCCGAAATCATCCCTGAAAAGAGACTGGATATCAACGGTGCGCCCATCAACCCTGCGGCTCGTGTATACCCCGCAGAATTCATCCAGACAGGCGTATCTGCCATTGACGGTCTGAATACACTGGTTCGTGGTCAGAAGCTGCCTATCTTCTCCGCTTCCGGTCTGCCCCATGCAAATCTGGCAGTACAGATCGCAAGACAGGCGAAGGTTCGCGGTACAGATTCTAAATTCGCGGTAGTATTCGCAGCCATCGGTATCACATTCGAAGATGCTGAATTCTTCATCAACGACTTCAAACAGACAGGTGCTATCGACCGTTCCGTAGTCTTCATCAACCTGGCAAATGACCCTGCGGTAGAACGTATCTGTACCCCTAAAATGGCGCTGACAGCGGCAGAATATCTGGCATTTGAACAGGATATGCACGTTCTGGTCATCCTGACAGATATCACAAACTATGCGGAAGCTCTGCGTGAAGTTTCTGCAGCGAAAAAAGAAGTTCCCGGTCGTCGTGGTTACCCCGGCTACCTGTATACAGACCTTGCGACTATGTACGAACGTGCAGGTCGTATGAAAGGTCATGAAGGCTCTATCACAATGATCCCTATCCTGACAATGCCTGAAGAAGATAAGACACATCCTATCCCCGACCTGACAGGCTATATCACAGAAGGTCAGATCATTCTGAGCCGTGAACTGGATAAAAAAGGCATTCAGCCTCCCATCAACGTTCTGCCTTCCCTGTCCCGTCTGAAGGATAAAGGTATCGGTAAAGGCAAGACAAGAGAAGACCACGCAGATACCATGAACCAGCTGTTCGCAGCGTATTCCCGTGGTAAGGATGCGAAGGAACTGATGGCGATTTTGGGTGAATCCGCATTGTCCGACGTAGACCTGATCTATGCAAAATTTGCAGATGAATTCGAAAAGCAATACGTTTCTCAGGGCTTCCAGACAGACAGAACCATCGAACAGACGCTGGAAACAGGTTGGAGCCTGCTGCGTATGCTGCCTAAGAGCGAGCTGAAACGTATCCGTGACGAATATCTGGATAAATATCTGAACAGCGGGGAGTGATGAAGTGTGGCTAGATTGAATGTCAACCCCACCCGTATGGAAATGACCCGCCTGAAAGGCCAGTTGAAAACAGCGACCAGAGGTCATAAGCTGCTGAAAGATAAGCTGGATGAACTGATGAAACAGTTCATGGAAATTGTGCGGGAAAACAAGCGTTTGAGAGAAGAAGCGGAAGCGGCTCTGGAAAATGCTTATAAAAACTTCATCATCGCCAGAGCGGTGCTCAGTGAAGCCAGCCTGGGTGAAGCACTGATGATCCCCCAGCAGTCTGTATCCGTTAAGGTTACGAATAAAAATATCATGAGCGTAAATGTGCCTGTGTTTGACTTCCAGAAGGAAGGCGGCAGCGAAGGCAATATCTATCCTTATGGTATGGCGTTCACATCCGGTGAACTGGACAGCGCGATGCTTTCCTTCTCCGATGCTATGGAGCCTCTGCTCCGTCTGGCGGAAAGTGAAAAGACAGCGCAGCTCTTGGCGCAGGAAATCGAACGTACCCGCCGTCGTGTAAACGCACTGGAAAACGTTATGATCCCCAACTATCAGGAGACCATCAAATATATCACCATGAAGCTGGAAGAAAACGAACGTGCCAACACGACTCGCCTGATGAAGGTAAAAGATATGGTAGCGAAAAAGGCTATCGAAGCGAAAAAACAGCAGGAAGCAGAAGTGGTTGTCTGCAAACGCTGTGTACAATCTGAAGCATAAATAAAAAAGAGGTGTCTATGGGCACCTCTTTTTGCGTGCAGAAAACAGGCACGTTTCTCTCCACTCTACATAAACTGGCAGCAACGGAAAGGAGCGTGTAAGCATGGCAAAGATCAGTTTATGCATGATCGTGCGGGATGAAGAGGATACCTTAGAGCGGTGTTTGAAAAGTATCGTGGATTGTGTGGATGAAATTATCATTGTGGATACAGGTTCTGTGGATAAAACGAAAGAAATTGCAGAAAAGTTCACCGATAAAATTTATGATTTCCATTGGATAGATGATTTTTCAGCAGCACGAAATTTTGCTTTTTCCAAGGGAACAGGAGACTATCTCATGTGGATGGATGCGGATGACGTTTTTCCTGAAAAGGAGAAGCAGAATTTCTTAAATTTAAAAGCGGATTTAGATAAAAACCCATGCCATATGGTGATGATGCTCTATGATGCAGGATTTGATGAAGAGGGTAAGGCAGCCTTTTCTTATTACAGGGAACGATTGCTGCGCAATTGTTCCCTGGCAAAATGGGTGGGCTGTGTCCATGAGGTGGTCGTTCCCTTTGGAGATGTGCGGTATGAAGAGATTCATTTTGAGCATCGGAAAGAAAAGGTAGAATATTCTGAACGAAATCTGATGATCTATGAAAAAATGCTGGAGCAGGGGCGAAAATTCGATGCCAGAGAGTGGTTTTACTATGGGCGGGAACTATATTATCACGGCAAATATGAAAAAGCAGCGAAGGTCTTTCGGGGATTTCTGGCAGACCCCGACGGCTGGCTGGAAAACAAACTGGAAGCCAGTCGATTCCTTTCCTATTCTTTGGCGGCGGCAGGAAAGCCAGAAGAAGCCTTCGATGCTCTTTTGCAGGGGCTGAAACTGGCACCGCCTACAGGGGAGCATTGTTGTGATATCGGAAAATATTTTTATGGGAAAGAACAGTGGGAACAGGCCATCTTCTGGTATGAAAATGCCTTGCGGGCAGAGCGGCGGACGGAGCAGGGGGCTTTCGTACAGGAAGAATGTTATGGTTATCTGCCCTGTATACAGCTTTGCGTCTGCTATGACAGACTGGGAGACCGGGAACGGGCGAGTATGTATAACGAAATGGCGGGGGTATTCAAACCTCATGATGAAGCCGTAGCACATAACAGAAGCTATTTTGCAAAAAAATAGCAGTTCTCCCAGAGGAAGAACCGCTTTCACACTTGGTTGCCCGGAGAAAGAGAAATGGGCTATTCTATCATGAGCCGTATGATGATTTTGTGTGATAAAAATAGTGTCTTTTTGGTACAAACCGATTGTAGCATATTTGTAAAAGAAAGTGAAATTGATAGATTTAAAGGTTTCTATTAAAAATAATGATAAGATTAGTTCCTGTAAAATATCTGGTCTCAGCGATTTAAAAAATTGATAGTTAGAAACAAAAACAGTCCTCAAAAGAGGACTGTTCTGCATCATGCTTTGGCATATTTGCCGCGCCAAACCACATCCTGATAATTTTGTTTATCTGTATCACCTTCTGTACTGATGCAGAGGATACGGGAGCTTTCATCCAGCTGCAGCAGTTTTTTCCATTCTGCCAGGTTTTCATCCAGAAGGATATTTGCCATACATCCAAAAGCCGCTGCGCCGCTTTCTCCTGCGGTAACGGGAGTGTCTCCCTTTGCGGGAGCAGCCAGGATACGCATGCCGTCTGCTGCGGCATATTCGGGGCAGCGAATGAAAGCATCTGCATAGCCTTTCAGCACATCCCAGCCGATGGTGCAGGGTTCGCCGCAGGCCAGACCTGCCATAATGGTATCCATATCCCCGGTAACGATATGGAGTTTGCCGTCATCTGCTTGGGCCGTGCGGAAGAGACAGTCAGCCTTGGCGGGTTCGACGATGGTGATGATGGGCTTTTCTTCGCCAGGGTAAAGGTTAGAGAAGAAGCCGGTCATGGCGCCTGCCATACTGCCTACGCCTGCCTGCAGGAAGATATGGGTGGGTCTTTCGGGGATCTGTTCCATGATCTCATAGCCCATGGTGGTGTAGCCTTGCATGATCCAAAGAGGGATATCTTCATATCCTTCCCACGCAGTATCCTGTACCACTACCCAGCCTTTTTCCTCTGCCATTTTCTGGGCAAGGCGTACGGCTTCATCGTAGTTCATATCCGTGATTTCTGCCTCGGCGCCTTCTTTGCGGATGTTTTCCAGTCTTTCCAATGCGCTGCCCTTAGGCATATAAACAACGGATCTCTGTCCCAGCTGATTGGCTGTCCAGGCAACGCCTCTGCCATGATTACCGTCGGTGGCTGTGACGAAGGTGATATCGCCCAACTGTGCCTTTGTTTCGGCGGAAAGAATACTTTCGGCGGTCAGTTCAGTGATGTCTTTTTCGATGCGCTTGCCGATCTCTTTGGCGATGGCATAGCTTCCGCCCAGGACTTTGAATGCATTCAGGCCGAACCGATAGCTTTCATCCTTCAGATAGATGCTTTTTACCTGCAGTTTTTCCGCCAGCTTTTCCAGGGAGACCAGGGGTGTTTTCTGGTAAACAGGGAATGTTTTGTGAAAGTCATGGGCTTTTTTGGCTTCTTCTACGCTGAAAGAAGAAATGCCTTCCCGACGTTCTTTCGCTTTTTTGTTCAGAATCAAATCAAAATTTTCCATATGTATTCTCCTTTTGGGGCAGTTTCAAAGATGATAATATTCCTGCAGCAGTTTCAAAAAAGCATTCATTTGGGGAGTAATGGCCTTCTGCTCATGGTGCAGCACCTGCAGCCATACGGGGAAATGCAGTTCAGGCACATTCAACACACAAAGCTCGCTTTTTTCTACAGCATCCTCGATAAGGTAGGTGGGCAGAAGCGCAATGCCGCAATCCAGCTTTGCCAGTTCCATGGCGGCAATGGGATTCCAAAGATCAAAACGTGGCCTGATAATATAAGACAGTGTATTTTTTGTATGTTCGTTGGATATATCCGAATAGAACTGTTGGTTGGTGATGATCACGTCATTTTCTGCAATTTCTGCCAGAGTGACGATATCCTTCTTTGCTAAAGGATGGGAAGGTGCGGCTGTGAAAACAAGCTGGGCCTCCAACAGGATCGTTTTAATGAAATTTTGGGTGCTGCGCTGGTCGTGGGTAATGAAAGCCAGATCTACTTCGTTCTGGGAAAGGTGACGCTCCGCATCGAACACATTGTCAGCGGTCTTCACAATGATATCCACTTGGGGGTGCCGTTGATGGTATTCCCGCAGTATATCGGGAAGAACGGCTGTAAAAAGAGAATCCAGGCAGGCGATGCGCAGGGTGCCCTGCAGTTCCTGTTCCTCTCCGCCGATGGCAGCGGCCTTCTGAGATAAGGCGACGATCTGTTGGGCGTAGGCTTCCAGTTCCCGCCCTTTTTCTGTTATATAGATCTTTTTACCGATACGGTCGAAAAGCTGCACGTTCAGTTCTTTCTCCAACTGCTGGATCTGCACGGTAACAGTGGATTGGGAATAGGTCAGTTGTTCGGCCGCGTTGGAAAAGCTGCCGGTTTCAATGATTTTCAAAAATGTGATTAAATTGCGCAGTTCCATAAAAGAACCTCCTGTAAAAATGACTCAGATAAAAATATCATAACACTGAAGAAGGTATTTGTAAAACAAAATGATTGAATTGCTTTTATTATTAAAAATAATAGTTGTATGGCTGTTAAAAGAAAAAAGCAGCCCTGAGGGGAGGGCTGCTTTTTGCATTTACCTATGAACGAAAAAGGAAGAGTGACAGTGCGTAGATAAATGCATGGTCAATTTGGAGTGCTCTTTTGTACACTTATGTCTTTTCTTTTGTACGTTACCATTGTACCACTATGCAGAGAAAAAGTGAAGTAAATGTTTTTAAAGTTTAAAATTTATTTCTTTGAAGGGCTGACGTAAAAAAAGACCACCTTCCAGTGGAAGATGGTCGATTTTTTAAAAATTATAGCAGTGCCACACCTGCAGCGTTGCAAACTTCAAATGTTTCTTCATCCCAGATAGAGGACTGCACTTCGCCGATGTGGGCTTTACCCAACAGCAGCATGCACAGTCTGGACTGGCCGATACCGCCGCCGATGGTGCAGGGCAGCTTGCCTTCCAGCAGCATTTTGTGGTATGTCAGCTCTCTGCGGTCATCGCAGTTTGCTTTTCTCAGCTGCTGATCCAAAGAATATGCATCAACACGGATACCCATAGAAGAGATTTCCAGAGAGTTATCCAGAATGGGGTTATAGAACAGCAGGTCGCCGTTCAGCTGCCAGTCGTCATAGTCGGGGGCTCTGCCATCATGGGGTTCGCCGGAACGCAGTTTGTCGCCGATCTGCATGATGAATACTGTTTTATATTTTCTTGTGATAGCATGTTCTCTTTCCTTGGATGTCAGATCGGGATACATATCTTCCAGTTCCTGAGAAGTGATGAATTTTACTTCGCGGCACAGTTCTGTTGTGATCCGAGGATATTTTTTCTTAACTACTTCCAGTGTATCACAGATGGCCAGAACGATGCCCTGTACTGTGAATTTCAGTTCCTGGATGTTTCTTTTTTCGGGAGTGATGACTCTTTCCCAGTCCCACTGGTCAACGTAGATGGAGTGCAGGTTATCCAGTGTTTCATCGCGGCGGATGGCGTTCATGTTTGTATACAGACCTTTGCCAGGACGGAAATCATAGCGATACAGCGCCATACGTTTCCATTTTGCCAGGGAATGTACAACTTCCGCAGTTGTGCCTGTAGCGGGGATTTCGAAGCTTACAGGGCGTTCTACGCCGTTCAGGTTGTCGTTCAGACCTGTTGCAGGGTCAACGAACAGGGGGGCGGATACACGTTTCAGGTTCAGTGTCTGGCCCAGGTGTTCTTCGAATGCGTGATGGATGACGCCGATGGCATTCTGTGTTTCATACAGTGTCAGTACGGACTGATAGCCCGCAGGGATATATGTCTTGCTCAAAACAAGCACCTCTTTTCCTAATGTATTTTTATCCTATTACAGATGAAGATTTTCCATACCTTTTAGGATAACACAGAAGTTGATTTTGTCAAGGGAAGTTTCTATCAGAAAAACAGATAGGAGGTATTGACATAAAACTCCTACAATTGTATGATAAAGATATACTACAAATGTAAGAGTTTGAAAAGGAGTGGATGAAAATGGGAGAAATCCTGCGTTTGCCTGATACGGAACTGGAAATTATGAAAGCGATCTGGGAAGGCGGAAAGACGCTTTCTACATCGGAAGTAAAGACCTTGTTGGAACGACACAGACCCTGGAATGTTTCTGCCCTGCAGACCCTATTGAATCGCCTCATCGACCGTGGATTTCTGGAAAGCTATAAGGAAGGAAAGAATCGTTTTTATACCCCCTTGGTGACGGAAAAGGACTATCTGGCAGTGGAAAATAAAGTTTTTCTGGAAAAGGTCAACGATCGTTCTGTGACGAAACTGGTGGCTTCTCTTTATGACAGCCATTCTATTTCCGAAGCGGACTTGGATGAACTGGCGGCCTTCATCCGCTCGAAAACGGGAGGTGAATGACAATGGATGCGATTTTTCAAAATGTATGGGAAATGAGTTTGTTTGTCATTCCTGTGATCATGGTTTTGGCCCTCTGCTCTGATCTTCTGGGGAAAAGATATGGTGCGAGGTGGAAATATCTGGTGTGGCTGGTGGTAGCCATTCGTTTGTGTGTGCCTATACAGATCGACCCCCCTGCTCCCATGGCAAAAATACAGGTGGAGGTGCCGAATGTGGCAGTACAAATGCAGGAAATGCGAAGCGGACAAGGTGAATTTACAATAGAAAAAACACAGCCTGCTCCCGTAGAAACGATCATCGAGGCGCCTGATCGGCAAAGCCCTCCTATGTTGGCAGAAGCAGAACACAGCATGGCTGAAATCCTGATCGATTTCTTTCTGAATTATCCTGATATGCTGTGGTTCGTGGGCGTGGTGCTGTTTCTGGCATGGCAGGGATGGAAATATTTCAGTTTTAAAAGAATGCTGAAACGAAACAGAAGAAAGGTTTTAGATGCGGCAGTGTTGGATACGTATTATACCCTTTGCAGAAAAATGGGTGTGGAAAAACGACCTGAAATATATTTCTGTGAACCCTTGCCCAGCCCTCTTTGCGTGGGATTTTGGAAACAGGAAATTTATATCAATTCAGAGGAAAGAGAAGAAAATGACATTCGACTGATTTTGAAGCATGAACTGACCCATTGTAAACGAAAAGACCTCTGGTTCAAGGGTATCCTGATGCTTGCGAGGGCTTTACACTTCTTTAATCCTTTTGTGCATTGGATGGCGAAGCTGGCGGAGAAAGATATGGAGCTTTCCTGTGATGTGGCAGTGATGGAAAACTGCGATATGGAGGAAAGACAGGCTTACAGTATGGCAATTTTGCGTACAGTGAAAGAAGCCAACAGTAAAAATATGCAGATGAGTACGGCTTTTTCCGGTGGGAAAGAAGAACTGAAAGCAAGATTCGAGAACATTTTCGATATGACAAAGAAAAAGCGCGGAATCGCGCTCTTCACTGCGGCGGCAGTGCTTGTCTGCGGCGGTACGGCTTTTGTGGGCTGTGCAACACCTGCGCCCGATGTGGAAATCATGGAAACAAAAGTGGTCTATGGTGGCTATACGGAAAGAATCGTCCATGATCTGTACGAAGCGAAGCTGGACTATATCGGGGACGCTTCCGGTGTTGGCAAGATCTTCGGATTATTACCATTGCCTGATGGCGTGACACCAAATGAAGAAGGAATGGAACTGTTTACAGATGAGGGAGAGCCTTATGGCGCTATGCGACACCTGAATTTGATTTATACTGGAGAAACAGCCTTTGCCGATGTAAGTCAGGAAAGTTTTTTGGATGGGCGTTGGCTGCGTATTCATGGGATGATTTTCCTTGCGTTGGTGGACAATGCAGATTATATGAAATATGCCATCCATTTGGAAGAAATGGGAGAAGGTTACGTTACCATACCATTCGACAGGGAAATGGCAAAAACATATTTTGGAGAAAAAGACTTGAGAGAATTTGCTGCTGACGAAGAAACGTTTCTGAACTTTGTATCTGCGATTAACAGATACTTCTATGAAGGTATCACAAAGCCGGAACAGATTCTGCAACTGTCTGAACTGGATGCAGAAGCGGCACAGGCCCGTATGAACGATATGCTTTACGGTGAAGAAAAGGCAGAGGTGACTTACGAAAGCGACCAGAGCATGCTCTATCAGATGATCCATGCGGACAGTTTGCTGTATCATATTGCCAATGAGCAGGGACTGACTTCATCCAATCCACTGGAATATATCAACTGTGCGGAATATGAAGAATTGGTGGATATCGGCGAGCCTACCCTGCGGGAATTCCTTTCTTCCTTTGGGGAAGGGCGTGTAGGCGATAATCTGGAAGGGTATATCATGATGTTTGCCTGTCAGGATATCCTTGGCGAACCAAGACAGGCGGATGTGACGCCGACGGAATGGTATCAGTTATATTCTGCATTGGATTCTACGCTGGCGGTAGCATTTCGGTATGATGAGAAGGTGTATCCTGCCGAATTGGTGAGGGAATATATCATGGGGGATGTAGATGAATGGAGCGTCCTGAAAGCAAGAGAAGATGACCGAGTACGGGCAGTTTATGATGCGTTGGAAAACAAATATAATGTGAAAGGTATTCTTTTGGGACATACAGTAAATATTTATGCACCCTATATCCACAAAATTTACGAAAAGGGAGATACCATGCAGGTCTTTGCCACCATCATGGAACAGACTTATGCCCTGAGCCGCACGAATACAGGCTATGGCTTCTTTGAACGAGGCGGCTCTGTTATTCCTTCTCGATTGGATTTTAAAAAACAGAATGGCAAATGGGTGCTGACAGATTGGATCGAAGCTGAGGATGGCAGCTACTATGATGATTCTATCAAGGAAATGTGTAAAGGGCATATTGGCTTAGCAAGCAAGATGATGGATGGGGGCGAAAATGCTTATCTGCTTCTATGGCAGAATATCATCTATTATATGCAGGCACATTATGGTGGCATGGATATCCCCGTTTACTTCACTTCCTATCTGGGCGGCGCGGATATCGCCAAAATCAATCATTATATAAAAGCAATTCCAATGTTCGAATAACAGAATATTCCTCTATTTTACGGCATAGTTATCATTGTATGGATACGATTGCAAGAGAAACGGAGGAATCAAGATGGAAAAATTTGATATTTATCAGGACATTGCGGAACGGACAGGGGGCGATATCTACATCGGCGTAGTAGGCCCCGTACGTACAGGTAAGTCCACGTTTATCAAGCGGTTTATGGACTTGCTCGTTCTGCCGAATATCGCCAACACCTATACCAGAGAACGGGCAAAGGACGAACTGCCCCAGTCTGCCACAGGCAGGACCATCATGACGACAGAACCGAAATTCGTTCCCAATGAAGCGGTGGAAATTTCTCTGGGGGAAAATGCAGACGTAAAGGTACGGATGATCGATTGCGTGGGCTATCTTGTGCCCGGTGCGGAAGGCCATATGGACGGAGACATGCCCCGTATGGTACATACCCCCTGGTCGGAAAATGCTATGCCTTTTCGGGAAGCGGCGGAAATGGGGACGAAAAAAGTTATCACTGACCATTCCACTATCGGCATGGTGGTGACAACGGATGGCAGCGTAACAGAACTGCCCAGAGAAAATTACGAAGAAGCGGAAGCACGGGTGATCGAGGAATTGCAGGAGCTGGGCAAACCTTTTATCATCCTGCTGAACACGGCAACGCCTTACAGCGACGGTACACAGGCTTTGCGGGCAGAAATGGAAGAAAGATACGGTGTACCCGTGCTGGCGGTGAATGCGGCGCAGCTGAAAGCAGAGGACATCCGAAAGATTCTGGAGCAGATGCTCTACCAGTTCCCCATTCGTGAGCTGCGGTTTTTCTTCCCCGGCTGGGTGGAAACTCTGGAACAGGATCACTGGCTGAAGCAGGGGATGATCTCCGTTTTGAAGGGCGTGATGGAAAAAGCAAATAAGCTGGCAGATGTGGAAACGGCTATCAGCGCTCTGGCGGATGCAGATTTCCTGAAAAAAGCCTATACCGACCATATCCTCCCCGGGGAAGGAGCGGCGGATATTGCCTTAAATTTTGATGATGGTCTCTTCTATCAGATTTTGAGCGAAACAGTGGATATGCCCATTGAAAATGATTATGCTCTTATCAACACCATCAAGATGCTTTCTGAAACGAAGCAGGAGTATGATAAGATCGCCACCGCGCTGAATGATGTGCGGCGGAAGGGTTATGGCGTGGTGACGCCTGTATTTGAGGAAATTATGCTGGAGAAACCGGAAGTGTTCAAACAAGGCAGCCGCTACGGCATCAAGCTGCGGGCGAAAGGGGAATCTATCCACCTCATCAAGGCGGATGTGGAAACGGAAGTTTCTCCTATCATCGGCAACGAGGAGCAGTCCAGAGAATTCATCGATCATCTGATCTCCGATTATGAGGAAGAACCGGAAAAAATCTGGGATCTGAACATTTTCGGACGGACATTGAGTTCTATGGTCAGCGATGGCATGCAGAATAAGATCTATCGTATGCCTGAAGATGCCCAGATGAAGCTGCAGGAGACATTGCAGAAGATCGTCAATGAGGGCAGTGGCGGATTGATCTGCATTATTCTTTGAAAAAAAGAAAGCGACCGAAAGGTCGCTTTTTTACTTTAGATGATCAGAAATTCCGTTTCATCCTGTTTCAGGGATTTAGGTTTATTTTCCATTTTTTTGATTTTGATGCGCTTCAGGGAACACATAAATTTTAGCAGAAAGCGGATGCGGCTTTCAAAGCCCTGAAATTCAGCCGCAACATCGCCGTTTTCCATGTTTTTCACCCAGCCTGTCAGCTCCAGTTTTTTTGCCAGCTGTTCGATCTCCAGGCGGAAACCTACATGCTGCACACGCCCGCTGAAGGTGATATGGCGGCGGACGAAGCGGTCCTCCTCAAAATCGGGCAGTTTGATTTTTGCTACCTGGTTGATGACATAATCATCTCTTACTTTTTTGAATTTATCGATAGGTCTCATGGGGATCACCTCATTTACGATTGGGGTTTTTCGGAAACCAGCCTTTAGCTACGCGTTGTTCCTGTTCAAATAATTCCTTGATGCTCCAGAGGGAGGACATGCCGATGACAGCACAGCCTGCACTGGCGATGATATTTTTCAGCTTTGCGGAAACAGCCAGCATAATGGCGCCGAAAATGCCGAAAACAGGCCAGATGTTTTTAGAGAAATAATATTCGCTTTTGATAACGATAGGGTGAAACAGCCCAATGGAAAGAAAAGAAATCAGGCCGATAGAGATACCTTTCAACTGCATGGGAACCTCCTGTAAAAGAAATTTTTTCCAATGTTTCTTCAATTATACAAAGAAGGACGGGATTTGTCATCCGCCTTTTGAAAAAAGAATATTTTTAGTGAAACAAGTTGGGCTTTGGGGTTTGCGTTTCTGGAAAAATGTATTATAATAAAACGATACTATGGTATCATGCCAGCAGTATGGAAAAGTAAAAGGAATGAACAGGAGGATTCCCATGAAAAAAGGTTCCTCAGGGAATAGAAAAAGACCTCCCCGACAGGAAGCGCCCGCCAGCCGCTACCCGACCAGAGACAATGTTTACAGTCTCCAGCAGGAACGGCAGAGGCGACAGGCGCAGGAGGCAATGCAGGCAAGAGAGCGACAGCAGTACCAGAATGGATACTATCAGAACGCACCTGTGCCGAAAAAAAAGAACAGAAAAAGAAAAAAGAGTAACCATATGATCATGCCTTTGATCGTATTTGCTATCATCGCCATTTATCTGGTGGGGCAGATCGGCAACCTGATGGCCAAGCGTTCTGATATCGATGTGGAAACGGTTGCTTATGGCACCATTGATACACCGGAGATCTATACGGGCTTGATTCTGCGCGATGAATATCTGGTGACCAGTACCCGGGCGGGGCAGCCCTTTTATCAGTTTTCTCAGGGGGATTATGTGCCCAAGGGAGCGGTTGCCTGCGTGGTCAAGGATACGGATTCCACAGATAAACTGGAAAGCAAGCTGGATCAGATCGACAAGGATATCCTGAAAAGCCAGAAAACGAGAACAGATCTTTCTGCGTTCTCCGAGGATATTTCCCGACTGGAGGATAATGTGACCCGCACAGTGGATGCTTATTCCGGCCGTGCCATGAAGTCGAACCTCTCTTACATGTACACCATGAAGAGCCAGGTGACTTCTTTCATGGATCAGAGAAATGAGATCTGGCTGACGGAAAATGTGGAAAGCCTTTCTCAGCTGACAGAAGAAAAGAATATCTATGAACAGCAGTTGGCCCAGAGCCAGAGTGCTATCACCGCCGGGGAAGCGGGTGTCCTCTGCCTGACTTATGATGGCTTGGAAGAAACATTGCATCCCGATATGGCAGCGGAAGTAACAGAAAAGCAGATCGGCAGCAGCAAGACCCAGTATATTTCCAAGGCGAAGGGCGTACAGGAAGGCGACCCTCTCTTTAAAATCGTGGAAAGCAATAAATGGTATATCGTTGCATATCTGCCCAATACAGCGGTTGCCGGCTGGGAGCCCCAGACGGGCAAGGTGCTGAATGTGATGACGGAAGAAGACACTTTCCGGATCAACACTTTGATCGAATCCCTGGATGCGGGGGAAAAAGAGACGAAGGTCGTTTTCTCCAGCTATGAACACATGGAAGAATTTATGGAAAGCAGAACGGCTTCCTTCAGCCTGGAGGGGGCAGTATCGGAAGGGCTGAAGATCCCTAATGGCGCCATCGTAGAAAAATCCCTGATGAAGATTCCCAGAACCTGTCTGACGGAAAGCATGGGCAATACAGGCGTCCTGCTGGTGAGCGGTGAAAAGACCAAGTTTATTGATCTGACAGCCGTAGCCAGCGATGAGGAGTCTGTTTATATCGAACAGGACAATGGTTCTCTGAAACTGGGTGATATCATCATGCAGGGCACGGGGGAAGAAGCAAAACAATATACGCTTTCTGAACTGGAACCTCATGCGGGGGTCTATGTAGCCAATAGTTCTGTGGCGAATTTCGTTGTCATCGATATTATCGAGCAGAATCAGGAATACGCTATCGTGAAGGCGGGCAGCATCACAGGCCTGCAGCCCTACGATACCATCGTTTCTGATGCAAAGAATATCAATGAAGGTGACAGCATCTATTGATGCTTGGAATAAAAAATTTAGGAAAGAAGGCAATTTAAAATGAGTGTAGCTGAAAATATCAGAGAAGTAGAAGCGAAGATCGCAGCTGCTGCGGAAAAAAGCGGCAGAAAGGCAGAGGATGTTCTTCTGCTGGCGGTAAGCAAAACAAAACCCGTAGAACTGATCGGTGAAGCGGTACAGGCGGGCTGTGTTTCTCTGGGGGAAAACAAGGTGCAGGAGATCATGGAAAAATATGAACCCATGATGGTATATGCCCCTGAAGGTGACCGTATCCACTGGCATCTGATCGGCCAGCTGCAGACAAATAAAGTAAAATACATCATCGACAAGGTAGATATGATCCATTCCGTAGAAAGCCTGAAGCTGGCAGAAGAAATCGAAAAACGTGCTGCCCAGAAGGATGTTGTGATGGATATCCTGATTGAAGTAAACATGGGCGGCGAAGAAAGTAAATTCGGTGTAAAGCCTGAAGAGACAGAAGCCTTATTGAGAGAGATTTCCAAAATGGAACACATTCGTGTGCGCGGTCTGATGACAGTTGCACCTTTTGTTGAAAATCAGGAAGAAAACAGGGAAGTTTTCCGTCAAATGAGAGAATTACTGGTTGACATGAACGGTAAAAAAATTGATAATATAAAGATGGATACATTGTCCATGGGCATGACAGGAGACTATGAAGTTGCCATCGAAGAAGGCGCTACCATCGTCCGTGTCGGCACAGGTATTTTTGGTGAAAGATATTATCCCAACAAAGGATGAGAAATAGAGAACAGCTTAGGAGGAACATACTGTGGCTAAGATTTTTGACAAAATGAAAGATTTGATGTTTAGCGAATATGAAGACGATGACGATTACTATGAAGATGATTATGTGGCTGCGCCCGCGCCCGTAAGAGAATCTCCTGCTCCCAGCTACGGCCTGAGAGATACAAGTGCAGATTATACACCTGCACCCCGTAAATCTTCTGCGAAAAACAACAACAATCCTCAGATCTACAGCGTGAATACAAATGTACAGATGCAGGTAGTGATCATCAAACCTGAATGTTACGAAGATGCACAGGAAATCTGTGATCAGATCAAAACAAAACGTCCCGTAGTAGTAAATCTGGAAAAAGTAGAATATCCCGTTGCACAGCGTATCATGGACTTCCTGAGCGGCACATGCTACTCTCTGGAAGGCTCCATCCAGCGTGTTGCAAATAATATTTTTATCATCGCTCCCGAAAATGTGGATATTTCCGGTGATTTTAAAGAAGAATTAAAAACAAAAGGCGTTCTGCTGCCCTGGATGAACGGCACAAGCGCTAGATAAGGTGGTCATATAGATTGAATATGGAATTGTTATTGACACAGGCATTGGGGTATTTCTTTTATCTTTTGGAGATCCTCATCTTTGTGCGTATCATTCTTTCCTGGTTCCCTATGGGGTATAACAATGCCATTGGCCGTTTTCTGTATAACATGACAGAACCCATTCTGGGACCTGTGAGAAATATGGTCGATAAATCTCCCATCGGCGGCGGCATGGGTCTGGATTTTTCTCCTATCTTTGCACTGATCCTGATGCGACTGGTACAGAGCCTGCTGGTAGCGGCGGTGCAGATGGTCTTCTGATATGGACAGACAGGCATTGCTGAGAAGCGTACCGGAAGGGGAAGAACGACTGCTGTTCGCGAAGGCACTGGATCAGGCATTATTCAGCATGAAACGCAGACAGCCTGCTTTCACAGACTTTATGGACAGGGCAAAGTGTGCCCGTTTTGCGGAGCGGCTTCGTGGCATTCGTGAATTGAATGTGACCCTTTTTGGCGGCACGGAGGACTGTGAACGACAGATGATGGGTTTTTCCTTGGCGGAAGAAGAACTTTCCGAAGAGGATTTCCCCATTAAAATCATCAAAATTAGAAGAAAAAGCAAAAAATTCGGACAGGCAGATCTGAGCCACAGGGATTATCTTGGCTCTATCCTCGGGCTGGGTATCGACCGCGGCAAGGTGGGCGATATTCTGGTGGCGGAGGATACCGCAGTCTGCTTTGTGGCGGAAGAAATTTCGCCCTACATAACTGCTGTGCTGGAGCAGGTCTCCAAAACTGCCGTGGTGGCGGAGGAGACGGAGGGAGCAGAGGCGATCCCTCAGCGACAGACAGAAACAAAGAGATTAACGGTGGCTTCCATGCGGCTGGATGCCGTGGCGGGGGAAGCCTTCAACCTGGCAAGGGGGAAGGTGCAGACCCTTATCGGTGCGGAAAAGGCACAGGTGAATTGGAACATCGTAACAAATACGTCCCATCAGTTAAAGGAAGGGGACATGGTATCCCTGCGGGGCTTTGGGCGTTTTCGCATCAAAAGCATTGGCGGGAAGACCAAGAAAGACAGAATCGGATTGGAAATCGAAAAATATGTGTAAGGAGGGTTTTTCGTGATCACACCCAATGATATCGCGACCAAGGACTTTAAAAAGGTAGCAGTCGGCTATTCTCCCGAAGAAGTAGATACATTCCTGGATGACATCTACGAGGACTATGAAAAGCTGTACAAAGAAAGCCTGAGAGAAAGAACAAAAGTAGAAGCAGTGGTTGAGGACACAGACCGGTTGAAAAATCTCGAAAAATCCATCGAGCGCACACTGAGCTTTGCGGAGGCCGCTGCAGAAGAAACAAAGGCGGCAGCAAAAACAGAAGCAGATGCCATCATCAAAGAAGCGAAGCAGCAGGCGCAGGATATCCTTTCCGCCGCAAGAACAAAATCTTACGAACTGGAACAGGAAATCGCGGCGCTGGAAAACCGCTACGAACTGATGAAAACAAGAGTGAAACTGCTGCTTTACGCAGAAATCGAACTGCTGGATAAAGGTGAGATCCTGGCAGAAAAAGAAGCAAACGCACAGGAAATAAAATAAGAATGAACAAGCTGCGGAGGGGAAATGCAAAATTGCATTTTTCTAGCCGTGGCTCGTTTTGCGTTCGGGGATAAACAGTTTATCCCTGAAAAATATAAAATTTTAGGGGTGATTTGTTTGAATTTACTTCCCATTATTGCAGTAGTGGCTTTGATCTTATTAGACCAGGGGACGAAGCTTTGGGCATTGGCGAGCCTGAAGCCTATCCACAACATGACCCTGGTGGAAGGCTTTATGGACTTAACTTTCGTGGAAAACAGAGGGGTAGCCTTTGGAATGTTTTCCGGACAGAGATGGTTCATTCTGCTGCTGACAGGCGTGATCGCTGTTGGCCTGATTTATTTCTATCATACATTGCCTAGGAAAAAAGAATATGTGCCTGTCAGATTTTCTTTGATTTTGGTGCTTTCCGGTGCCATCGGCAACATCATTGACCGTGTGTTCCGCGGCTATGTGGTGGATTTTTTTGAATTTACGTTTTTTGAATGGCCTGTGTTCAACGTGGCAGATATCTATGTGGTCGTAGGGGTCATCCTGATGACATTCCTTGTTTTGTTTGTCGTGAAGGACGAAGACCTTTCTTTGAAAAAGAAAAAGGATGAATGAGTATGGATTACTTTACTTTTGGGGCGGAAAAGGAAGATGTTGGTACAAGAATTGACGTGTTCCTTGCCGAAAATATGGAAAATCTTTCCCGCAGCGGGGTGCAGAAGCTCATCGATGAAGGGCATATCACCCTGAACGGCGGAAAGACAAAAGCAAATTATAAGCTGCGGGAAAAAGACATCATCGATGTGCAGGTTCCCGAAGTGAAAGAAGTGGAAATTTTGCCGGAGGATATCCCTCTGGATATTTTATATGAGGATGAAGACGTGATCGTGGTGAATAAGCCACAGGGTATGGTGGTGCATCCTGCCCCTGGCCATACCAGCGGCACTTTGGTCAATGCCCTGATGTTCCATTGCGGCGATGATCTGAGCGGCATCAACGGGGAAAAACGCCCCGGCATCGTTCACCGCATCGATAAAGATACTTCCGGTGTTTTGATGATCGCCAAAAACGATATGGCCCATCAGTCTCTGGCAGCCCAGTTAGCAGAACACAGCATTACGAGAAAATATAATGCCGTGGTTTATAACGGTTTTACGGAGAATGAAGGCACGGTGGACAAGCCCATCGGCAGAAATCCTCAGGACAGAAAGAAAATGGCGGTAACAGAAAAACATAGCCGCCATGCAGTGACCCATTACCGTGTCATTGAAAGAATGGAGAAATTTACGCTCATTGAAGCGCAGCTGGAAACAGGCAGAACACACCAGATCCGTGTTCATATGACCTATATCGGCCATCCTCTTCTGGGCGACCCTGTTTATGGTCCCAAAAAACAGCCCATCCAGCTGGAAGGACAGGCTCTCCATGCCCGGGTATTGGGCTTTATTCACCCCAGAACAGGGGAATATCTGGAATTTGAGGCGCCTTTGCCGCCTTATTTCGAAGCATTGCTGGAACGACTGCGTAAATAAGTGGGAGGAAACAACATGCCACTGACAAAGAAAGATTTTTTTGGCCTGCGGGATATGAGCGCGGATGATATCCGCTATATCCTTGGCACGGCTGAGACGATGAAATACATCCTGAATCAGAAAGATAAGAAAACACCCCATCTGTTGGGAAAATCTGTCATTATGCTGTTCTATGAACAGAGCGCCCGTGCAAAACTGGCTTATGAACTGGCGGCCCAACATCTGAGTGCCAATGTGATCGATATGACCAACTCCATCCATTCCATCGAAAAGGAAAGCCTGCAGGATATGGGGCAGCTGATCGACCAGATGGGGGCGGATTTTATTATCCTGCGTCATCCCATGGCCGGCGCACCCAGATTGCTGGCGGATTGTGTGGAAGCATCTGTCATCAATGCGGGGGATGGCTTTAATGAAAACCCTGGTCAGTCTCTGCTGGATCTTCTGACCATCAAAGAGCAGAAGGGCGGCTTTGAAGGGCTGAAGGTTGCCATGATCGGGGATCTGATCCATAGTCGTGTGTCCAAAAGCAATATCTGGGGGCTGACAAAACTGGGGGCAGAGGTTTCTGTTTCCGGCCCGCCTACGCTGATGCTGCCTGATATTGAAAAATTTGGTGTAAATATGTATTACGATGCCAGAGAAGCGGTGAATAATGCGGATGTTATTCTGACGACCCGCATGCGTCTGGAGACCCAGGATAAAACTTTCCTGCCTTCCCTGGATGAATATAAGAGATTCTTCCGTATCGATGAAAATCTGTTGAAATATGCGAAAAAGGATGCCATTGTTATGCATCCCGGCCCCATCCAGAGAGGCATCGAGATTTCTCCCGGTGTTATCGACGGTAAGCAGTGTATCATCAATGACCAGATCGCCAACTCTGTTGCGGTGCGCATGGCCATGTATTATATCCTTTCTCAGGTGGGAGGTGCTTGGAAATGAAAACCATTTTGAAAAACTGCCGTATCCTTGCAACTTCCCATGATAAAGAACTGCTCCATGATATCTATGTAGAAAATGGTATCATTGAAAAGATTGGCCTGAATATTGAGGTGGAAGGAGCAAAGGTGCTGAATGTAGGCGGACATGCTGTTTTGCCAGGCCTCATTGATATGCATTGTAATATCTGCGACCCCGGTCAGGAATATATTGAGGATATTGCAACGGTTTCCCGCGCTGCTTTGCGCGGTGGTTTTACGACAATCACCTGTGAACCTAACACCAGCCCTGTCATCGACAATAAGACTGTAGTGGAATACATCGTTTCCAAGGCAAAAGAGAAATCTTCCGTGAATATCCATCCTTACGGCAGCATGTCTGTTGGCTGCGAGGGTAAAGAAATGGCAGAGATCGGGGAAATGTATGATGCGGGTATCGTTGGTATTTCCGATGGGGATGAGTTTACAGATTCCGCATCTTTTCTGAGAAATATCATGATTTATGCGAAAATGTTTGATTTGCCCGTTATCACCCATTGTGAAGACAGGGGCCTTTCCGGCAAGGGGGTTATGAACGAAGGCTATACGGCGGCCTGCCTTGGCCTGACGGGGATGCCCAGAGATGCGGAGGAAGTCATCGTTGCCCGCAACTTGATTTTGGCGGAACGCACAGGGGCAAGGCTTCATCTGGCTCACATCAGCACCAAGGGTTCCGTGCAGCTGATCCGTGAAGCAAAGGGCAGAGGGGTACAGGTGACCTGCGAAACATGCCCCCATTACTTCATCCTGACGGAAGAAGCCGTTGGTGATTATAATACGCTGGCGAAGGTGAACCCTCCCCTTAGAACGAAGGAGGACGTATTCGCTATTATAGAGGGCATCGTAGACGGCACCATCGATGTGATTGCTTCCGGTCACAGCCCCACAAACAGAACAGAAAAAGAAAAAGAATTCGATACTGCGGCTTATGGCATTTCCTCTTTGGAAACAGCCTTTGCCCTGAGCTATACCCACCTGGTGGAAAAAGGGTTCATCACTGTGGAAAAGCTCATCCACATGATGGCTGTAAAGCCTGCAGAAATTTTGAAATTATATAATAAGGGCATGTTGGCGGAAGGAAATGACGCCGATATCATCGTGGTGGATTTCATGGAGACCCATCGCGTTGACCCCGAGCATTTTGCATCCAAGGCGAAATTTTCTCCCTTTGCCGATGAAGAAGTGCGGGGAAAAGTCCTTTATACCATGGTCGGCGGAAAGCTGCTGACCTAAACCGAACGTACAAATGAGGTGTAAATGAATGTATTTGAAACGATTGGACTTACAGGGTTTCAAATCCTTTCCTGAAAAAGTGAAGCTGGAATTCAACCCCGGTGTGACGGCGGTTGTTGGCCCTAATGGCAGCGGCAAAAGCAACGTCTCCGACGCGGTGCGCTGGGTGCTGGGGGAACAGCGTGCCAAAAGTCTGCGTGGTGATAAGATGGAGGATATCATCTTTGCCGGTACGGAAAACAGAAAGCCTCTGGGTTTTGCGGAAGTTTCCATCCTCATCGACAATCAGGACGGTAAACTGCCTTTGGAATACAGCGAAGTGCAGGTGACGAGACGTGTGTTCCGCAGCGGCGAGAGCGAATATCGCATCAATGGCACCGCCTGCAGGCTGAAGGATATTCAGGAATTGTTCATGGATACGGGCGTTGGCCGAGAGGGGTATTCCATCATCGGGCAGGGGCGTATCGATGAAATTTTGAGCGCAAAAGGCGATGAACGCCGTAGAATTTTCGAAGAAGCGGCGGGTATCGTAAAATATAAAACAAGAAAAAACGAAGCTGTCAATAAATTGGAAAAGGAACAGCAGAACCTGCTCCGCGTGGATGATATCATCGGGGAACTGGAAGTGCAGGTAGGCCCTCTGGAACAGGCCAGCGAAAAGGCGAAAGAATATCTGCGCCTGAAGGAACACCTGAAACAGGCGGAAACGGCGGCTTTCTGCAAGGATGCAGAACGTATCGATTCCCAGTTGGAAAAACTGGAGCAGGATGAAGCTGCAGCCAGTGAACAGATGGCAGAGAGCATTGCGAAGAGTAACACCGAAAAGGAAAAAGCTGTTCAGCTGCGGGAAAAATCTGAGGAACTGGATGCCCTTTTGCAGCAGCAGAATGATGAAATGACAGAATTGCGCGGGGAAATGGAAAAGACCGAAGGGGAAATCCGCCTGAGGGAAGAACAGCGTGCCAATGACGAAGCCAATATCTCTCGTATTCAGGCAGAAATGGCGGAAAAATCCCGCAAGCAGATGGAAAACGAAGCAGAACAGACGACTTGCCAGAGCAAAATGGCAGCCCTGAAGCTGGATATGGACCGCCGACAGAATGAACTGGACGCTTTGGAAGAAAAATACGCTTCCCTGAGCAACGCTTTGACGCAGGATGAAAATAAAGCGGAATCCTTCAAGGATGAAATTTTCGAACAGATTCGAATCGGCACAGAAGCCAAGGGTGAAATTTCCAAACGAGAAGCCATGAAGGAACAGTTCCTTTCCAGAAAGGAACAGCTGCTGGCGGAAAAGGAACATAACGAAAGCCGTCTGCATCAGTTTGACATCCACCTGCAGGCGCTGGAAAAGCAGGAAAACGACAGAAAAGAGCACATCCGATACTTAGAACAGGAATTGGATGCGCTGGAACAGGATAGAAAACACGCGGCACAGGAAAAACAACGGGCGGAATCCAGCCTTTCTGGACAGGAAAAGCGGATTTCTGAAACCCGTTCTCGTCTATCCTTGCTGATGGAGATGGAAAAAGAACATGAAGGCTATTACAATAGCGTAAAGAGCCTGCTGAATCTGCATGATGCGGCGGAAAGAGGTATCTGCGGTGCCGTTGGTCAGCTCTTGAAGGTGGAAGAGGAATACGAAACTGCTATTGAAGCGGCCTTGGGCGGTGCATTGCAGAATGTAGTCACAGAAACGGAAGAAGATGCCAAGGATGCTATTCAGTATTTGAAGAAGCATAACTTAGGCAGAGCGACTTTCCTGCCTGCGACAGCCATCAAAGGCAGACCTCTGGAAGGCAAGAATGCCATCATGGCGGAAGTGGGCGTTATCGGCACGGCCCATGATTTGGTGACCTTCGATGAAAAATTCCGACAGATCGCATTGAACCTGTTAGGAAGAATCATCGTGGTACAGAATCTGGATAAAGCAGTACAACTGGCGAAGAAATATCGCCATCAGTATAAATTGGTTACTCTGGAGGGCGATATCCTGAACCCCGGCGGCGCTATGACTGGTGGTTCTGCCCAGAAAAAAGCCCTGCATGTTTTCGGCAGAAGCAGAGAAATTCGCAATCTGCGTCAGGCATTGCAGAGCGCAACAGACGAAGCATCCATGCTGCGGGAAAAACTCCTGCTGGCAAATGAAGACCTGCAGGAAATCGAGGATGAAACTGTCGATAAGAAAATGGAACTGCAGAAGGTTATGGTAACTTTGAGCAGCGGCAGCGGCGAAAAGGACAAGACCCTTGCAGACCAGAAGGAAGCGGCGGAAAAACTTTCCCTGCTGAAACTGGAAGAAACACAGCTGACGGAACAGTTGGAGGGTGCAGAAGCTGAGATTGAAAAATTCCGCAAAGCAGAGGAAGAATCTCAGAAGGCCATGCAGTTTGCCAACGAACAGTTGGAAGCCTTCCAGAGCAGCCTGAGCGGCGAAAAAGAAGAACGAGATGCCCTCATGGCAGAGATCACTCAGAAAAAGATCGACCTTTCCTCTGCAGGGCAGAGCGTTTACAGCATGGAAGAAACTATGCTGCGCCTGAAGGAAGAAGCGGCGGCGCTGGAAAAAGAACAGAAACGTGCGGCGGAACAGGCAGCCTTCTATGAAAAGAATACCGACCTGCGATTGGAACAGCAGGAAGACCTGAAGCAGAAAGCAGCAGATTTGGCACAGCAGGCGGACTGCCTGCAGAACCAGTTGAATGATACTGCAAACGAAAAGAGTCAGACTTCTGAAACAGCGGCGAAAGCAGAAGAAGCCGCTGCCCAATGGAAGGAAACGGCGAATAAACTGGAAAACGAACTTTTCCGTATTTCCGCCAAAAAGGAAAAACTGGAAGAGGAAAAACAGCGTATCACCACCCAGATGTGGGAGGAATACGAAATGACCCTGCGCATGGCTCAGGAATATGCGGCGAATCTGCCTGAGGACGGAGAAAAACGTCCTGTCAAGGAATGGAAAAATCTCATCCGCGCTTTGGGGGATGTCAATGTGGGTGCCATCGAGCAGTATAAGGAAGTCAAGGAACGGTACGAATTCCTGACAGCCCAGAGAGAGGACATCTTGGAAGCGGAAGAAAAACTGCGCCAGATCATCGAGGAACTCTCTACTCTGATGGAAAAACAGTTCAGAGAGCAGTTCAAGGTCATTTCTGAAAACTTTTCTCAGGTATTCCAGGAAATGTTCGGCGGTGGCAAGGCGTATCTGAAACTGACGGATACGGAACATGTGCTGGAATCTCCCATCGAGATCGTGGCACAGCCCCCCGGCAAAAACCTGCAGAATATGCAGCTGCTTTCCGGCGGCGAGAGAGCATTGACGGCAATTGCCATCCTGTTCTCTATTCTGAAGATGAAACCTTCTCCCTTCTGTATTCTTGACGAAATTGAGGCGGCGCTGGATGATGCTAACGTCAGTCGCTACGCCCAGTATCTGAAGCGGTTCAGTGAGGAGACACAGTTCATCGTCATCACCCACAGAAAGGGCACCATGGAGCACGCGGATGTGCTGTATGGTGTGACGATGCAGGAAAAAGGTATTTCTAAATTGATCTCTGTAAGCTTTTCTGAAGCGGAACAGAGTATTACAGCATAAATTTTTTAAAGGAGATTGAAAAAATGGGTTTATTTGATTTTTTCAAAAAGAAATCAGCAGAAGAAACTCCTGTGGTCGAAGAGCAGCGCGAAGGCGTTGTGGAGATCGACGGGGTGGAAGTAGAAGCAGATGCACAGAATGAGGAAATCGTTCTGGATGTGGAAGGCAATAAAGATATGAATGCCGCTGTCCATGAAGTGATGGATGAGGAAGAAATTCAGATTGACTGCGCCAATGAAGATATCCTGTATCAGGAAGACGCAGTAGAAGAGGACGAGATCGAAATCGAATTTGTGGATGAAGAGGGCGAAGAACTGCTGACAGCGGAAAGCGAAGAAGAAGCGGAAGCTGTTCTTGCAGAGCTGACAGATATGGCTGGTGAAATTCTGGCGGAAAAACCTCTGGCAGATGATGAAGTTGTTGTCGCGTTGGAAGACGGTGAAGTTTTCACAGCGGATAATGACGAAGATGCCATTGCTTTCGTGGAAGAACTGGTAGAAGAAGTGGCAGAAGAACTGAACAAAGAAGAACCCGCGGAGGAAACTCCTGCAGAAGAAGTTGCAGAAGAAAAACCTGCCAAAATGGGCTTTTTTGCGAAGCTGAAGGCTGGTCTGGATAAAACAAGAAAGAATATCCTCGGCGGCGTAGACGGCGTTCTGGGCGCATTCACAAAAATCGACGAAGACCTCTTCGAAGAACTGGAAGAAGCCCTCATCATGGCTGATCTGGGCGTGCAGACGACCATGGATATCGTGGAAAACCTGCGCAAGAGAGTAAAAAGAGAACATGCCACAGACCCTTCCTTGATCAAAGGTATGCTGATCGACGAAATTACAGCCATTCTGGAAGAAGGCGCAGAGGAGGAAGAAAGTCTGCCTAATCCTTCCGTGCTGTTGGTAATCGGTGTTAACGGCGTTGGTAAAACAACTACCATCGGTAAACTGGCTCATAACTATAAAGAAGAAGGCAAATCTGTGATGCTGGCTGCAGCGGATACTTTCCGTGCGGCTGCCATCGATCAGCTGGAGATCTGGGGCGAAAGAAATAATGTTCCTGTCATCAAACAGGAAGAAAATTCCGACCCTGCGGCTGTCGTGTTCGATGCGGTCCATGAAGCAAGAAAACAGAATGCAGACCTGCTTATCTGCGACACAGCAGGCAGACTTCACAATAAAAAGAACCTGATGGAAGAACTGAAAAAAATCGCTCGTGTCATCGAGAGAGAATATCCCGCTGCCCATAAGGAAGTATATCTGGTGCTGGATGCGACAACAGGCCAGAATGCCCTGCAGCAGGCGAAGCTGTTCAAGGAAGTTGCTGATATCACAGG
>NZ_JAFUMA010000098.1 GCF_017483025.1 Anaerotignum sp. | reverse complement strand
TGTTTGGTAATGAGGCATAAGAAATGTCCGAAGAAATGAAAAAATATGTTTATGAATACTGCGACATGGATCAGAGAACATAACGCCTACCTGCCACAGTGACGACCTCTGAACGAGAAATCTGTCAGCATATGGAAGGTCTGTTTCCCCATCGTGTGACAAGAGTATATCGTGAAATTGACTCCGAATTTCTGCAGGTGAATGTTTTCGTAATGAAAGCACCTACAAAGAAGGATTTCCATGTGATCTATACAGCGGGCATGAGCGCTATGCCCATGAACCTGCCTCAGGAATTCCTGCCCATGTATAAGGACCTGGAAAGAGCAGAGCTACTGCTGTTTTTGCCTGCGGAATGGGATATCCTTACCGGCTATGAAACAGACAAGGACGTGCCTGACCATCTCTGGTGGCCTGTACGCCTGATGAAGTATCTGGCCAGATTCCCTCACGAATTCAAAACATGGCTGGGCTGGGGTCATACTCTGCCTAACTCTGCAGAATGTGTGCCCTATGACGATAGCACAAAGCTTTGCGGCGCCATGCTGGGGGCTTTGCAGGAAAATATCAGTATGTTCCGCACAGAGGACAATACACAGATCAATATGTACTGCGTGATGCCTTTGTACAAGGAAGAAATGGACTTCCAAAAGGAAGCCGGTACAGAAGCGCTGATGCAGAAACTGGCGGCGCTGAATGGTTACGGCATGATCGTATTCCCTGACAGACCGAATGTTTGTGAAGAAACAGAATAATTGAATATGTCTGCTCAAAAAGCGTCGACTTTTGTCGGCGTTTTTTTTGTTGCCATTCAGCAAAAACGACAGGTTTCGCTGTCCCTGCGTTCTATAATCAAAGGCATGGAGGAAAAACATGGAACCAACGATTTACATAGATGTAGTCTTTTTTGTGACCTGGGGCATGGATAGCTTTCTGCTTTGGTCGGCGGGGCGGCTTTGTGGCTTTCGGGCGAGACGATGGCGTGCTATTTTAGGCGGATTTTTATCGGCGGTGTTGTATTGCCTGTGGCTTTGCTTTTTTCGGAAAAATGGTGGCTTTCTGCTGTCGATATTGCTTTTGGTAATTGGTCTGCTGTCTGCTTATTTTCCGAAAAGCGGGCGAAACTTCCTGCGGCTGTTGGGGGCGGCTCTTTTGGTATCCTTCCTCATGGGCGGAGGAGTGAACGTGCTTTTTACCCTGACGCAGGCGCAAAAGATTTTTGGGCAGGGAATGGTCATAGAAAAGGCCTATCCTTGGTGGCTATTGCCCTGGGCAGTTTTCATGTCGTATCTTCTGCTGAAATGGGGCGCGAAGTGGATCGAAAGCCATATCCAGCGGAGGCGGGAGTTTTGTACTGTGGCTGTTTTCTGGCGGGAAAAGCGCGCAGAGGGGCGCGCTCTGATAGACACAGGCAACGGCTTGCGGCAAAGGGATGGTCGAGGCGTAGCCGTTTTGGAAATCAATGCATTGTTGCCTCTTTTTACGGCAGAGGAAAGTATTCGCATCCTTTCCGGACAGATGGAAGGACTGGAATACCTTCCCTTTACCAGCTTGGGTAACCCGGATGGCAAATTGTGGGGCATACGGGCGAAAAAATTGATTTTATCTTTTGGAGAGCAAAGTATTGTGCATAAAAATATTTTTGTAGGCATTTCTATGGAAGCATTTACAGGGGCATACGAAGGGCTGGTGCCGCCCTGTTTATTAGAGGAGGAGTAACGATGAAGGAATGGAAATATCTTCTTTTTCTTGCAAAATATCATCTGGAACGATTGTTGAGAAAATTTATTAAAAAGAAAGAAGGGATTTTTTATATTGGGGGGAGCGATGTGTTCCCGCCGCCGCTGAAGACGGAGGAAGAAGCGGTCCTTCTGGAACAATTGGGCGGTGAAGATGATGTAACAGTAAAGTCTGTCCTCATCGAAAGGAATTTGCGGCTGGTGGTCTATATTGCGCGGAAATTTGAGAATACGGGCATCAATGTGGAAGACCTCATCTCTATTGGGACGATTGGCTTAATTAAAGCCATCAACACTTTTAAAGTTGATAAAAAAATCAAACTGGCGACTTACGCTTCCCGCTGCATTGAAAATGAGATTTTGATGTATCTGCGACGCAATAGTAAGACAAAATCGGAAGTTTCCATCGATGAGCCGCTGAATGTGGACTGGGAAGGAAACGAACTGCTTCTGTCAGATATTTTGGGGACAGAAAATGATGTTATTACCAAAAATATCGAGGAAGAAGTGGACAGAGAACTGCTCAACAACGCCATGCAGAAGCTGAGCGGGCGGGAGCGGAAGATCGTAGAGATGCGATTTGGCATTCTTCCCGAAACGGAGGAAAAGACCCAGAAGGAAGTGGCAGATATCCTTGGTATCTCTCAATCCTACATTTCCAGATTGGAAAAGAAAATTATGAGCAGACTGAAAAAGGAAATGAGTAAATTAATGTGAAAAGAGCCTCCGGATGGAGGCTTTTTTCATGTATCAGCGTAATGTAATGGCTCAAAATCTGTATTTTTCATTTTGCCGAAGCCGCGGTCGATGAACTGCTGGTTCCCGCTGCGCCCGTTCCTACTGATGATATGGGTACTTTCACGGATAGGCTGGGTAGATGAAATGGCATCCCTGTTTTCTGTGACCTGCATCAAATCATCCTTTCATTTTTTTTCTTAAATTGTGCGAAAGCAGCTGTTTTCATACACAAAAAAGGCGAGATTTGTTTCGTATATTTCTATCTTCGTGAGGGGATTTTATAAATATATCTTTGAACGAACGGAGTGAGAGGATGGCTTATTACGGCAAGGTGGAAATCAGCGGCGTAAATACAGCTTCCCTGCCTGTCCTGACAGGGACAGAAGCAAGGGAATTATTCATAAAATGCAGAGCAGGAGACGAAAATGCACGGCAGCAGCTCATCGAAGGGAATCTGCGGCTGGTGCTGAGCATCATCAAGCGATTCGAAAACCGAAATGAAAATATGGACGATTTGTTTCAGATTGGAGTGGTGGGGCTCATCAAGGCGATAGACAATTTCAATATTGAAATGGATGTGATGCCTTCAACCTATTTCTGCCCCATGATCATTGGGGAGATACGCAGATATTTAAGGGATAACAACACCATTCGGGTCAGTCGTTCTTTGCGGGACACAGCCTATAAAGCCCTGCAGGTAAAGGAGCGGCTGATGGCCCAAAATGAAAAGGAACCCAGCATCGAAGAGATCGCCAAGGAAATGGGACTTTCTAGAGAAAATATCGTCATGGCGATGGACGCCATACAAGACCCCGTGTCTCTCTTTGAGCCCATCTACCACGATGGCGGGGATACCCTTTTTGTGATGGACCAGGTCAGCGATGAGAAGAATGGGGACAAGCTCTGGCTGGAAAATCTTTCCCTGAACGAAGCCATGCATCACCTTTCCGAACGGGAAAAGAAAATCGTGAATCTGCGGTTTTTCGAAGGAAAAACCCAGACGGAAGTCAGTACGGAAATCGGCATCAGTCAGGCACAGGTTTCCCGTTTGGAAAAATCTGCATTACAGCATATGCGAAAATTCATGTAAGCGGAAAAAGGTGGACAATTTTCTTCTGATAGGATACAATGAAAGAGAATAATGGGAGGATATGTGGAAATTTTGGTTTTCATCCCCAAAAGAACAGAAACTTTATCTATCAGGAGGAATTTACAATGAGAATTTATGCAGAAGATACAGCGGCTCTGATCATCGACTTCCAGGAAAAACTGGTTCCCGCTATCGCAAACAACGAAGAAATCGTAGCAAAATCCGCTACATTTGTGGCTGGCCTGAAAGAACTGGGCGTACCCATGGCTGTCACACAGCAGTACACAAAAGGTCTGGGCGATACAGTAGCACCTATCAAAGAGGCACTGGGCGAATTTACACATATTGAAAAAATGTCCTTCTCTGCTATGGGCTGTGAAGAATTTGTTGCATGGGTGAAAGCACAGGGCAAAAAGACAATCCTGGTTTGCGGCGTAGAGGCGCACATCTGCGTGCTGCAGAGCATCATCGACCTGCTGGGCGAAGGCTTCCGCGTGTTTATCGTGGCTGACTGTGTAGGTTCCAGAATGGTTTACAACAAAGAATATGCGATCCAGAGAGCGACACAGGAAGGTGCATATGTAACAACATGCGAAGGCGCGCTGTATGAAATGGTTCAGGGTGCAGGCACACCTCATTTCAAAGCAATCTCCAAACTGACAAAATAAGAAACAAACGACCTTACAGAGGCCTCAATTCCCCAGAATTGGGGCTTCTTCTTTAGGGAGGGATACATATGAAAATCAAAGAGCATTTTCAGACGATTACATATCATAGAAAACTAGTGCGGGAGGGCTGCTTTAAAGTCGGCCTTTACTGGCAGGGGCTGACCCACGATTTATCCAAATACAGTCCAACGGAATTTCTGGTGGGGGCGAAATATTTCCAGGGGGACAGAAGTCCTAACAATGCTGAGAAGGAAGCCAGGGGCTATTCTTCTTCCTGGCTGCACCATAAGGGCAGAAACAAGCACCATTTTGAATACTGGATCGACTATACCATGCCCGGTACTTCCGAGAAATTGCTCATCGGCATGAAAATGCCTGTGCGTTATGTGGTGGAGATGTTTATGGATCGTATCGCTGCCTGTAAGGTTTATCAGAAGGAAAACTACACGGACGCAAGTCCCTGGAAATATCATCAGAAAAGCAAGCGTGTGCAGGAAGTGATACACCCCGAAAGCCTTGCTCTGTTGGATAAACTACTAAAAATGCTGGCGGAGGAAGGGGAGGCAAAAACCTTTGCCTATACGCGGAAAATCGTGATGAAGGACAAGAGAGAACGTTCCAAAAACGGACTCCGTTTGTTGAAAGAACTTCTGAAACGAGGTGAATGAGAATGAGTAAAGGAAAAGTCATCGTGGGGCTGAGCGGGGGCGTAGACAGCACTGTTGCCGCCTACCTTTTGAAAGAACAGGGCTATGATGTGATCGGTGTGACCATGGAAATGTGGCCCGGGGAGGGCAGCCAAAAGGCCATCGAAGATGCCAGAAGGGTAGCGGGAAATATCGGTATCCCCTTCGAAGTTCTGGATTTCAAAAAGGAATTCCGTGAATGTGTTGTGAATGATTTTATGGAACAGTATCAGAAGGGTCTGACGCCCAATCCCTGTATTGTCTGCAACAGACTTGTAAAAGGACAGGCTTTGCTGGAGAAAGCCCGCGAAATGGGGGCAGAGCACATTGCTACGGGCCATTATGCCCGTATTGAAAAGCACCCCAAAACAGGCAGATATGCCATCAGAAACTCCATCACAGCGGTGAAAGACCAGACGTATGCCCTCTATCGCCTGACTCAGGAACAGCTGCAGGCAATGCTGCTGCCCATTGGTGAATACAATAAAGACGAAGTTCGTGCTATTGCAGAAAAGATCGATGGTTTTGTAGCGAAAAAAGGTGACAGTCAGGATATCTGTTTTATCCCTGATGGAGATTATGTCGCTTTTATCGAAAGAGAGGGCAACTATAAAGCCAAACCTGGTGATTTCGTGGATATGGAAGGCAAGGTGCTGGGCAAGCATAAAGGCCTCATCCATTATACCGTAGGGCAGAGAAAAGGTCTGGGTATTGCTTTGGGCAAGCCTGTATTTGTTTATGGTGTGGATGCAGAAAAGAACCAGGTGCGTCTGTGTGATAATGGGGCCTTGTTCCAGACGAAGCTCTATGCGGGTAACCTGGCGCATATGGCCTATGAAAAATTTGAGGATGGTATGCGTTTTCAGGCAAAGATCCGCTATGCCCATAAAGCGGCATGGTGTACGGTGAAAATGGTTGACGATGATATTCTGGAGGTAACGTTTGACGAACCCCAGAGGGCCATCACCCCCGGGCAGTCTTTGGTGCTGTATGACGGGGAATATGTTGCCGGCGGCGGGTTTGTTCTGCCGAATGATCCAGTAAAGAACATGTGAAAATAAAGTAAAGAAAATGTAAAGAAAAAAGCCTGCGAAATGTTGATTTCACGGGCTTTTTTTGATGCATGGGATAGGAAGATTTTGGGAAAAATTAAATTGGATTTAACATCGATTTTACAAAACTCGTGCTGAAATCACAACGGCAATAAAGAAAAACTTAAGAATTCTGTGAATTCGGTGGAATTTGCCAAAAAGAGTCGAATTTTGATTGCGGAGCAATTTTCTTTATGATATCATTATCAATGGCGTGAAAAGATTTAACACACCTTTTAAGAAAAGTTAACAATCGTAAACAGAAAAATTGGAGGAAAAATATGAGTGCAATGGTAATCCCCTTTATTGGTGGCCTTGCAATGTTCATTTATGGTATGAACATCATGGCGGACGGTCTGCAAAATGCAGCAGGCTCTAAAATGAAGAAGATTCTTGAGGTGCTGACGCAGAACAAACTGATGGGCATCGCACTGGGTGCGCTGGTTACAGCCATTATCCAGAGTTCTTCTGCCACAACGGTCATGGTTGTCGGCTTCGTTAATGCTGGTCTGATGAATCTGACACAGGCCATCAGCGTAATCATGGGTGCGAATATCGGTACAACGATCACCGGCTGGCTGGTATCCTCTGCAGAATGGGCAAAAATGTTCAGCCCTTCTACACTGGCACCTCTGGCGGTTATGATCGGTGTGATTATTTCTCTGGTAGGTAAGAAAGCAAAAAGCAAAGATATTGCTGCTATCATTATCGGCTTCGGTATTCTGTTCATCGGTATGAGTACAATGTCTGATGCAGTAAAACCTTTGAGAGAATCTGAAGTATTCAAAACGGCATTCGTTTCTATGGGTGCAAATCCTTTTCTGGGTATTTTGGCCGGTGCCGGTGTAACAGCCATCATCCAGAGCTCCTCTGCTTCTCAGGGTATTCTGCTGTCCCTGGCTTCTGCCGGTCTGGTTCCTACAAAAGCGGCAGTATTCATTATCATGGGTCAGAATATTGGTACTTGTGTAACAGCTATTATGAGCTCTGTTGGCGCAAGCAAAAACGCGAAATGTGTAGGTACTATGCACCTGACATTCAATATTATCGGTACAGTGCTGTTTAGTATTATTGCATTGGTTGTATTTGCGAAGGCAGATCCTTCCCTGGGTGAAGGCATCATTACAATGACGCAGATTTCCGCGATCCATACAGCCTTCAATATTGGTACAACTGTTATTCTGGTACCTTTCAGTGGTTTGATCATCAAAGTAGCCATGAAGGTAAATGGTATCACAGAGGTGGAAACAACAGACGAAGCACAGCTGGTACACCTGGACAAACGTATGATGTCTACACCTTCCGTTGCTGTAGAAGGTGCGAAACTTGAAACGATCAGACTGGGTCGTATTGCAAGAGAAAACCTGTCTATGGCGCTGGTAACATTAAAAGACCACGACGAAAACAAGATTGCAGAAGTAAAACAGAGAGAAGGTACAATCAATAAGGTTTGTGACAGCGTTTCCGAATATCTGGTGGAACTGTGTATGCACCATCTGAATGACAAAGATAACGAAATGGTTACAAGCCTGTTGAATACGATCAGTGATATGGAACGTATCGGTGACCATGCTGAAAACGTAGTAGAATTGGCTGAACAGATGAAACAGGAGGGTGTTTCCTTCTCCGAAATGGCTCTGGAAGAACTGGAAGAAATGTCCAAAGCAACTCTTGGTTCTTACGATAACGCCATCAAGGCTCTGGAACTGGATGATATCAGCTATGCAGTGAAGACCGCATTCCTGGAAGATCAGGTTGACAAAATGGAAAAAACACTGCGTGCAGGCCACATCACTCGTCTGTCCAATGCAGAATGCAGCGTAAATGCTGGTATCCATTTCCTGGATCTGCTGGGCAATCTGGAACGTGTATCTGACCATGCGATGAATATCGCACAGGTGGTTCTGAATGAGCACAGAGCAGAAAAGAATTACCACGAAGAAAACATTCTGGATGAAGAAACAAAAATTTGATAAGTTTTTTAGAATAGCAAAAACAGAGAGAACGAGTGTCTCTCTGTTTTTTATTGTACGGAAAAGGAAAGTATGCTATTCTTAAAAATGAGAAAAGGAGTGATCATATGACTGCTTTGATGAAGATACAGTCTTTCATACAGGCCTATGTACAGGCCATCGCCTCTATTCTGGAGGCAGATGTAACCGTCGTGGATAATGAATTGATCCGTGTGGCGGGGACGGGCAGCTATGCCGATGAGATCGGCAAAACTGTGACCCATGGCAACTTCTTCAACCAGATTTTACAGTCTGGGGAAAATGGTATCATCACCGATGCCTCTATGGATGAGAACTGCAAGGTGTGCGAAAAACGATTTACCTGCAAGGAATTGGCAAATGTAGCATATCCCATTTTTAAGGAAGGTGCTGTTGTAGGTATTATTTCTATCATTGCCTTTGAAGAGGAGCAGAGAAAAAAACTGCTGGCAAACAGAGGGCAAATGGGAGAATTTTTGAAATATATGTCTGTGCTGCTGGAAAGCAAGCTATATACGGATGAAGTGAAAGAACGCTTGGAACAGCAATTGAAGGTAGTCCATGAGGCGAAAAACGACTGGTCTTTTGTAGGGAAAAGTCCTCGTATGCAGGAGGCCATCCGTATTGGGCAGAAGGTCGCAAAATCCAATTCCACTGTATTTTTGAGAGGGGAAAGCGGCACCGGTAAGGAACTGATGGCGAAAATGATCCACGCCCTCAGTGACAGACATGATAAGCTGATGATCTCCATCAACTGTGCTGCGATTCCGGAAAATCTGGTGGAAAGTGAATTATTTGGCTATGAGGAAGGTGCTTTTACAGGGGCGAAAAAGCATGGTTCTATCGGTAAATTCGAACTGGCTGATGGCAGCACCATTTTTCTGGATGAAATCGGCGATATGCCTCTCCATGTGCAGACAAAGCTGCTGCGCGTGCTGCAGGAAAGCGTAGTGGAACGTATTGGCGGCACGAAGCCGATCCCCATTGATATCCGTGTTATCTGTGCAACAAATAAAAATATCGAGCAGATGGTGGAAGAGGGTACGTTCCGAGAAGATCTTTATTATCGCCTGAATATCATCCCTATCGAGTTGCCGCCTTTACGCAAGCGAAAAGAGGATCTGCCATCTCTGATCGAATATTATATTGCTTATTATAATCAGAAGCTGGGGAAAAATATGCTTGGGGTCTCTCCAGAGGCGCTGCAGACCCTTGTCAGCTATAACTGGCCGGGGAATGTGCGTGAACTGAAGAATATCATCGAATATCTGGCAAATATTACAGAAGGGGAGAAGATACAGCTTTCCGACCTGCCGGATCATATCGTTCTGCGTTCCAGCAAGGGATATGAGGACTGGTCTCTGGATGAGATCGTAGGGGAATATGAAAAGCGCGTGCTTGGCAGCATGATCAAGAAAGGCGCGACGCTGGAAGAAAAAAATGCGCTTGCAGAAGCATTGCAGATCAGCCGTGCTACTTTGTATCGTAAATTAAAAAAATATGACCTATTGTAATTCTCGAATCTGAGAATTGTTATCAAAATTGAGAATAAATTTGTGTATACAGAACCATTTGTATTTTATGGGAAAACAAAACAGCTTTCGCTTGAATAGAGACAGGGCTTATTATTTGTACATGCTTGACGTACAAGAGAAAAATGTAATCTGAATGGAATAAATTTTATTTCTCATGATTGAGAAATCACAAAAGAAAGACCGCCGAAAATAGGCGGTTTTTATTTGGCACGAATCTTGCTGTATATACAATATAGAACAAAAAATCGTAAAAATGATTTTGAGAGATACAGGAGGAAGAGAGTTATGGATATGAACGTAGTAATCAATGCAATTAAAGCCGAAATGAAACCCAGCATGGGCTGTACAGAACCCGTTGCTATCGCACTGGCAGTTTCCAGAACATGCGAAATGTTGGCAAACCCAGCTGAAAAATTGGATATGGTGATCAGCTCCAATATTTTCAAAAACGCTTACAGCGTACAGATCCCCAATACAGGTACATGCGGCATCGAATTGGCATGTGTACTGGGCAGTCTGTTGGCAAAACCCGGTAATACAATGGAAATCTGTGCTGATATCAAGCCTGAACACGTAACAAAAGCACAGGAACTGGTTAAAGCAGGCATGGTAACTGTAAAGGTTCTGAAGAGCAGCGGCTTCTATATTGAATGTACAGCAACAAGCGGCAGCGAAACAGCTCATACCATTACAGAAGATGCCCATGATAACATGGTATTTGCAGAAAAAGACGGTAAAGTGCTGGTAGATGACAGAAAAACAGAAGAAGTGGCTGAAGTGAAAGAAGAAGGCGGCTTTGATGTTACACAGCATACATTCAAAGAATTCTACGACTGGGCAAATGAAGTGGATGTGGCCGATCTGCAGTTCATCAAAGAAGCTATTGATATGAATATGGAAATCGCTAAGATCGGTATGGAAAAGAAATACTGCTTTGGCGTAGGCCCTACTATCCAGAACCTGATCAGCAAAGGTATGATGAGCAATGACGTTGTGAACGCAGTAAGAAGTATCCCTGCAGCAGCAGCAGACTTCCGTATGTGGGGCGGCAGCGGTTCTGTTATGACATTCTGCGGCAGCGGCAACCAGGGTATTTCCACAACACTGCCTATGGCTGTTTTCGCAGACAAGATGGGTATTCCTGAAGAAAAACTGCTGAGAGCAGAATTTATGGCAATGCTGATGATCATGTACATGAAGAAACATGTTGGCCGACTGAGCCCTGTTTGTGGCGCTATGGTAGCAGGTACAGGCTCTGCGGCTGGTATGACATATATGTTGGGCGGTACATATGAACAGATCGACGGCGCAGTACAGAACATGATGGGTTCCGTAGCCGGTATCTTCTGCGACGGCGCAAAAGGCGGCTGTGCGGTTAAGGTTGCAGCTTGCGCAGGTGAAGCAGTTTACGCAGCAATGTACTCTATGGATGGCAGCTTCATTCCCGTAACTGACGGTATCAATAGCACAAAAGCAGAAGATACAGCGAAAAATCTGGCAAAACTGAGCCACGAAGCACTGGATGGCGTAGATATGAAGGTTATCGAAATCATGCAAGAAAAGAAATAAACGAAGAGGGTATTTCTTTTTGACCACTCCCGAAGGGAGGGAACCCTCGCCGGAGGCACAAAATGATAATAAAAAAGACCCTGTCGAAAGACAGGGTTTTCTTTTTGCAGACTGTTTAGAATCTTTTCTCCAATTTCATCAACCGCCCGCGGATGTGGACTTCCTCCATTTCCTTGCCCACGAAGATCTTCATTTCATAGGCGGGGTTTTCCGGCTGCAGCACGATGGCGTTTTGCTTTTTGATGACTCGTTTCAGGGTGGCATCGTTCCCGTTGATGGAGACTACGGCAATATCGCCGCTGTCTACATCGTTTTGCTGGCGAATGAGAAGCAGATCGCCTTCATGAATGCCGATATTGGCCATGCTGTCCCCTTTGGCGCGAAGCCAGAAATAAGTCTCCCCTGTAGTAATATCATCGGCGGGGGTCTCGTGATAGCCTTCGATGTTATCCTCTGCCAGAAGGGGCATGCCGCAATTGACAACACCTACGATGGGAATGGAAATCGTAGGGCGGGGCACAAAGGGGATGGCATCGGGCGGAAGTTTTACGCGATCCTCAACCAGATCAGATTTTTTGATACCGAAATAGTTTGCCATCAATTCGATTTTATCAATACGGGGATATGTTTTGCCGTTGACCCAGTCAGTAAGGGTGGTATATTTTACGCCCAGGGCTTCGCACATATCGTTTCTGCTTTTGTTGTTCAATTCCATGTAATGACGGATATTTTTGGCGAGGATGGATTTGCTGTTTCTATCATTCATGGAATCACCTCCTTATTTATTATTATACGGTTAAAACGTAAAAATGCAAGAGATTTTAAAACAAATTACGGAAAAACCGTTGACAATTACGGTTAAAACGTAGTATTATGATCTCAATGAGAGAGTAAATTAAATTTTTTGTAGAATGATTACGGAAAAATCGTAATATGAAAGGGGAGAACGATATGAGAGAGATGAGAATGTGGCGGAATACATGGCTGAGGGAGATCGCTTTGCAGAAGGGATTGCATGTGGGGAGTGAGATCATTATTCGGGAGCGGGCGCTGCTAAAGGATTACACTTATATCACGCGACAAATTCGGCATGGAGTGGTTCTGGAGATGTATCCGTTTCATTTTTGTTGCCGAATGGCGAATGGGAGAAAAGAGTCTTTCCGTTATAATGAGTTTCTGGGATACGAAGCGAGGCTGATTCGGCTGAAAGAAAATAACTGTAAAGCAATGAAAAAGGCATCCGAAAGGATGCCTTTTTTATAATTTTCCTTCTTTTTTCAGATGTTTCAGAAAAGCTTCCAGGCCTTCCATGATATCGTCATAAGTGATATCGAAATCGCCTGTGTACCAAGGGTCAGCAATATCTCTGGGATGGTTGGAAAAATCTAGAAGACGATATACTTTATGGTCCGGGTCTTCCTTGATCTGACGCATCAGGTTGGGGATATTGTAGCGTTCTGCAACGAGAAGATAATCATATTCGTTATAATCAGCTTTAGTCACCTGTCTGGCATGGTGCATGTTGCAGGAGATTCCGACTGAGGACAGTTTTCGTTTGGCAGGGGGATAAACGCCATTGCCGATCTCTTCGCGGCTGGTGGCTGCAGAGGCAATATGGAAACACTCGGAAAGACCTTTTTTCTGTATCATGTCGCGGAAGAGGTATTCCGCCATGGGGGAACGGCAGATATTGCCGTGGCAAATAAATAGTATTTTTATCATCGTCTTATATCTCCATATAAGTCTTGTATTTCTTCTCAAATGCCCAATATTGCAAGGTTTTTCGCCATTTTCATGTTTCTTTGTTTTCGGGATATCTTCTCAAATCCTC
>NZ_JAFUMA010000097.1 GCF_017483025.1 Anaerotignum sp. | reverse complement strand
TGGACAGTTCCTGACCGCTTGCCAGTGTGATCAGGTCTTTTACAGTTACGCCTTTGAAACGAACGGGCTGCTGGAAAGCAAAGCTGATGCCTGCTCTCGCACGTTCTGTGATGCCCATTTCTGTAATATCCTGACCATCCAGAATGATCTGACCGCTGTCAGGTGTGATGATGCCGGCGATGATCTTCGCCAGTGTGGATTTGCCGCTGCCGTTGGGGCCTGTGATGACGATGAATTTTGCATCATCGATCGTCAGGTTGATATTTTTCAGAATCTGTTTGCCATCTGCGGAAAAACAGATATTCTTCAGTTCCAGCATATTATGATTCCTCCTGTTTATGAAACATTCGTTTCGGAATTATTGTTTCCTCTCTCTACGCATCCTCTGTCTTCTCTGAAAAACGACATAAAACGCTACCTTAGATTATAACAAGGTTTTCCATCTACTGTCAACGATTTTGCCTGTCCCTGCGGGGTTTTCTCTGACAAAAGAAAGGCTTTTCCCTTGAAAGGATGCACCCGATGTGATACAGTTATGAGAGATTTTCATTTTTTTGATAAAGGAGAGATACAAATGCTCGGTTTCCATACAGACGGCATCCGTCTTTTCGGCGCATCTGATACACTGGTGGCAGCGCTGAAAAAACATAAACTGCCCCTCATCAAAACATCCACAACGAATACACTGGCTTTCGCCGTCAATACGGCAGAGCCTTTGACAAAGAAACTCTACATCACATCCTTCCTGGCGCCCCAGGCGCCCTGGTTTTCCTGCTATGTGGGCGATGCCCCCCGCCCCGCGGACTATTCCCTGCATTTCGCCACAGAGGATGACCTGGTAGATTTCATCCTTGCCATGTATTACTGCTCTCAGGGTTTCCTGCATCTGGATTTCGACCTGCCCGAGCTGGTGACAAAGCTGAACCCCGGCCCCGAATACACCATCCGCTCCTTCGAGGAAAAAGATTTCCATAAAATTGGAGAAAATGGTGCTTTTGCCGCCTGCTTCTGCTTTTTGGAAGGGGGCTTTATGGAAAGCGACCGCCTTTTCGGCAAGCTGACAAAGGAATACGGCGTGGGTGCGGATAAGATCATGCTGGCAGGCTCTTTCGATTCCAAATATCAGTTCCTGCGCACCTTTATCCCCCAGAAATAACCCCTTTACGAATAGAAGAAACAGTGCTAGAATAGAAGCGCAGGGCGGTTCTTGTCGCCTTGTGCAAATACACAGAGTAGGGCTTTGCGCGTTAAGTGTCCGGTGGACGGGGAGTTGTCACTGGAACGAAAAAATGACTTTGGTCGTTTTGCGGTGCAAAACTCGCATCCCGCTGTTTCATAATAAAGAAGAACTTAATGAGCCTCTTTGTTATCCTTACAGCCAAACCTGTTTTTATGCAGGTGTATTTGCGTTGTCATTGATAATAGAGGGGTTTTTGTTTTGCTGAAACAAAAAAGCCCTCCTATTTCCAATTTTCTAATTGAAAAGGAGGTTTTTTCATGTCTGAAAAACGAATCAGCAGGACCCATCAGCTGGTGCTGATGGCATTGCTGGCGGCGACCCAAATCGTACTGTCCCGCTTTTTTTCCATCAATCTTTGGAACCTTAGAATCGGCTTTGCCTTTGTGCCTATCGCCCTGGCGGGGATGCTTCTGGGGCCTGTTGGCGCAGGGCTGACGGGGGCCGTGGCCGATATCATCGGCGCAACACTGTTCCCCAGCGGCACATTCTTCCCCGGGTTTACCGTAACAGCCTTCGTCACCGCCTTTGGCTATGGCTTTTTCCTGCAGAAAAAGCAGAGCATGGGGAATATTCTGGCGGCGGTGCTGTTTTCCGAAATCGTTGGCACCATCCTGATGAATACCCTGTGGATCTCCATTCTCTACGGCACACCGTTTATCGCCGTAATGATCCCCAGAATCGCCCAGGCAGTAGGGATGGGTATCGTAGAAGTGCTCGTTATTCGCCTTTTGGCAAATTATGTACCACAACTGAAAAAAGCTGTTTAAGACCTTGGGGACTCTGTCCCCAATACCCCTGCAAGGGGGTCACCCCCTTGACCCGATACAAAAAAGACCGAGAAAACCTCGGTCTTTTTTTAATCTCTTAATAAATTTAATTTTCTTTGCAAAAACACAGTTTTTGCGTATAGGGTTCCAAGGGGATTATCCCCTTGGTGGGGGTATTGGGGGTAAAACCCCCAAGGTCTTAAGGCTGGTTGCAAACCTGGAAAATGTAGAACTTCAGATAATAAGCCTCATCCGCCGCCCAAAGAATGGGATGGTCGGGGGCCTGATGTCTGTATTCCACCTGTCTCAGGCGTTTGTGTACATCCTTCGCCGCCTGCCCGATGGTCTGCGTGAATAACTCGTATGTCATAAAATGAGAGCAGGAGCATGTTGCCAGGAATCCGCCGTCTTTCAGCAGCTTCATGGCACGCAGATTGATCTCCCTGTAACCTTTTACCGCGTTCTTCACGGAGTTTCTGGATTTTGTAAAGGCGGGAGGGTCAAGGATGATCACATCGAATTTTCTGCCTTCTGCTTCCAGGCGGGGCAGCAGTTCGAATACATCCTCGCACTGGAATTTCACCACATCCTGCAGGCCGTTCAGGTGAGCATTTTCCGTCGCCTGATCCACCG
>NZ_JAFUMA010000096.1 GCF_017483025.1 Anaerotignum sp. | reverse complement strand
TTTTTCCGCATCCTCCTGAGAAAGATCCAGTACGTTTTTCGCATCGGGGATGGTCGCCGCCATGAGAAGATTCCGCAGATGCTGCAGCATTTCCGTCACAAACTGCTTCACATCTCTGCCGGAAAGCATCATTTCTTCCACCAGCGTCATAGTCTTTTTCGCATTTTTCTGGGCCAGGGCTTCGGTCATTTCGAAGAAAATGGTCTGGTCTACCGCGCCCATAATATCCAGCACCTTTTCCAGTGTCACTTCCTCGCCGCTGAAAAAGGCAAGGCACTGGTCCAGGATACTCAGGGAATCTCGCATGGAGCCATCCCCCAGCTGGGCCACATAGCGGATAGCTTCGGGCGTTGCTCTGTGCCCTTCCTTGGAAAGATATTTCGAAAGGGTTTCCGCGATGGTCTCCGTCGTGATTCTTCTAAAATCAAACCGCTGTACACGGGACAAAATCGTCGCGGGGACTTTCTGGGGGTCTGTGGTCGCCAGAATGAAGATAACATGTGCAGGGGGCTCTTCCAATGTTTTCAGCAGTGCGTTAAAGGCACTATTGGAAAGCATATGCACTTCGTCGATGATATAGACTTTAAACCGTCCCTGGGTAGGGGGATATTTTACTTCTTCGCGGATTTCGCGGATATTATCTACGCTATTGTTGGAAGCGGCATCGATCTCAATGACATTGACGCTTCTGCCCGCCAGGATATCCTGACAAACGGCACACTGGTTACAGGGTTCGCCATCTTCCGTGGGGTTGGTGCAGTTGATAGCTCTGGCGAAGATTTTCGCTGTAGAGGTCTTACCGGTACCCCTTGTGCCGCAGAACAGGTAGGCGTGGGAAACACGCTCTGTTTTCATCTGGTTTTTCAGCGTTCTGACGATATGGTCCTGCCCGATGACGCTATCGAAGGTCTGGGGGCGGAATTTTCTATACAATGCCGTATAAGCCATAAAAACACTCCTTCTCCCGGGACTCTGTCCCGGACCCTGCCAGGGAATCATTCCCTGGACCCTATACATTCAAGCAACGATACCGTTGCTTGACGATATATAAACATATTATATCTATATTATCATACCATAAATCAGGAATTCAGCAACAAAAAAAGTCCTATTTGAATAGGACTTTGATTTTTTAAGGATCCGTGCGCCCACTGTTGCCGCATCGCCCCATGCGTTACCATCTTCCACGGCTCCATCCGAGCACCCTTACAACACACACAAGTTGACTGCTTAGTGCTGCTGCCTTCCGACCCTGACACGGTTCACAGGCTCATGTTGCGTAAGACCCGAACTTCAACACCGCTTCCGAAGGGCAGGCCATCAGGCCATACGTCGAAAGCGAGCATCACCCTCACTATAGCGGATTGTGAGTACAGGGCACCGCTACCGCCCCGGCTAGCACGGAAATATTACTCAGCCGAAACAGGGTTTCAACTGGTTTTTACGTTTGTAACCAGATTATTATACACGCTCACTGACTTTCTGTCAATGGTGCAGCATTGGCATTTTTACGGAAACGCTTGAAAAATCGCTTCATGATTTCGCTGCACTGAGGCTGCAGGATGCCTTCTTCGATCTCCACCTGATGGTTCAGTTTAGGTTCATTCAGCACATCCAGCACGGAACCGGCGCAGCCCGCCTTACTATTTCTTGTGCCGAAAACCACCTTAGGGATACGGGCCTGCACGATAGCCCCTGCGCACATGGGGCAAGGTTCTACTGTTACGTAAAGGACGCAATCCTCCAATCGCCAGTCTCCAACGATTTTTGCAGATGCGTCGATGACGTCAATTTCCGCGTGGCGCAGAGGGTTTTTATCCGTATTCCGCAGGTTATGGCCCCGGGCAATGATCTCGCCGTTTCGCACCATGACTGCGCCGATGGGCACTTCCCCCGCCGCCAGGGCTTTTTCCGCTTCGATGAGGGCTTCTGTCATATATTTTTCAGATTCTGTCATGATTTATCCCTCCGTATTTGCCAGGTACAGCTGTCCTCTTCTGTCGATATTATCCTGCACGAACCAGTAATCCGCCTTGCCGTTGCCATCGAAATCGCAGGGGTAGATACACTGGCCATAGTCGATATCTTCATTTTCTGTCTGCAGGCCTTTTTCTGTCAGGACATAACGGATGGTCGTCGCTGTGGTATCACAGGCGTAAATTTCCTTCACGCCATCCCCATTCAAATCGCCGCTGGTGATGGGGCCATAGAAGTTTTCCACACCCAGATGGGTGCTCCAAAGCTTTCTAAAGCTGCCGCCTGTATTATGGTAAAGATACAGATCCATGCCGTCGCTCATCAGATATTCCTTTTCGCCGTCCCCGTCCAGATCAGCCACGTGGAACTGGGTCACCTTATGGCGCAGCTTTCTGCTGCCGGTGCGTTCCCAGCCGTTTTCTGTTTCCTCATAAATATCCATATTCTGGTCGATAAAAAGATAAATTTTCCCGTCTTCCGCGCCCAGGGCTGTGCATAGCTCCCCTTCCAGAGGAATTTCCCCTGCCACGTAAAGATTTTCATCATACAGCATGATGCGTTCCGCACGGGAATAGGTCTTTTCGCTCTCCCCTTCGCCGCTTTCCGTAATGCTGGAGACCAGCACTGCCAGTCTGGCATCCTTCCCGTTCAGGAAAGCTGCAGAAGTGGCTTCTAAGCCATTGCCATAGGAGAAGCTTCGATAGCGGCTCAGGCCATTGGCATAGCGATAGACTGCCGCTGCCCCATTCTGGATGGAGACTGCCAGCGTATTGCCCTTGGTATCCTTCCCTGTGGAATAGATGCCTTCCGGAGAAAATTCGCCGCCGCCTTCCCCAAAAGCAGTGCCCATGCCTGTCCAGTTTTCATAAGCCCGGAAACCGCCATCCGCCACGAAGGGATTGCGTTCCATCAGGCTGTAATATCCATTGTCATAGCCGCCGCTGTAGGCAACGCCCGCCAGATTCCCATTTACAAACCAGCACTGCAGCTTGCCCGCCGCATCGCCGTTATAATGGAGCAGAGAAGCTTCTGCCAGCACGGCATCCTGCCCCGCCTTGCCTTTCAGATTATATTCGCAGGCAGCAGAAGCCGTGAACAGTCTGGTGTTTTCTTCATTATTTTCCGGCACCACCGCCGCGCCAAAGGTCAGGCTGGCTTTGTCATAATCCCAATAAAATTCCTCCATCACGCCATCGATGGTTTTCGTATAGGCCTCCTGTTGGGCAGCCGTCAGGCTAAAAGTGTTCTCTTCCTCCTCCGCCCCGCAGGCAGTGCAAAGGAGCAGGCACGCCAGCGCCATCATCCATTTTTTCATAGTATTCCCTCTCTCAAAGGTTCCCGTTGTTCTTAGCAAAAACGCCCTTTGCGGGCGTTGATTTCTCTCGTAAATTTGATTATACCCTATCCAACTTTAAAAAACAACCCGCACCAGCCACACCGCAGCAAAGACACCGACGATATTTGCCAGCAGCGCGCAGGGCAGGGTATACCTTGTTTTGCGGATACCGATGGAAAGGAAATACAGGCTCATGGTGTAAAATACCGTTTCCGTACAGCTCATCATGACAGAAGCCGTCCGCCCGATAAAAGAATCGGGGCCATAGGCAGAAAAAAGGTCTGTCAGAAGCCCCGTAGCCGCGGAAGAGGAGACCAGCCGCACGATGCTCAGAGGCGCCAGCTCCGCAGGAAAACCGATGATATCACAGGCAGGGCGGATCAGCTCCACCAGAATTTCCAGAAGTCCCCCGGCCCGCATGACTTCCACCGCCATGATCAGGCCGATGAGGGTAGGCAGAATGTCGATGACCGTCTGCAGGCCCTCCTTCGCCCCTTCCAGAAAGGTTTCATAAATATCCACCTTTTTCAAACAGCCGAAAACGACGATAAACAGCACCGTCACAGGGATGAGAAAATCCGATATGGTCAAAAGGATACGCATGTTACGCCCTCCCTTCCAATGCCTTTGCCGCCAAAGTGCCGACCACTGTGGTAATGAGGGTCGCAACAATGCCCACCCCCACGATCTCCGCCGGGTTTGCTGAACCGAATTCCGCCCGATAGGCCAGGATATTCACCGTCACCAATTGCAGGGAAGTCATATTCACCGTCAGGAACATACACATGGCGGCGGAAGCCGTTCCCGGTTCCTCCCGATTCAGCTTTTGCAGTTCCTTCATGGCCATCAGCCCTGCCGGGGTAGCCGCCCAGCCCAGGCCCAGGAAATTTGCCACAAAATTGGTGGCTATGTATTTTCTCGCCCTGTGGGTGCGGGGAATGGATGGAAAGAGAAAATCCATCAGAGGTGTCATCTTTCCCGCCAAAACGTCGATCATGCCGCCCTTTTCCGCGATTTTCAGTACCCCAGACCAGACCGCCACTACCCCCGCCATGGTAAAGGCCAGCTCCATGGCAGACTTTCCGCCGCCGATGACCGCCGCCGTCACCATGTCCATCCTGCCCAGGAAAGCCCCTGTCAGTATTCCGCCAATGACAAAAAAACCCCAGATCCCGTTCAGCATAGCCTCGCCCCCTTCTGTCAAGTATATACGCGGTTGTTTCTTTTTATGAAAAGTCATTCGGAAAACCTGTATATTTCAGGCAGGAATATGTTATCATTTTACATTTTTCGCATAAACGGTTGAAATTTTTTTCACCCTGTGTTAAGATTTAGTTAAGATTTTTATATCCGTATCAAAGAACAGAAACTTATCGTAGTAGGGGGAAGCAAATAAATGAAATCAACAGGTATCGTAAGAAAAGTGGATGAACTGGGAAGAGTCGTTCTGCCCATTGAGCTTCGCCGCAATATGGGGATCGAAATCAAAGATTCCCTGGAGATTTTCGTAGATGAAAATACCATCATTCTGAAAAAATATGAACCCGCTGATATTTTCACAGGCAGCATGGATGATCTGATCGATTACAAAGGCAAAAAAGTATCCAAGGCTTCCATTCTGGAAATGGCAAGAATGGCAGGTCTGGATGTAAAATAAACACAGACGCGCAAAGGACGGCTAAATGTCGTCCTTTTTTTATTGCAAAAAGCCGAAAATCCCTATGTTTCAAGGCTTTTCTTGACAATCCTCCCTTCTGCCCATACAATAATGATATCCTAGATGATTCGTATGCAAAAGATTTAAACCAGAAAGGCGTGATCCCAATTATGAATATGACATTCCAAGGCAGTAAAGATTATGTAGCCAGCGAAGAGCTGATGCGTTCCGTAAATATCGCCATCGCCCTGCAGAAACCTCTGCTGATCAAAGGCGAACCCGGCACAGGCAAAACCATGCTGGCCGAAGCCATTTCCCAGGCCCTGGGCAAAAAGCTCATCATCTGGAACATCAAATCCACCACAAAGGCCCAGGACGGTCTGTATGTTTACGACGTGGTACAGCGTCTGTATGATTCCCAGTTCGGCAACGAAGGCGTTGACGATATCGCAAAATACGTAAAACTGGGCAAACTGGGCGAAGCTTTCTCCAGCGACGAACAGGTCATCCTGCTGATCGACGAAATCGACAAAGCCGATCTGGAATTCCCCAATGACCTTCTGTGGGAACTGGATAAGATGGAATTCTACATTCCTGAAACAAAGGAAACTGTAAAAGCAAAACAGCGCCCTATCGTTATCATCACATCCAACGCGGAAAAGGAACTGCCCGACGCATTCCTGCGCAGATGTATCTTTCACTACATTGAATTCCCCAATGCGGAACAGATGGAAGAGATCATCAAAGTACACTTCGACCACGTGGAAGAAAACGTGCTGCAGCAGGTTCTGGCAACCTTCTATTGGATCAGAGGTCTCTACAACATCCAGAAAAAACCCAGCACATCCGAAGTCATCGACTGGATCCGCGCGCTGGAGCTGGGCGGTGTGCCTTCCTATAAAATCAAAGAAACCGTTCCTTTCGCAGGGGTACTGCTGAAAAAGAACGAAGACATCGACACTATGAGAAAATACCTGAAGTAAGTAGGTGAATGGCTTATGTTTACTTCATTCTTTTATCTTCTTCGCGCCAGAGGGCTGAAGGTTTCCCTGAATGAGTGGATGTCCCTCATCGAAGCGCTGGATAAGGGTCTGCACAATTCCTCTTTCACGGGGTTCTATTACCTTGCCCGCGCCATTCTGGTAAAAAGCGAAGCAGATTTCGACAAATTCGACGGGGCCTTCCTGGAATATTTCAAAGACATGGAACGGGCCACCGATGAACTGCCTAAGGAACTTCTGGACTGGCTGAATAAACCCAAGGAAGAGCTGGACGGCAAATACAGCATGGAGGACATGCTGCGAAACATGGGTCTTTCCGAACAGCAGATCGAACAGATGCTGAAGGAAAGACTGCAGGAACAGAAAGAAGAACACAACGGCGGTTCCTATTGGGTGGGCACCCACGGCGCTTCCCCCTTCGGCAACAGCGGCGATATCAGCAAGGGCATCCGCGTGGGCGGCGAAAGCAAGAAACGCAGCGCCTTTCAGGTGGCGGGCGATCGTAAATTCCGTGATTTCCGCGAAGATAACGTACTGGATACCCGCCAGTTCCAGATGGCCTTCCGCAGACTGCGCCAGTTCTCCGCCCGGGCAGACGAAGCCAGAACGGAATTCGATATCGACGGCACCATTCGTGAAACCTGCGACAACGCCGGCAGCCTGAAAGTGGTTTACGATAAACCCAGAAGAAATACTGTTAAGGTCCTGCTTCTGATGGACAGCGGCGGTTCCATGGAATATTACAGCCGCATGTGCTCTGCCCTCTTCCAGGCAGTGCGCAATTCCAACCATTTCAAGGATCTGCAGGTAT
>NZ_JAFUMA010000095.1 GCF_017483025.1 Anaerotignum sp. | reverse complement strand
GTTGTATGTCTGATGACAGGTCTGGTTCTGGTATCCTCCATGATCAAAGACCCCGCTGGTATGGAAGGTCTGGTTGGTGCTAACCTGACATCCGCAGCATTCAATGCTATCCCCGTTATCGGTCCCGCAGTTCTGACATTCGGTCTGATCACATTCGCATGGTCCACAATCCTGGGCTGGTCTTACTACGGCGAACGTGCATGGGTATACCTGGTAGGCGTTAAGGCTATCAAACCTTACCGTATTGCATGGACACTGGTAGTATTCGTTGGTTGCGTAGCTGCTCTGGAAGTAGTATGGAACGTAGCCGATATGCTGAACGCATGTATGATCATCCCCAACCTGGTTGCTCTGCTGGGTCTGTCCGGCGTAGTTGCTTCCGAAACAAAGAAATATGTTTGGGACAAAGACGCAGAAATGGGCGGTCTGATGAAATGGATGGACGACGTTGCTCCTCAGCTGGACAAATAATCCATCTAAATCATACATATTACAAAATTGAATTTAAGCGGTATGCTCTTAGAGCATACCGCTTTTTCTTTTATTATGATATAATATACATATTCATATATTATGCAATATACGGAGGAAAAACTATGACCGAAAAATTATATTATCAGGATGCTTATGCAACAAAATTTACAGCAAAAGTGCTGGAATGTACAGAGGAAAAAAATGGGTGGAAAGTGGTTCTGGACAGAACACTTTTTTACCCCGAAGGCGGCGGACAGCCTGCGGATATGGGGACATTGGGCGGCGTGAATGTATTGGATGTGCATGAAAAGAATGATATCATCACCCATACAACAGACAAGCCTCTGGAAGTGGGAGCAGAAGTGGAAGGTGAGATCGACTGGGAACGCCGTTTTGATCTGATGCAGAACCATTCTGGCGAGCACATCCTTTCCGGCGTTATCTGTGCGAAATATGGCTGCGATAACGTAGGTTTCCATATGGGCAAGGAAATGATCACAATTGATCTGAATACAAAAATCCCCAATGAAGATCTGCCATGGCTGGAAGAAAAGGCCAACGAAGCAGTTTGGAGAAATGTTCCCGTAGGTATCAGATATCCTTCCAAGGAAGAACTGGATGCGCTGGAATATCGCAGCAAAAAAGAGCTGGAAGGTCAGGTTCGAATCGTCAATGTTGGGGAATATGACTGCTGTGCATGCTGCGGTACCCATGTAAAACTGGCGGGAGAGATCGGCCAGATCAAAATCATCAGCGCTCAGAATTATAAAGGCGGCACAAGACTGGAACTGCTTTGCGGCAAACGCGCTCTGCAGGATTATCGCAAGAAAAACGAGGTATCTGCAGAAACTGGTAAGATGCTTTCCGTACCTGCGGAAAAAGTAGATGGTGCAGTGAAAAATCTGCTGGCAGAAAGAGATGAGCTGACGCAGGCATTGAACCAGTTGAAATGGAAATACTTTACCCAGAAGGCGGAACAAGTGGCAGAGGGTACAGAAAATATCCTCTTCTTTGGCGACGGCCTGAACAGCAAGGATATGACCCACTTTGCAGATCTGCTGCTGAAAAAGGGCGCGAAACGCACAGCGGTATTCTCCAAAACAGGGGAAGGTTATGCCTTTGTGCTGCTGAGCAATGAAAAAGATGCCCGCGCATATACTGACGAAATGAAAGAACCCCTCGGCTGCAAGGGCGGCGGCAAGCCTGATGCAGTACAGGGCAGAGTAACAGGGGAGAAGAAAGCCCTGAAAGCATTCTTTGAAGAAAAAGGTTTCTTAGTAGAAGAATAATTTGTAATATTAGAAAACTTTTAAGAATTTGTTTAAAAATACGAAAGATTTCTATGATATCTTTTGGGTGAAAGGCAGTGGAGAGATGAAAGAAGCATTCAAAAAAAACAGAGAAAAACTGCTGAGCCGTATTGAAATGTTCTCGGCGGCAGGATTGTTTGCGGGAAAGGCGCCTTTCAAAAGAGGGGATGAGAAGTACCCTTTTTCCCCTGACCGCAATTTTTACTACACAACAGGCATCGACAGAGAGGACTGCATCCTCTTTTTGGCGAAGACCAGAATGGGCGTGGAAGAGACCCTTTACATCCCCAGAGACAACGGCGTGATGGCGAAATGGGTCGGCGCAAACATGACAGCAGAAGAAGCAATGGAGATTAGCGGCGTTGAAAACATCGGCTGGATCGACGAATTCGAAAACGACTTTGCTTCTTATGTTTTCAAAAATGGCATCAAAAAACTGTGGCTGGATATGGAAAATCGCGAATGGGACGACGCACTGAGCCCTGCGCTGGAATTTGCGGAGAAAGTACGCCGCAATGCCCCCCAGATGGTCTTTGGTGACCTCTATCAGCCATTCAGCGAAATGCGTCTCATCAAAGAAGATTGGGAACTGGAGCGGATGCGCAAGGCTATGGATATCACCCGCCTGGGCATCGAAGAAATGATGAAAACGGCCAAGGCTGGTATGAAGGAATATGAAGTGGAAGCCGCTTATGATTATGTGTTGATGAAAAACGGAGTAAGGGATAAGGCTTTTGCGACTATTGCTGCTGGCGGCAAGCGAGGCACTATTCTGCATTATGTGGCGAATAACCAGCCTGTAGAAGATAATGAACTGATCCTCATCGACGCGGGTGCCCAGTGGGAATGGTATAACGGGGATATTTCCCGTACTTTCCCCATCAATGGCAGATTTACAGAAAGACAGAAACTGGTTTACAACATCGTTTTGGAAGGCCAGCAGAAGGTCATCGATGCCATCAAACCCGGTGTGCCTTTCAACAGCCTGAATGAATTACTGAAAGATCATTATTTTGAAAAGTTGAAAGAAATCGGTCTGGTAGACACAAAAGAGGATGTGGCGAAATATTATTATCATAGTGTGAGCCATTATCTTGGTGCGGAGACCCACGACGTAGGCAGATATGGTGACCGTATTTTGGAACCAGGCATGGTGCTGACGGTGGAACCGGGGCTCTATATCGAAGAATGGGAAATCGGCATCCGTATCGAGGATGACGTGCTGGTAACAGAAGAGGGCAACGAAGTGATGACTTCTGCTATGATCAAAACGGTAGAGGAAATTGAAGCCTTCATGGAGAAAAAGTAATGGCAGACTTTAAAGAAACAGATTTATATGAGCCTATCCGTGCATTTTTGGAGGAGGAAGGCTATCAGGTGCAGGCAGAGGTGAAAAATTGCGACATCGCTGCAGTGAAGGATGGACAACTGCTCATCGTAGAGCTGAAAAAGGCTTTCAGCCTCAAACTGGTTTATCAGGGATTGGAACGCCAGAGCCTGACGGAGCAGGTATTCGTAGCCATTCCCCGTCCGAAAAAAGGTGCGCGGGAAAAAAGCTGGAAGGATATGTTGAAACTGTTGAAACGGTTGGAGCTGGGGCTTCTGACCGTTGCGCTGGATAGCCCTCTGAAGACCGTAGATGTGGTTCTGGAGCCTTCCGACAGCCTTGCATGGAAAAATCGAAAAAAGCGAGAACGGGTAAAGGCAGAAATGGAAAACCGCCAGATGGATGTGAACGTGGGCGGCATGACGAGGAGAAAGATCATTACTGTTTTCCGAGAAAAATCTATTCGATTAGCTTGCCTTTTAGAGAAGGAAGGGCAGGTCTCCATGGCATCTCTGCGGGAACGAGGCATGGGGGATTATGTGGGATTGTTATCCAGAAATTATGATAAATGGTTCCAAAGAGTGGAAAAGGGCGTGTATGCTCTTTCGGAGAAAGGAAAAGAAGCTCTGGAAAAGGATGATTACGCAAAAACTGTAGCCTTTTACAGAAATGAGAAGTTTGAATAAAGGAGGAATGATTATGTCCGTATTTCAGGTTTTAGGCAATGTATTATGGATCATCTTCGGCGGACTGATTTCCGCAGTTGGCTGGTTTCTGGCTGGCCTTATCTGCTGTATTTCCATCATTGGCATCCCTGTGGGCAGGCAGTGCTTCAAATTTGCGAAGATGGTGCTGTGTCCCTTTGGGAAGAAGATTTATTACGGCAATATGGGCTCCGGGTCTGTGATTTTGAATGTGATCTGGGTGCTGCTCTGTGGTGTGGAACTGGCGCTGTCCTCTGTAGTAATGGGTATCACCTGTTGCCTGACCATCGTGGGCATCCCCTTTGGCCTGCAGCATTTTAAATTTGCCATGCTGGCGCTGACACCCTTCGGCGCAGAGATTCGCAAAGTGTAAGGCAATATGAGAAGAATATAAAAAGGCTATCTGATTTTTCAGATAGCCTTGATTTTTTATTCGCCGAGATAATCTCTGGGGTTTTGATATACACCGTTCAACTGGATTTCATAATGCAGATGGATGCCGCTGGACATGCCTGTGCTGCCTGTTGTACCAACAATATCGCCTATTTTGATCTTATCACCAACGTTAACTGTCAATTCGTCGCAGTGGGCGAAGAGAGTGGTGAAGCCGTTGTAATGGTCGATAACAACATAGTAGCCAAATTCAGGGTGGAATGTGGCTGTTGTGACTGTACCTGCAGCTGTTGCATAGATGGGGATGATCTGGCTTTTTGTGGAAACATCCATGCCGTAATGCTTTCTGCCATCGCTGATGGAAGGGTCTGCGGTAGGGTTGAATTCTGTGGAAACGATCCTGCTTTCTACAGGCCAGCCGCTGGGGATATTGTTCTGGCAAGCCAGAGCATAAGTTACTTCATCGGCAACTGCTGTGAAGGAAACGCCTGTTTCATCCATCAGGGCATGCATTTTATCCAGCTGAGCGGAAAGAGTGGATGCCTTGTTGTAGGATGTGCTGACGATGTTTGTGAAAGTGGGTGTCGCAGCATTTGCAGTATCCAGAGCAGTTGTTACAGCTGTAAGGGCTGCGGAAGAGGAATCGGAAGCATTCATGTTATTGATCTGGTCGTAAAGGTCTTCTTTTACCGTTTCGATCTCATTCATCTTCTGTTCCAGCTCTGTTGTTTTATTCTGGATGGCATCGATGTTTTCTGTATATTCGTTATTTTCATTCTGCAGCAGTTCCGCTCTCTGTTCCAGCTTGCGGTTTTCGCGTTCTGTTTCCAGAAGCTGTTCTTCGGAAGCCTGCAGGTCTGTTTTTGTCTTCTGATAAGCACCAACGGAAAAAGCTGCGCCGCCTACCAGCACGGCCGCTGCTGCACAAATGGCTGCCGCATGGCGGATGCGGAAATGCATGGTTTTCTGCTGACCTTTATGGGAAATATGAAGGGTCAGAAAATGTTTTTTCTGATCCTGATCCTGATTTTGATTTTCACTCATATTGGGTGTCTCTCACCTTTCTGTTATTCTATCCAGAGTGTATTATAATGGAAGAACAGGAATTTGTAAACTAAAATTTCATTAATTTTTCAAATTTTGTAACAATTCGTTAATAAATCGCGGAGTAGACTTTATATAGGTAGTTGTGGTATACTAAAAAATACGTGAAAACACGATGGAAGGGGGCTTTTCATGGACCCGAAGGTGAAAACGGGCATCAGCGCGGCCCAAACAGGACTGAAAGCAGTCAAGGCAGGCAAAAAGGCGCTGGATTTGAAGAAAAAACTGCCTGGAGAAAAGAAAAAAGCGGCGCTGAAGGCTGTGGAAAAAGCGGCGAAAAAAGCGGCAAAGGCAGCGTTGAAAACGGAAAAGAAGCAGGGCCGAAAAAAACGAAATCAAAAGGCTGTGAGAAATACCAAAGGCATCGGGCGTGTGGCTTTGGCAATCTGGAACAGATTTTTTTAACAATTATTAACAAATTATTAGGAGGACGCCAAAAATGGATGAACTGGAAAAGAAAGAAGAACTGGAAAAAGGACAGGAAGTTGTGGAAACAGAACCCGTTCCTGAAGAAATAGAAGAAGCGGAGCCTGCTGCGGAAGAGGCGGCTGTGGAAGAAAAACAGCCCGAAGCCGCGGAAGAGGCAACAGAAGAAACGGCAGAAGAGCCTATGGCAGCTGCCCCTGCAGAAGAAAAGAAAGCAGAAAAAGGCGGCAGCAATATCATTGGTATCATCATTGGTCTGGCGGCGCTCATTGCTATTCTGGCTTATTGCTGGATGAATCCTTCCAGCGGCAGCAGCGTGCAGGATACCGGTGTGCTGTATGCAAAGGATAACAATCTGTACTTCTATGACCTGAAAAATGAACCTTACCTGCTGCAGGAAGGCATCAGCGAAGGCGGCAATTATCACTATTTCTATACAGCATGGGGTGCAGGCTGCACAGAGGAAGGTCATTGGGCTTATTTCTCCGATGATATCGATGAAACAGGCGGCTTTGATCTGTACCGTAAAGATACAAAAAATACAGCGGCAGAAGCAGAACTGATCGACAGCAATGTTTATGACTATATGTCCAGCAAAGATGGCGAAGTGGTGGCTTATCTGAGACAGAATGGCGAAGAGATGGAACTGTGCACCTTTGATGGTGCGGAGATTCAGATGGTCAAAGATGGTATCCATCTGGAAGACAACGTATATTCCCTGAGTGCGGACGGTAAATATCTGGCATTTATCGATGGATATAACATGCTTTGCGCAGCAGTGGTAGGCGAAGGCAATGCGTTGCCTTTGACAGATACGGCTGAAACCTATGAACTGGCGGAGAAAACAGGTATCCTGTATTTCGTTGCAGCGGGTACGGATGGATACAATATTTTCAGCTATGCCTTTGATGGTGAAGAACCTGCCGTTGTGGCAGAAAATGTCTCTTCCATGGAACTGCTGCCCAATGGCAGAGATGTTCTTTACTGCAAAACAGCGGATGAACCGGTGCTTTACAAAGATATCATTGTAGATGACATGGCTGAGAGCGATGCGGAGATCAAAGAAGGCGACGAAGGCTATGAACAGAAACAGCAGAGAGACGCCATCCGCGAAGCAATGGAAAATGGAGAAGGCTTTGAACCCCTGCTGCAGGAATGTTACATCCTGACAGGCGGCGAGAGCGTGCTGGTGGAGGAAAACGTTGTGGCGGCTGTTGGCGTGGACAGCGACAAGCCTTATGTTGTTGGCTACAGAGCAAAAGAATTCAACCCTCTGCACCTGTCTGTCATTGGCGGCGGGCTGGATATGGTGGAATATATCTATTACATGTCTCTGAATTATGGTGGTATGGAAGTATTCCTGACAAATACTGCGGGAGATACAGATCTGCTGACAGGCAGCCAGCCCCAGTTGGATACGCTGAAGCTTTCTGCTGACGGCAAAAAAGCAGCATATATGATCACAGACCCTAACACAGGCGGCAATATCCTGATGCAGATGGAACTGGGCAAGGATGCAGAAGCAGAAGCGGTTCAGATGGATGTGGAAAGTTTTGCGTTCGTTGGTGGAGAACTGTTCTACTATTTTGATTATGCAAATGGCGCAGGCACACTGGCTATGGCAGGCAGCAAAACGACCATCGCTGGTGCATGCGGTGTGCAGTATGCCGATGATGCAGTATATTATATTGCTGACACAGACAGCAAAACAGGCAATGGTCAGTTGAGATGCTGGGATGGCAAAGAAGAAACTTTGATTGCGGATAGTGCTTTTGCATTCCAGTATAAAGGCAATGGCAAGCTGGCTTATATCAGCGGCTATGATGTGACAGAAGGTCTGGGCGATCTGGGCTATTATGACGGCAAAGAAGCACGTATTTTGGATGAAGATATCACAGCGATCTTTATTTACTGAGGTTGATAAATATGGAAGAAAGAATCGAAACATATGACCCCAAGACAACAGAAGAATTGGGCGAAAAAATGGGACGGGAAGCCAAAGCCGGGCAGATCTACTGCCTCAGCGGCGACCTGGGCGTGGGCAAGACCGTTTTCACCAAGGGTTTTGCCAAGGGCCTGGATATTACAGATCATGTGACCAGCCCTACCTTTGCCATCGTGAATGAATACGAAGGCAGACTGCCCCTGTACCATTTTGATGTGTACCGTATTTCCTGCGAAGAGGAAATGGAGGACACCGGCTATGAAGAATATTTCTACGGCGAAGGCGTTTGTCTGGTGGAATGGGCAGAACTGGTGAAAGACCTGATCCCTGAAGATGCCATTTGGATCACCGTGGAAAAAGATTATACGAAGGACGACGATTACCGTTGCATCACCATCAGACAGGAGGGCTGAGCATGAAAATTTTAGGTATCGATACCACGGGGCAGACAGCCAGTGCCGCCCTGGTGGAAGATGATAAACTGATCGCAGAATTTACATTGAATTATAAACTGACCCACAGCCAGACCATCATGCCGATGATCGCGGATATTATCGAAAGAACAGAAACCGATAAGGCAACGATTGACTGTATTGCCTGCGCTTCCGGCCCCGGTTCTTTTACGGGCCTGCGCATTGGCGCGGCTACGGCAAAGGGCTTTGCCCTGGCGCTGGACAAGCCTCTGGTTGCCGTTCCCACATTGGATGCCCTGGCATATAATGTGTTTGAAACAAATAAATTTATCTGTCCTATCATGGATGCCAGAAGAAATCAGGTTTATGCCGCTTTTTATATGTGGGAAAACGGCAAGCTGATCCGCCTGACAGACCATATGGCAGAAAGTATCGACAGGGTCATTGAGATCGCGGAAATGCTGGAAAACGAAGTGATTTTCCTGGGTGATGGCGTGCCTGTCCATAGAGCAAAACTGGAACAAAATGAAAACCTCCTCTTTGCCCCTGCCCATTGCAATATGCAGAGAGCCTCTTCCGTGGCTGCCCTTGGCAGAATTTTGGCGGAAGAAGGCATGGCAAAGCCCGGTGACGAATTCGAACTGATCTATTTGAGAAAATCTCAGGCGGAAAGAGAAAGAGAAGAACGCCTGGCCAAGGAGGAACAGGGACAATGATCGAAATTATCCCCATGACAGAAGAACATATCGATGGCGTGGTGGCGTTGGAAGAAGCGACTTTTTCCATCCCTTGGACGAGAGCCGATTTTGAAAGAGAAGTGAAGGAAAACTCCATGGCGATCTATTATGTTGCTGTGATGGATGGCAAGATCATCGGCTATGCTGGCATGTGGCATGTCATCACGGAAGGCCATATCACCAATGTGGGCGTATTGGAAGAGGTGCGTGGCAAGGGCGTTGGCAGCATGCTGATGGAAAAACTCATTGAAGTGGCTTTGGAAAAAGAAATGGACGGCATTACGCTGGAAGTACGTATGGGGAATGCCCCTGCACAGGCGCTGTACCACAAATACGGCTTTAAGGCGGAAGGTATCCGAAAGAATTATTATCCTGATACGAAGGAAGATGCCATCATCATGTGGAAATATTTCCCTTTCTGTGAGAATTATGATGAAGCGATTCATGGATGAAAATAAATAGAAAAATTAGGGGCGTCGGGAATTTTTGCGGATTCTCGACGTTTTCTGTAAAGGAGATGAAAAAATTGGCGAAACCATTTGAATTGGATTATACACAGCTGAAAAAGGGCTGTTTTCCTGACGATTTGAATTTTCAGACTACTGCGGAACTGACACCTTTGGAAGGGGTCATCGGGCAGGACAGGGCGGTCAAAGCCTTTGATTTTGGCCTGGCGGTAAAGATGAAGGGATATAACATTTATATGGCGGGCCCTTCCGGCACAGGCAAGACCACCTATGCCCGCAGCAGCACGGAAAAGCTGGCGGAAACGGAAGAAGTGCCCCATGACTGGTGCTATGTTTACAATTTCCAGAACCCCAGAAGCCCTCTGGCTCTGCGCTTCGAAGCGGGCATGGGCAAACAGTTCAAGGAGGACATGGCAGAATTGGTGCAGCTGTTCAAAACGGAACTGCAGAAAGCTTTCCGTACTGATGATTACGATACTCAGAAAAATGCGCTGGAGCGTTCCTTTGATGAAAAAAGGGATGCCCTGATGGCAGAGATGAGCGTGGTGGCGGAACAGCATGATTTTCAGGTAAAGACCACAAATTCCGGTGTGTTCTTCATGCCCGTGGTGGATGGCAAGGCCGTGGGAGAAGAGGAATATGACAATCTGAGCGAAGAAACGAAGGATATCATTGAGAAAAATTCTCAAATGGTGCAGGAAAAGGCTGGCTCCATCATGCGTGAATTGCGGGATCTGGATAAGGAATCCAAAAAGCAGATGGATCAGCTGGATTACAAAACAGGCATGTTTGCTATTGGCCACCATGTGAATGCAGTACAGGAAAAATATCAGGATTATGAAAGAGTCATTTCCTATATCAACGATGTGCAGGAGGATGTGCTGGAAAATATCAGCCAGTTCTTTGATGAGGAAGAAGAGGGCGAAGAAGGTCTGGCAAGTCTGCTGCCTATGCTGGGCAAAAAGCCTGCGGAGGATGTGACCCTGAAATATAAGGTAAATCTGATTGTAGACCATAGCAAGAGCAAGGGCGCACCTGTCGTGGTGACCTTCAATCCTACCTATAACAATCTGGTGGGGGAAGTAGAATACGACAGTGAATTTGGTAATCTGACCACAGACTTTATGAAGATCAAAAGTGGTCTGTTCCATAAAGCCAACGGCGGTTATCTTATCGTGCAGGCCCAGGATATCCTTTCCACCCCTCAGGCATGGGAAGCTTTGCGCCGTGTCATCAAGACAAAGGAAATCACAATGGATTCCATTCGGGAACAGCTGGGGGCAGTCGTTGCGCCCACTTTGAAGCCGGAGCCCATCCCTGCGAAGATCAAGGTCATTATGATCGGCAGCAGCTATTATTATGATGTGCTGGATAATTACGATGAAGAGTTCGATAAATTCTTCAAGATCAGAGCGGATTTCGATTATGAAATGCCCAGAACCAACGAAAATATCGAAAAGATTGCCCAGTTCATCAAGCGTTTCGTAGATAGAGAAAAGACGATGGAATTTGATGTCAGCGCCGTTTGCGCTATTGTGGAATATTCTTCCCGTACGGCGGAACGACAGGATAAACTTTCTACCCGCTTCAATCATCTGGCAGAAATTCTTTGCGAAGCTGTCACATGGGCGAAACTGGAAGGCGCAGAATTGGTGACAGCAGAGCATATCAAAAAGACCATTTACGAAAAAGAACAGCGTCTGAAGCTGTATGAAGAAAAACTGGACGAAATGCTGGAAGAAAACGTCATTATGATCGACACAGAAGGCAGTGAAGTTGGGCAGATCAACGGTCTGGCGGTGCTGGATATGGGCAGCTATGCCTTCGGTAATCCTTCCAGAATTACCGCCACCACTTACGTTGGCAAATCCGGTATTGTCAATATTGAAAAAGAAGCCCGTATGAGCGGTCAGACCCATGATAAAGGTGTGCAGATCATCACAGGCTTTTTGGGGCAGACCTATGCTCAGAATTTCCCCTTGTCTCTTTCCTGCCGTGTTTGCTTCGAACAGAATTATAACGGCATCGACGGTGACAGTGCATCCAGTACGGAGTTGTATTGCATCCTTTCTTCCCTTTCTGAACTGCCTATTCGTCAGGACCTGGCGGTGACAGGTTCTGTGAACCAGAAGGGGGAAATTCAGGCCATTGGCGGCGTGACGTATAAGATCGAAGGCTTCTTCGACTTGTGCAAGAAACGGGGTCTGACGGGTACACAGGGCGTTATCATCCCTGTTTCCAATGTAAAAGACTTGGTGCTGAAGGATGAGGTGGTGGAAGCGGTGAAGGAAGGCGTGTTCCACATCTATCCCATTTCCCATATCGATGAAGGCATCGAATTGCTGATGGGTACTCCTGCGGGCAAGAAAAACAAGGCGGGCAATTTCCCCGCAAACAGCGTCCATGGCAAGGTTATGAAGAAACTGAAAGCTTTTGATAAGAGAGCCCAGGGGCAGGAAGAATAAATTAAGAGAAGATTAGAAAAGAGCGTTTATTGGGAACAATAGACGCTCTTTTTTCGACAAAAAATTAAGATTTTCTTTCAATCTTCGAAAGAATCTTTCTTTTTTTGTCTTTTGTGCTATACTTCATAATGAGACAAAATGGGCGCAAATGCGCCTTTCCATAAAAATGAGCAGGAGGAACAACACGATGAGAAGTAAGTGGAAACGGCTCCTGCTGACAACAATGGCGGTGGGGATGGCATCATCCGTCACGGCTTATGCAGCGAATGTCAGCATGAACCTTTTTTATAACGGAAAAAATCACGTATACAATGCGAAGGAGATCACCATCGAGATCGATGGGAAAGAAATGACACCAAAGGATATGCCTGCGGTTGCCATTGATGGCAGAACTATGCTGCCCATGCGGCAGATCGCCCAGGAACTGGGCTGTGAGGTGACATGGAACGAAGCGGCACAGCAGGTATATGTGGTGAATGATGATTATACGCTGGTGTTTGAGATCAACAAGGCTACAGGATACAAGAATGGGAAAACATTTACCATGGATGTACCTCCTATGATCGTAAATGACAGAACGATGCTGCCTGTGCGCGCACTGGCAACAGCCCTGGATCTGGATATTTCATGGGACGACCCCAGCCGTACAGTTTCCATTGAAACAAAGAAAGCTGCTACAACGAAGCCTTCTACAAATACAACAACGCCAAGCACAACAAATTATGTGACGCTGAATAAGGTTGGCGTGCCTGCCAGCGCGACAGCAGGCCAGACATTTACCATCCAGGCCAATGGTGCAATTCCTTCTTATAAGGAAACCATTGTGGCAGACAATAAGATCGTATTGGATTTCTATGGTACAAAAAGCGGCCTGGCAAGCAAGATTACAGCGACCAACAGTAGCATTGTTTCTGCCGTGAGAACGGCACAGCATACGGCGGAGGATGGTACGGTTTATACCCGTGTCGTACTGGACCTGACAGCGAAAAAACAGTATGAAGTGACCCAGAGTGCGGATAAGACGAAGGTGTATGTAACATTCGACAAGGTGACTGTGGAAGATATTTCTACGAAACATAACGATAATACGGATAAAGATGTCATCGAGATCGAAGGGGACGGCGCATTGGGCGCAAATGTATTCACGCTGGCGAACCCCAACCGCATTGTAGTGGATATTCCCAATGCCATTTCTGAACTGGACAGCACATTGAATGTGAAGAATCTGGATTTTGTCACAGCGGGCAGAACAGGTATGTTTAACGAAACGACCCTGCGTATCGTTTTCGAAGTAGGCGATCTGACGGAATATAGCTATACGACAGACAGTGACAGCATGACCCTGCAGATCTATCGTTCTACCATGAAAAATATGACTTATGACGCGAGCAAGGATGTGCTGTATCTGCAGAAAGAGGATGCCATCAAGACAGGCAGTGTGAAATTCAACGACCATTATCTGGATGGATATTTTGAAGTGGTGCTTCCCGGAGATTATGAGGATGTTTACGGCTATGGTACATATGATATCGGTGACGATGTGATCGAAAGCATTCAGGTTTCCACCAGCGGCGGCAAAACGACTTTGCGTTTCAATCAGAACCGCATTAGCTGCTACAGCATCAAGGATGATGGTGATAGATATATCATCTATGTAAAGAATCCTCAGAATGTCTATGACAAGGTGCTCCTGCTGGATGCGGGCCATGGCGGCAGTGACCCCGGCGCCAGCGGCAACGGCATCATTGAAAAGGAAATGAACCTGACTATCATGCAGAAGGTGGCTAATGAATTGAGCGGCAGCGGCATCAAGGTTTACGTGACCAGAGACGGTGATGTTTATCCTTCCAACAACAGCAGAGCGCAGATCGCAAACCAGATTGCCGATGCCATGGTTTCCATCCATATGAATTCCGGCTCTGCAACAGCAAACGGTACAGAAGTGCTGTATAAGGTACATTCCAATGATACCGGTTCCGGGCTGACCAGCCAGATTCTGGCAGAACTGATCCAGGAAAGCATTATTGAAGCAACGGGTAACAATAACCGCGGCATCAAACACCGCACGGATTTGCTGATTTTAAATGGTACGACAGTGCCTGCGGTCATCGTGGAAACAGTATTCATCAGTAACCCCGGTGATGCATTGAAGATCTCTCAGGGGGCTTATCAGGATACAGTGGCGGAAGCGATCGCCGATGCGATTGAAGAAGCGTTCCGGTACGACCTTAGATAAGATTTTTAGACCATAGCGGAAACGTTATGGTCTTTTTCTATGTCTTTGGATAAAATTATGATATAATATAAGTTATGAGAAAATCCAAAGGAGGAACGAAAATGGACAATAATCGTTTTGACGGCAGAAAAGTGGACGAACTGCGTCCTGTGAAGATCATCAAGGATTTCACCCGCTACGCAGAAGGTTCCGTTTTGATAGAATGGGGCAATACAAAGGTGCTGTGCAATGCTTCTGTGGAAGAAAGTGTGCCTCCCTTTAAAAAAGGCAGCGGTGAAGGTTGGGTAACAGCGGAATATTCCATGCTGCCTCGGGCAACAGCCACAAGAAATAAAAGAGACATCAACAAACTGAAACTGAATCAGCGTTCCACAGAAATTCAGCGCCTGATCGGCAGAGCATTGCGTGCGGCGGTGGATTTTACAGAACTGGGCGAAAGAAGTATTACAGTTGACTGCGACGTTATCCAGGCGGATGGCGGCACAAGAACAGCTTCCATCACAGGCGGCTTTGTGGCACTGGCGTTGGCCTGCCAGAAGCTGCTGGATGCAGGTCTCATCGAAAAAATGCCCCTGCACAGATATATTTCTGCAGTGAGCGTAGGCGTGGTAGATGGCGTTGCCATGGCTGACCTTTGCTACGAAGAAGATTCCGCAGCGGAAGTGGATATGAACATTATTATGACAGACGAAGGCAATTTCGTAGAAGTGCAGGGCACAGGGGAACATGGCACATTCACCCAGGAACAGCTGCTGGAACTGCTGGCTTTGGGCAGAAAGGCTGCGGGAGAACTGAAAGAGATCCAGAAGGAAGCGCTGGGCGGTCTGGAATTGAACTGAGGAGGACAATATGGAAACAATTATTTTTGCAACAAAAAATAAAGGTAAGATCAAAGAAATCAATGCGATTTTGGCAGATATGGATGTGGAAGTTATCTCCATGGAAGATGCAGGCATCAATATTGATGTGGTGGAAGACGGCAAGACATTCGAAGAAAATGCCATGAAAAAAGCGGTACAGATCATGGAAGCAGGCGGCAAGATCACACTGAGCGATGATTCCGGTCTGGAAATCGACTATATGGATAAGGCACCCGGCATCTATTCCGCTCGTTTCATGGGCGAAGATACCCCTTACCCTGAACGTTTCAAGGCTATTTTTGAAAAGCTGAATGGCGTGCCAGAAGAGAAGAGAACAGCCCGTTTCGTCAGCTGCATCGCAGCGGCTTTCCCTGATGGCAGAAGACTGGTAAGTTATGATACCGTAGAAGGCATCATTGGCTATGAAGCAAAGGGGGAAAACGGCTTTGGCTATGACCCTATTTTCTACGTACCTGAACAGGGCAAATATATGGCGGAGCTTTCTCCTGCGGAAAAGAATGCCATCAGCCACAGAGGCAAGGCTCTGCGCAAAATGAAAGAAATGCTGAAAAAGGAACTGTGATTTTATGAAAATCTTAGTGTTGAGCGATACCCATTCCTATCTGGATAATGCCAGAAACGTGTTGAAACGCATTGGCAATAAAATGGATATGGTATTCCATCTAGGGGACCATGATGCGGATGCCGTAGAACTGCAGAAGGAATTTCCGAAACTGCCTTTTCTTTATGTAAAAGGAAACAACGATTACATGATCGATACACCTTCTACTAAAATGGTGCGGGCTGGGGGAAAGGCCTTGCTTCTGACTCATGGACATAAACAGAGAGTTCATTGGAACCCTGATACTATCTGCTATTGGGCGGAAGAACAGGGGGCGGATGTGGTGCTGTTCGGTCATACCCACGTGCCTTTCTGGGATGGCAGCGGCAGAGTGGCTATGTTCAATCCCGGCAGTATTTCCCTGCCAAGGAGCGGCGGTCTGCCTACTTTTGGTATCCTGACCATTGAAAATGGAAAGGTAGAAGGGGCTATCATGGAATATTGGAATGGGGAACATTTCAAAAGAATCAATTGAAGATACTTGCGGGGCGAAATACGGTTTTTGCTCCGCAAATTCTTTTTAAAAAAATTTGAAAAATCTGTTGACAAATGAAATGTATTGTGGCATAATATCTCTTGCGTTAGACGTGAATCAGTAGCTCAGCTGGATAGAGCAACGGCCTTCTAAGCCGTGGGTCGGGGGTTCGAATCCCTCCTGGTTCACTTTTTTCTATGCGGGTGTAGTTCAATGGTAGAACGTCAGCCTTCCAAGCTGAACACGTGAGTTCGATTCTCATCACCCGCTTGCGCAGTATGAATCAGTAGCTCAGCTGGATAGAGCAACGGCCTTCTAAGCCGTGGGTCGGGGGTTCGAATCCCTCCTGGTTCAGAACAAAAGAGCCCATCGGTTTCGATGGGCTTTCTTTTTTTCCTGTCAGGAAAAGACTTTTTTCGTATATTGACATTTGTGCGAGAGAGGGATAAAATAGCATTTGTTCATGCGGATATGGCGAAATTGGCAGACGCACTGGATTTAGGTTCCAGCGAGGCAACTCGTGCAGGTTCAAGTCCTGTTATCCGCAGAAAAAAGCCTCAGGTCGAAAGACTTGAGGCTTTTTGTTGTTTTATAAAGTTTCAAATTCATCCAGCAGTTCTTTGAACAGCTGCATTGCGTTTTCGATAGGCTCTGCAGTTGCCATATCCACGCCTGCACCTTTCAGCAGATCGATGGAGTATTCGCTGTCCCCTTTGGACAGGAAATCCAAATAGGCATCGATGGCAGGCTGACCTTCGCCCAGAATTTTTCTGGAAAGCGCGATGGCTGCGCTGTAGCCTGTTGCATACTGATATACATAGAAGGCGTTATAGAAATGGGGGATGCGTGCCCATTCGATATCGATTTCGGGATCGATAACGATTTCTTCGCCAAAATATTTCACATTCAGGTCGTGATAAATTTTGTTCAAGCCTTCCCATGTGAGAGGTTCGCCTTTTTCTGCCATGGAGTGGGTGATTTTTTCAAATTCCGCAAACATAGTCTGACGGAAGAGGGTGCCGCGGAACTGTTCCAGGAAATAGTTGATGAGATATTTTCTCATAACTTTATCGTCTGTTGTTTGCAGCAGGTGTTCCATCAGCAGGGCTTCATTGCAGGTGGACGCCACTTCCGCTACAAAAATCTTGTGGTCGGCATAGAGATAAGGCTGTTTTTTCCATGTGAAGAAGCTATGCAGGGCATGACCCATTTCGTGAGCCAGTGTGAACATGCTGTTGATGGTGTCATTATGGTTCAGCAGTACAAAGGGATGCACGCCGTAGCTGCCCCAGGAATAGGCACCGCCGCGTTTGCCTTTGTTTTCGTAAACGTCGATCCAGCCGCTTTCCATGCCGTGTTCCAAAGCTGCGCTGTATTCTTCACCCATGACTGCCAGCGCTTCCTTCACTGTTTTTTTGGCTTCATCATAAGGAATTTTCACATCTGCATCGGGCACCAGAGGCACATACAGGTCATACATGTGCAGTTCATCTACGCCCAGTTCCTTTTTGCGAATGGAAACATAGCGGTGCAGCAAAGGCAGGTTTTTATTTACGGTATCAATGAGGTTGTCGTAAACGGACAGGGGGATATTATCATCGGAGAGAGCCATTTCCATAGCAGAACCATATTTTCTTGCTTCTGCGAAGAAAACATCGCTCTTCACAGAAGAACCATACGTCGCTGCGATGGTGTTTTTCTGGCCGGAATATACGGAATACAGATTTTTGAAGGCCTGTTCGCGGATGGAACGGTCGGGGCTTTCCAGGAATGTTACATATCTGCCCTTTGTCAGTTCCATTTCTTCGCCATCGGCAGTTTTGATGGAGGGAAAGCGGATATCTGCGTCATTCAGCATGGTGAAGATCTGCTGGGGTGCGCCGCCCAATTCTGCGGTTTTTGCCAGCAGGTTTTCTTCCGCGGGGGAAAGGGTGTGGGCTTTCTGGCGCAGCAGGGTATGGAAGAAATGGTCATAAATGGCGAAATCTGCGGCCTTTTCTTCGCGGAATGCCGTAAGTTTTTCTTCGGGAATGGCAATGATTTCGGGAGTCAGGAAGGAGATGGCCGCGGAATAGCGGATCAGCAGCATTTCCGCCCGGGATGCCATGCCCTGATAGAAAGCGTTAGCACTGTCTTCATGCATACGCATGGAGGCGTAGGTGTAAACATGATCCAGTTTCAGGAACAGCTCCTCATTCTTTTTCAGGCAGGAAAGCAGTGTATCTGCGGATTCTGCCAATTTGCCGGAAAAGGCTGCCAGCTCGGGAATGGCTGTTTCCAGAGATGTATAGGCTGCTTCCCAGTCTGCATCCGTTTTGAAATAATCCTCGATATGCCAGTGGAAACGAGGGTCAGTATCCTTTCTTTCGGGAATGGAATGATTCATGGTTCATACCTCTTTTCTATATAAATTTTGGATATTGTACGCTTTTTGATTTAAATAGTATAGCACGTTTGAAAAAAGATATAAAGGAAATTAAAAAGCTGTATTTTTTAAAAACGGGTTAAATTTTATAGAAACTTAAGTGGATTTTTCTTGCTGTTCATCAATTTTCATTGTATGATAAACGTGAGGTGATATTTTATGGAAAAAGGTTTGAAGGTGCTTCTGGTTGCCTCCGAATCGGCGCCTTTTATCAAGAGCGGCGGCTTGGGCGACGTTGTTGGTTCTTTGCCAAAGGCATTACGTGCAAAAGGCGTAGATGTCCGTGTGGTGATCCCTCGGCATAGAGCAATCAAAAACGAGACAATGTATGGCGTGGAACTGGTGGGGGAATTCGACGTTCATTTGCAGTGGCGCAAACAGAGAGCAAAGGTTCTGGTAAAACCCGGTGATGTGCCTGTATATTTTATTGAAAACGATTATTACTTTGGCCGTGGCGGTCTGTATGGCTTCGGTGATGATAACGAACGTTTTGCATTCTTTGGCAAGGCTGTTCTGGATATGCTGGCAATGCTGGATTTCTACCCTGATATCATCCACTGCAACGACTGGCAGACAGGCCCTCTTTGCATGTATTTGAAAGAGGTCTACAGTAAGGTGACGCAGTATTCCAAGATCAAGACACTGTTTACCATCCATAATCTGCAGTATCAGGGCAGATTTGGTCGTGAAACAATGGATATTCTGGGCGTACCCGGCTGGATCTATAATAATGTGGAATTTTATGACTCTGTAAGTTATATGAAAATGGGGCTGGTTTATTCCGATTTCATCAGCACAGTAAGTGAAACCTATGCATGGGAGATCCAGACACCGGAATACGGCTATGGCATGGATGGCATCTTAAGAAGCAGAAGTCATCAGCTTTGCGGTATCATCAATGGTATCGATTATGTGGCAAATAACCCTGAAACGGATAAACATATCGTAAAACATTTCAGTGCAGAACATCCCGAAGGAAAGGCAGAAAACAAACGCGCTCTGCAGGAAAGACTGGGGCTGGAGCAGAGAGATGTTCCTATGATCTCCATGATCACCCGTCTGGCAGACCAGAAGGGTGTGGATATCCTGGCACCTGTTTTGGATGAGATCATGCGAAGAGATGTACAGTTTGTATTGCTGGGCACAGGGGAAGGTGCGTATGAACACGCTTTCCGCAATATGCAGAACAGCTATCCCGGCAGAGTTTCTTCCAATATTTTCTTTGATGAATCTCTGGCACAGCAGATCTACGCATCTGCAGATCTGTTCCTGATGCCTTCCAAATTTGAACCCTGCGGCTTGGGCCAGATGTTCAGTCTGCGCTTTGGTACAGTGCCTATCGTAAGAAAGACCGGCGGTCTGGCGGATACCATCCAGCATTATGACCCTGAAACAAAACAGGGCAACGGCTTCCTGTTTGAACATTATGATGGCTGGGGGTTGCTTTGGGCAGTAGATGAAGCCCTGCGCACCTATCATATGGGCAAGGAAGAATGGATGCATGTAGTGAAAAATGCCATGAACTGCGATTATTCCTGGGAAAGCTCTGCAGAAAAATATATCGCATTGTATGAACATTTGAGAGAAAACTGATTTGAAAAAATGAAAAGCTCGAGGAATTTCCTTGGGCTTTTTTTATCATCTTTTTTATATAAATGAAGCGGGGGAGATTTGCAAAAACCCCCTGCATGTAGTATGATAAGAAAAAGAATTCTGGAATGAAAAAAGGAGGCGGCCATATGATCACGATTTTGAATAGAAAAGAATTGCTTTGCACATTTGATATGAAAAAACAGGCGGAAGTGCGCGATATCCTTTGGAAATTCGATATTTCCTATGAAGTACGTGTTTCTGACCGTGCCGATGTTTTCATGGGCGGCAGAATGACGGGCGGCAGCTCTGAAATTCCTGAACACCAGGCAGAGTATCTGATTTATGTAAAGAAAGAAGATTATGACAGAGCGATGTTCCTGGTGCAGAGAAACATCAAGGAATAACGGAGGCAAAAAATGGGACGCAGACAACCCAGAAAGAATCAAAAACGAAATCTGAATTTAGGGATAAGCAATAAAAGCCTGACGATCCTGATTTGTATACTGGCGGTGGTGTGTTTGTTCGCTGGTGGTATCTATATCGATACCTTTTATGGAAAAGGCATGTTTCAATCTTTCGTAAGCCAGATGAAACAGACGGAACCGACTGAGACAAAGGAAGAAACACCTGCGGAAAGTATGGCTGTGGATATCAGCAGCAAAGCGACCATGGCGGTTTTTGGCAAGGAATTTATGCTTTGCACAAAGGATGGCGTGAAATATTTCACTTCCATGGGGGATCAGAAATGGAGTGACACCTTCAATATGTCCTCTCCTGCTTTGGTCCAGGAAGGGGATTATTTGGCTGTGGGTGACATGGGCGGCAAGACAGTCCGTGTCTATAATAAGGAAGGCATCCTTTATGACCTACAGGCGGAAGGTTCCCCTGTGCAGTTTGCGTTGAACGAAAGCGGATATCTTTCTTTGATCACGAAGAATGAAAATTCTTATCGTATCCGTATTTATAATGCAAAAGGTTCTCTTTTGAAGGAACGCGTGGAAGAAAGCAGTGGTATTTATCCACTTTCCTCTGATGTTTCCGATGACAGCCGTGTGTTTGCGGTCAGCTATATGGATACGACAGATATTTCTCCCATTGGTCGTGTGCTTTTATTCTACATCAACGCGGAAGACAGTGAAGAGTTTACAGACAGTATGTTTGCGGCGGTGGAAAAAACAAATGAGATCATTCCTGCGATCAGCTACCGCAAAAATGGTGCGCTGGCAGTGATCTCTGATGTCGCAGTTTATGGCATCGGCAGCGATGGTTCTGAGCTTTGGAGCTATCCTCTGGAAAACACCATCGACCAGGCGGCTATGGGCAACAAGGAATATATTGTGTTGGCTTTGGGCGATAGTGTGGCGGATAAAGACGGCAGAGAGAAAGGTACTGTTTGCTGGCTGGATGGCAGCGGCAAGGAAAAGGCTTCCTTTGAAACGGGGGAAAGTGTGACTTATCTGCTGGCGGCGGAAAAGGGTGTTGTGATCGGCAATGACCGCAGCTATACGGGTGTGACTCACAGCGGCAGTGAGAGCTGGAATTATACTGCGACGGCAGATATGAGCGATCTGATCCCTATGGAAAAGCTGAATCGTGTGATGACCGTGGGGAAAGAGACTGTTTCTATCTTTGATATGACAAAAGGGAAGAGTGCGGAAGCGACACAGACGGATCACGCAGAACAGAAGCCTGCGGCGGAGGATGCAGAAGCCAAGCCTGACGGCAATGGGGATGCCGCTGAGGCTAGTAAAGCAGATGAAGCACCTGCAGAAAATGAAGAATAAAATAAAACGGGCGGCAATCGGTTTTCATCATGCCGCCTTTCTTCTTTATATAATATAGAAGAAAAAGGAGGGAAAAGGATGAGTTTGATATTGGATGTCATCGTGGCATCGGTGATTTTGGGGTGTGCCGTGGCGGCGTGGCGGAAAGGGTTCATTCGGGCGGCGCTGGGGTTTTTGCCTATGCTGGCGGCGTTGATCGGGACGAAATTCGTCAGTCCCTATGTGGGGAAGTTTTTGAGGGAAACTTTTTTATTTGAAAAGATGGCCGATTCCATCCGGGAATCCATGGGGCTGGATATGGCAATACAGGAAGGAACCTTGCGTACCCAAACGGAGATCATCGAGGGGATGCCCTTGCCGGATTTTCTGAAGGAAGCTCTGTTGGAAAATAATAACCCTGTGATCTATCAGCTGTTGGATGTAGATAGTCTGAAAGAATACATTGCCGGATTTCTGGCGAATGTCTGCATCAATGTGCTGAGTGTGGTGCTGGCATTTGTTCTTATTTATATTGTGGTGACAGTGGTGCTGAATGCACTGCATCTGTTCAGTAAGCTCCCTGTTCTCAATTTCTTTAATCATTTCAGCGGTTTTCTGGTTGGTGGTTTAAAAGGACTGTTCTTTATATGGATGGGTTGTATCGTGCTGACATTCTTTCAGTGCAGGGCGGATTTTGAAGGTCTGTTTGCAGCCATGGAAAGAACCTATGTGGCAAATTTTTTATACGAAAACAACATTTTATTGTATCTGATATTGACGATATTTACTTAAAAGCCTGATAAGATCAGGCTTTTTTCATATTTGGGAAGAAAATTTCAAAAAAATAAAAAAAGTTGTTGACAATGAATGACCTGCGTGATAATATATACAAGCGGTCGCAAAAAGGCCGCAACAAAATAAACTTGCACCTTGAAAACTGAATACAAGTAAAGCAAAAATAGAGTCAATCGAGAAAACAAAAATTTTCTATTTTCTAGCAGCATGAAAATGCTGCACGTTGTATCGCTACAACAAACATTCCAGAGAAATAGCTATATTAAACTGGTCAAGCAAGAAAGAGCATAAGGTGAATGCCTTGGCACTAGGAGCCGATGAAAGACGTGGTAAGCTGCGATAAGCTTCGGGGAGGCGCAAACAGCCATCGATCCGGAGATTTCTGAATGGGGAAACCTACTTG